>JAOMJV010000001.1 GCA_028351415.1 Candidatus Nitrosopumilus sp.
ACAAAGATGAGATCATCGGAGTGATTGCAATCTTTACTGCCTCCTTGAAGTACGGGTTTTCACGCTCGTAATCAGCTACAATTGGGCTAAACGAATAGTAAATGTCGTTGAACATTCCCATGAATGCGGTTCCTGATTTGGTTTGTAGCAATTGGTTGTCACGAAGTTCTCTGAGTTGTTGAACTTGTTGCGACATTTCAGAACCGTATGTTGCAGTTGCAATTAGACAACCTCCACCTTCTTCAGAACCTCCTTCCGCCATTATAGGAGATTTTTGTGAAAGTATTCTAAAAGAATCAAGTGATTCTTGAAATTTTGTAGTATGATTATCAAAATTATCAACTGAATTACTATATGCAAACGTGTATGACTTTTGTTCTGAAACAATCATTACTTCTAAGAATTTAATTTTTAATGGCAAATCAGCAACTTCAAAATTTCCTATAGCTTCTATTTGATAAACATTAGATTTAATTAATTTTTGTGAAAGTATTTCTAATTTATTTAGATAAACTGCTTCAGCAAGAACATTATTTTTTTCTAAAATTAAATCCTCAATAGTTTTATCATTTGTATCTTCAATTGTTAGTGAAATTACAGGATTTATTTCGCCAACTTTAGGACCAACTGCAGCAACATCTGGAGCTCCATCAATACCATCTGGTTGTTGTAATAACCAGCCTACTGGTGCACTAAATGTAATACCAAGTTCTTGACTTTCAAAAATTTGGTTTTGATCACCACTAAATTCGGATATACTAGATTCTGTTAATTCGGGTATACCTAAATCCAGAATATCTGGAATATCAGCCCTACTAGCAATTGTAATTTTTATGATTTTAACTTGTTCTGGATCTATTGGTCTATCATTGGTACCTGTTTGAACGGCTGCAATTTTATCCAATGTATCAAAACTTGATTCAGTTACAAGTCTTCCAAATACAGTGTATTCTTCATCAAGAGAATTTGAATCCCGATGAACAATAAAAAATTGTGAGCCTGCACTATTTGGATCTGCTGATCTTGCCATAGAAACAATACCACGATTATGTTTAATTTTATTAAATTCTGCGTCCAATGTTTCATCAGGACCTCCTTGACCCCAAGTGTTTGGATCACCACTAATGGTATTAGGGTCTCCTCCTTGAATCATAAATCCGGGAATTATTCTATGAAATAATGTCCCATCATAAAATCCATCTCTAGATAAATTTATAAAATTTTGAACATGATTTGGTGCAGCGTCAGATAAAAATTCTATAACAATATCTCCAAGATTAGTTTCAATTATTGCTACAGGTTGAAAAGTGACTTCAACAGATTGTGCGAATGAATAATTTCCAAATCCAATTAAAATTAAGAAAACAGTAAACATAAAAATAATTTTATTCAATATTTTAAAAAAAAATATCTCACTTAAAAGGTAATTGTATTAGTTTTTAACAAAGTCAAATAAATATCGTAATATGGAACATAATGAAAAAATTCAAGCGCATTTAGTTTCAGTTTGGAGAGAATCTAAAAAATTCTTCTCAGTTGGTGGAAGAGAAGGAATGCTAGTTTTAACTGATAAGCATTTGACGTATGTGCATAAAACAGAATCAAAGATGAACTGGTGGAAGGCTATTACTCAAAGACAAGTAATTAATTTTATAAAATCAAAAGATACAATGATTCGTCATGATGGTTATGATGAAAAAGAACTTTCAGATGATTTAGAAAATAGTAAAAATGTTGAACTAGAATTTGATGATATTAAGAAAATTAGTTTTGAAGAAAAAACTTGGGGGAGTGCTTTGTATTTAGAATATGAAAAAGATGATAAAAAAGAAAATTATCAATATGCAATAGCCCAAGATTGGGTAAAATATCCTATTAAGGAGCCTACAAAATTCATGAAGGTAGATTGGGCACCATTTGTTCAATATATTAAAGAAAGGCAAAAATTTACCGAATAAAAATGGGAAAAGTTTTTGCTGTTGGTGTTGGACCAGGTTCACCCAAATATGTAACAGAAATTGTAAAAGAAATTCTTCAAAATTGTGATATCATAATTGGTTACAAATACACTCTAAAAACAATAGAGAAACTAATTGAAGGAAAAGAAATCTATGAGATAACTATGAATGATCAAGAAAAGTCTTATCAAAAAATACTTCCTGAGCTTGGCGATAGAACATTAGTAATTCCATTTACAGGGGATGTAAATTTTTCAGAATCTGAAGTTGTTGATAGATTAATAGAAATTTTTGGAGAAGTTGAAATTATTCCAGGAATAAGTTCAATTCAAGTTGCTGCATCAAGGACCAAAGTGCCTTTGGATAAATCTAAAGTAATTACAATGCATGTTACAACTCCAATTGAAGATAAAAAATTAGAATTGCAAAAAGCACTGATAGACGGTTTTAGCGTAGTTTTAGTTCCTAGACCATGGCCAAAACAACCAGACAAACACTTTATGCCATCTGAAATAGCAATTTATCTTCGAGAAAATGGTTTTGATACTGCTAAAATGAAAGTTCATGTTTTTGAATCAATCACAAATGAAAATGAAACTAATTTTGAGGGAAATGTAAAGGATCTAGAAGGAAAGGAATTTTCGGATTTATCTGTAATGGTGTTTAATCAAGCAAGTTTAGATTCTTACATGAATTATAGATGGCAATGGGAAAATTAATTATCTAGATTATAATCCGGGCATTTCAATACTTTCGTTTTGAGCTAATTCAATCATGTAAAATTCAACATATCCGCCTGCAAAAAGAAGTGCTATTACAATTCCAATTTCGATAATTGTTGGTTTGATAAATTGGGATAAACTTGTTTTTGTAATTATTGCTTTAATCAAAATATAACTTCTAGAAATTCCTAATGAATACGAAAAAATTTCCATTAACCCAAACGGAGTTAAGAATAGGATAGATAATGGCGAAATATTAGCTATTTCAGGCATAGAAGTTACAATTGCGGCAAAAGCATATCCTGTAGACCATGAAGCGAAGAGTCCCCAAAAAATACCAAATCCAGGAATAAACATTGGCAATGCAATGGTTGTATTATGTACAAAAATACCAAATGCATCAATATCTAAAACTAATTTTTCAAATTCTTCCATGAACAAATTTGCTTCTTCTTCACTTACAGTAGACATTGAACCAAGTTGAAAAATAACTGTAAAAATTACTAGAAATACAAAAAATATAACAATTCTAATTTTGTTCATACTACCTTGTTTTTTCAAACAATATTTGAGGGTTAGTTTAGAGCAGATTTAATTAAACCAAAGGATATTTTTTGATATGAAAAAAGAGTTGTCCTTTGCATTAAACTATGCATTAAACAAAGGGTTTCAAATTCATCCAGATGCATTTAAAATTTTAGATGATATTACTGATGTTAAACAGTTAGAGAAAATTATTAAAGAAATTATTCAAGAAAAAACTAAACAAAAACTATTTCAAATTAATCAAGATGATCTAGAGACATATCTTGGGATTAAAGACGATCCCAATTTTCAAAATGAATTAAAAATATTATCTGATGTTACTAGTAAAGTTACATCAGGGGAGGGGGTTAAAGGATACAATGCCTTGTTTTCTAGTCGTTTTAACAAGCTTAAGCGAATTATCTCAGACAGACCAGAATCAAAAAAGATTAAATCGGCCGCAGTTGTTAAATCAAAACTTCAAAAAGAATGGGAAGTTGAAAAAGATGTCTATGTCTGCGGTTTAGTTAATGCAAGAAATGCTGAAAGAAACATCACAAAATTAGTGTTAGAAGACCCTTCAGGCTCACTTGAGGGCATAATTTTTGATGAGGAATTGCAAAAAACTGCTGGAACTCTGTTAATTGATCAGTTTGTTATGGCAAGAGTATCTTCAGGCAAAAATTCAGGATTAATTATTAAAGATTTGATTTTTCCAGATGTTCCAGATCAAAAAATTAACAAGTCAGAAAATGAGGTATATGCCGTATTTTTGTCTGATTTACACATTGGAAGTAAATATTTCATGGAGGATGAATTGGAGGAATTTGTAACTTGGCTATCTAGTCCAGATCCTGTTGCAAGAAAAGTTGGTTTTGTCTTAATTGGAGGCGACATAATTGATGGGGTTGGAATATATCCAAATCAGAACAAAGAGTTGGTTTGCCAAACCATAGAAGAGCAGTTAGAAAAAGCAGAAAATTTACTAGATAAAATTTCAAAAAAAGTTAAAATTATCATTATGCCTGGGAATCACGATCCAGGTAGAAGAGCTTTGCCTCAACCAGCAATACCAAAAAAATACAATTCAGGTTTATGGGAAAGAGAAAATATCGAAATGGTTGGAAATCCAGCCCTAATTTCATTAAACGGGGTTAGAGTATTGATGTTTCATGGCCAAAGTATAGACGATATTGTAAAGACTACTCCTGGTCTAAGTTATGATAGACCTACAGATGTTATGAAAAATCTTCTCAGAGCTAGACATCTAAGTCCAATTTATGGTAGTTCAACACCAATAGCACCAGAAGTAGAGGATCTTTTAGTAATTGAAGACATTCCTGATATTTTTCATGTAGGACATGTCCATAAGGCTCAATTAGACATGTACAAGGGAATTTTACTAGTTAATTCAGGTTCTTGGCAAAAACAAACACCTTTTCAAGCAAGTGTTGGAATGGTTCCAAATCCAGGTCTTGCCATTATTGTAAATTTAAAAACATTCCAAGTATTTCATGAGAATTATAGTTCAAACTCAAATAATATCTTGCAAAGTTAATTCATTTTTGAAGGACTTTTTTATCATTTCTGATGAAACTGTTAGTTTGTATTTTTTTGTTCTTCCATGAATTCCTTGATGAATTAATCGTCCGGAAATAATTCCTGACAGTTCAATTTCACTTAACATTTGTGTAACTCTTCTTTGAGTCAGTTCATCCTTTCCAACTGCTTTACAGAGGTTTTTGTAGGAAGAGTAAATTTCACCAGTGGATGAGCCATTGGCCTTCATTATGGCCAAAAGTACGATTTTTTCATGAAGCGGGTATGATTTTAGGGAGGCTTCCTCTTTATTTTCTTCAATTTTTAGGGAGGCTTCTCTAACATGCTCAACTGTAACTTTATCAGATTGCTGTCTTTCGGCAAGTTCTCCTGCTACTCGAAGTAAATCAATGGCTCGTCTGGCATCACCATGTTCTCCTCCTGCAAGGGCAGCACAGAGATTTAAGGCTGGTCCCTCAACGGTATTTTCTATAAAAGATTCACTAATTCTCTCTTCAAGTATTTTTTTAATTTGCTCAGCATCATAATTAGTAAATACGATTTCTTCTTCACCTAGACTGCTAATTACTCTAGGATCAAGTTTTTCTTTAAACGTCAAGTCATTTGAAATCCCTACCAAAGTTAGAGATCCTTGATCTAATTGCTCATTAGCCCTTGTTAGTTGGTATAGAATATCTTTTCCAGTCTTTACTACTAGTTGAGCAAGATAGTCAATTTCATCAATTACAAAAACTGCGTTAAGTTTTTCGGTATTAATTCTATTTAGTAGTCTTTTGAAGACTTCGCTAATAGCAAGTCCGGTTGTGGGTAATTCCTTCTCATTTAGCCCTAATTGCCTGCCTATACTGACCAATAATCCGTATAGTGTTGTCTCATTTTTAGAATTAGAGTATACAAGTTTAATTGGAAAGTTTGATTTCTCAACTCTTTCCTGTATTTTGAAAAGTACTTTTTTAACAACCAAAGTTTTGCCAGTTCCAGGTTTTCCATAAACAAGGAGATTGGACGGTCTGGATTGTTTTAGAATTGGTAGTAATGATTGAGCAACTTGTTCTTGTTCAGAATCTCTATGAAATATTACGTTTGGAATATATGTAAAATGAAGAATTTCTCTATTCTTAATTATTGATTTACCGGATTCTGCTGCATCAAGCATTCTATCAATTGGGTCAGACATACTCAGACACCTTCATTTCCTAACTGCTTCATCTTACTCATCCTTCAATTAAGAGAGTATAGAATACAGTAGTAATTCTAGTTTAGTTTATGATTAGTTATTTTTAGTTAGATTTAGATTTTCTAAAAAAAATAAATTTAAAAAAAGATAGAGTGGAAATATTGGTGTGTGAGTTCTTGTTGAAATGAGAGTTGTTAACATATTGTTAAAATTATGTGAAGAAAATCAAAAAAAACCTAATTTTGACCCCCTTATTTCCTTTCCAGGCGTCAAAAATGATGTTAACAATGTGAATATCTCAAAATTACCCCCTTATTTCCACTCCAGTCATGATTATGTCTTGACTAAGGGGCTTAATTTAGAATAAAATGTTAATAACAAAAAATTGGCTAGGCAAGGGCTAGGCAGTCAATGTTAACAAACTACAATGTTAACAAAACTGATCAGATCACTTGAACCGTTAACATTAGATCCTTTAGATCTCAAAGATGACAAAAAAACGTATACGAATAGATGTAGAGGATGCAGATGGTGCACGATATGATATCAAGGTAGAGGGCAATGTTACCCGAGAGAAGATTCTCAAAATATTTGAAATGATGGACTTGATGAATATTGAAGAAGAACCAGAATCATCTGTAAAAATGGATTCAACCGGGTCAAAAATTTGGCATATTGTGGATAAATTCTTCCCAACAGGCAAGTTTACTTCAACAAATATTCTTGAAAAATATGAAGACGAACTTAACGAGCCTGTAAAACTTAGCATAATCTCCACATATTTATCACGATTTGCAGCAAAAGGTAGGGTGGACAGAGTAAGAACTGGTCGAGAATGGACCTATCAATCAATCAAGATAGCTCAAAAACAACAATAAATTATTAAGTAATAGTAACTTTTTTAATAATTAATCTATTATTTCCAAGTGTCATTTTTACATATTCACCCTTTTGTATGTCCATAAATTTTCTATACTGTTTTGGTATTGAAACTGTACCTGCTGAGGTAATTTTTACTAACACCGCATTTTCTTGTACTGACATATTATTGTTATAATTTAATAATATATATAATTTAATATTTTCATATATTATTAAATAATTAATAATTAGTCTAATTTTCAGTCAAAAATAACATTTTGTTAACAAATTAACTCTGTAATTCTCTATCCAACAACTTGATCAGATGTAATATTATTTATTTTTTCTTTTCCTTTTTCAGTAATTGAATATGAATATGGTTTGGTTTCTGTGTTCCTTTGAACTAAACCACTCTCAAATAATTTCTTCATTAGTCTAGATGTGTGCTCTCTACTTCTTTTTGTTGTGATTTGTATATCACGTGATGTCATAGCTTTGTTTGTGATTAGTTGTAACACATAATCAACCGGACTCACAGGTTCAATATTTGACAGATTAGGCGTAGAAACTTGCTTTTCAAGAACAATTTCAGGCTCTCTAACCACTTCAATTTCTTTTTCAGGCTCCCTTGTTTCTACTAATTTTTCTATAAATTGTTTTAATTCTAAGTTTGGATCAATTGGATTTTCTTCCACCCCTTGTATTTCTAATGAATCTAGGCGTATTTTCATATCGATTAATTGTCTTTCATAGTATTCCAGGCGTTCTACTTGTGTTGGATCTGCAACATCACTACTAGATTTTATGAATGGGCGTATTTTAAAGAAAAAATACAATCCTCCTAAACCTATTAAAAATGCTAAAATCACACCTAAAATCACTTCAGGGTCGGGAATTTCTATTAACATCACTATTTTTATGACTATGTTGTGATTTATTGTGATTGAGTAATATTATTTGACACTTTAGATTAACAAAATCACAACTATAATCACAGATAATTAAATATGTAATCACATTTGATTAAGATTAACCTTAACTGATCTAATCACAAGTATCACATATTTGATGCCTGTCTGATAAGCTTTTCAATGACATTAATCACTTCATCTTCTCTTTCAGGAAAGATATCACTATTATTAATCACACTAATCTGTTCAGAAAGTTTTGATATCACATCAATATCATCAGGCAAAAGTATGCCTAAACCTCGTAAAAGTATGATTGAATAGAATAATGCAACTAATTTCTCTCTAGATTGACCTACTTGCCTGTAATACGCTCCTCTAGATATAGAAAAACTTGAATCTAAAAGATCCTTTTGATTTAGAATAATTTCAATTTGTCGCTCTGTAAACAGTGATTTTTTGATAATTTTCCTAATAATGTTGTTAAAATTAGATTCTTTAGACTCTGTCATAGCTATACAGATCTGTATACAGACATTACAATTAAACTTTAAAGTGTCATATACAAACCACATCTATGGTCGGAAAAGTTGAATTATTTTTAAAATCAGAATTAGAAAAAAAGAATGCACTACTGTTTGTCTTAATTGATTCTGAAGTTTCAAATTTAGAGGCTTCAAGTAAACTTGCTCAGGATGTTGAGAAAATTGGTGCCTCTGCTATCTTAGTTGGAGGCTCATCTGCTACTGATCAAATTGAAATGTCTCAAGTTGTTAAAGGCATTAAGCAAGGCATAAAAATTCCAATAATTCTCTTTCCTGGTAATGTTACAGGTGTTGTTCCTGATGCAGATGCTATTTTGTTTAGTTCACTAATGAATTCAGAAAATCCTTATTTTATAACACAAGCACAGGCACTAGCAGCTCCAAGTGTTGCAAAATTTGGTTTAGAGCCATTACCAACTGCCTACTTAGTAGTAGGTGATGGCACATCTGCTTGGTTTGTTGGTTCTGCAAGAGGAATTCCTTTTGAAAAACCTAAAATCGCTGCTGCATATTCATTAGCTGCACAGTTTTTGGGCATGAGATTTGTGTATTTAGAAGCAGGTTCTGGTGCAAAAACCCATGTAACTCCTGAAATGGTTAAAACTGTAAGACGTGCATTTAATGGATTTTTGATAGTTGGGGGTGGAATCAAAGATGTTGAAACTGCCGAAAGTCTAGTTAAAGCAGGAGCTGACGCCTTAGTAATTGGAACCTTCCTTGAACAGGGAGGAAGTATTACAAAACTTGAAGAAATAACAAAAGCAATTCAAAGAAGCAAGTAATACTATATTCTATAATGTCTGAAAACGATGCAATTTCTCGTATTCGTCATATTGACATGCCCGAATATTATTTGAATTATTATTCGCATCTCTCAACTGAAACATATTCAATATTTGAGCATGCAGCACTAGCAAAATCTACCTTAGTCGACTCTTCAGGTATAATTGAGCCTAAAATCGCATTTGATTTAGCAGATCGAGTTGCAAAAATGCACGATATTGATATTGCTGATCATCTAAGAGAAATTTTAAAAATTAAATCTAAAGAGCTTTCTGCATTAATTTTAGCAAAAGAGATTGCTTCAGGAAATTATTCTCTTCCTGATGCTTCTTTGGAAGATAAACTAGATCTTGCAGTTCGTGTAGGTTTGGCAATAATTACTGAGGGTGTTACCATTGCACCTCTACAAGGAATTAGTGAAGTGAAAATAAAAAAAAATAAAGATGGAACTGACTATCTTTCAGTTTCAATTGCAGGACCTATGCGTGCAGCAGGTGGAACAGAATCTGCAGTCACTTTGTTGATTGCCGATTATGTTCGACAAATAGCAGGATTATCAAAATTCCAAGCAAATTCTTTTGATGATGAAACAGGTAGATTTGTTGAAGAACTACGAATTTATGAAAGAGAAGCTAGTAGCTTTCAATTTCATATATTGGATGAGGATATTGAGCATGTTATTTCTAATCTTCCCGTTGAATTGGCTGGAGTAGATACTGATCCATATGAAGTTGTAAATCATAAGGGAATGACACGAATTAAAACTGATAGAGTTAGAGGCGGAGCTTTACGTGTTCTAAACGACGGTCTGATTGGAAGATCAAAAAAACTACTAAAAAGAGTAGAAATGTACAATTTAGATGGATGGGAGTGGTTAGCGGATCTCAAAGGTGCAGTTCAAACAGGTGATAATCAGGAAGATGCTGCAGCAAAAAGGATGCGTGAGGTGATTACAGGCAGATCAGTTTTATCTATGCCTAACAAATTAGGCGGATTTCGGCTTCGATATGGAAGGGCCTGTAATACTGGCTTTGCCGCAATAGGATTTCATCCAGTTGTTGCTGAAATTCTAGATCATACAATTGCTGTTGGAACTCAAGTCAAAATTGATATTCCTGGGAAGGGAGCAACTGTCGCATTTGTTGACTCTATTGAAACTCCAACTGTACGTCTTGATAACGGCGATGTTGTAAAAATTAAAGATGTTAGACATGGAATAGAAATTAAAAATAAAATTGAAAAAATATTACATTTAGGAGACGTTTTAATTACATTTGGGGACTTTCTTGAAAATAATGCCCAACTAGTACCATCAGGATATGTTGAGGAAATTTGGATAGAAGAATTAAAACTAATTATTTCAAAATTTGAGACTGAAAATCAATATCTAAAACAATTTTTGATTAAAATACCTACAATTGAAGAAGCATTAAAAATTTCACTTGATTTTGATTTTTCATTACATCCACACTATCTTTATTTTTGGGATAAAATTTCATCAGAGGAATTGGTTCAACTTTTAGAACCAAAAAGTTTCAATGAAAATAACATTGAGTATCCAATTAAAATAAAAAAAATTCTTGAAAAACTAGGAACTCCTCATAAAGTTAAAAATGAATCTATAATTTTAGAAAATGAAGAAGCAAAAATTTTCTTTAATTTGTTATTTATAGAAAAACCAACAATTGATGACTCATCCGTTCCTCAAATTTTAACAAAATCATCAAAAATTAAAATTAATAATAAATTTTCAACTTCTGTTGGAATTAGAATAGGAAGACCTGAAAAAGCATCAGCTCGACAAATGAAGCCTCCTACACATACATTGTTTCCAATTTCTGATAAAGGTGGACCTACTAGGGACCTTCTTAAGGCATCACGAAATGAACATTTTTTTGCAAATCTTCACAACAGGCACTGTGAGCAGTGTAATGAACCATCCATTGGAATAAAATGTTCTAAATGTGGCACTAAAACAGTAGTTACTTTCAGATGTAATAGCTGCAGAGATAGCTTAACAGAGCCATATTGTGAAAAGTGTAAGCGTAAAGCTCCGGCTCACTCTCATAAGGAATTTCCACTAAAAGCACGATTACTTTTGGCTCAAGAAAAAATGGGAATTCGTGCAAAAGAGCCTTTCAAAGGTCTTAAGGAACTAATCAGCGAAGACAAAATTGCAGAGCCTCTTGAAAAGGGACTTGTACGTCAAAGTCTTGGCTTAACTACCTTCAAAGACGGAACGATTAGATTTGATGCAACAAATTCCCCTTTAACTCAATTCAAACCATCATGGATTGGAACGTCTATTGAAAAACTCAAGGAATTAGGTTACTCACACGATATTGATGGTAAACCCATTGAAAGTATAGATCAAATTATTGAACTTCGAATGCAGGATGTAGTAATTCCTAATGAAAGTGGAAGATATTTGGTTTCTACTTGTAAATACATTGATACTCTTTTAGTAAAATTTTATGGTAAAACTTCATTTTACAATGTTAAAAATACTGAAGAATTACTTGGCCATTTAATAATTGGATTGGCACCTCATACTTCTGTTGGAATTGTAGGAAGAATAATTGGATATACCGAAACTCATGTTTGTTTTGCAACACCAAATTGGCATTCTGCAAAAAGAAGAGATGCTGATGGTGATGCTGACTCTATTATGCTTTTAATGGATAGTTTACTTAATTTTTCAAGACAATATCTTTCTGATAGAATAGGAGGTTTGATGGATGCACCATTGCTTATTCAACCTCTTGTTTTACCACATGAGTCTCAACCTCAAGCACATAATCTTGAAGTAACAAAAATACTTCCTTTGGACTTCTTTGAATCCACATATCAAGAAAGTAAAGCATCAGATGCAAATTCAGTTGAAATTATTAAATCAAGAATAGGTACTAAGAGACAATTTTATGATTTTCATTTTACTCATTCAACTTCATCATTAACTACCTCAAAACCTCGAAGTGCGTATTCAACATTAGGTTCAATGCTTGATAAATTTGATATGCAAGTTAGAAATGCTGAATTAATTGATGTAGTTAATCCCTCCGAACTAGTTTCAAATGTTATTTCAACACATCTTGTTCCAGATATTATGGGAAATCTTCGAGCATATGCAAGGCAAAGTTTTAGGTGTACTGCATGTGGAAAATCCTATCGTCGAATGCCTCTTATTCAAACATGTGTATGTGGCCATAAATTAATTGCAACAATTACGAGAGGCTCAGTTGAAAAATATCTTAAACTTGCAAAAAGACTAGTTGACAAATATGATGTTGGTGCATATCAGCGTGGAAGAATCTATGCTTTGTCTGATGAAATAGACTTGGTTTTTGGTAAAAGTGAAGGAGATCAATCACTTCTTACAGATTATGCATAGAATTATCTTAATTTGACGTATTCGTAGGCACCAAGTTTATTGTCAAAACAATATTTGACTTTTTGATATTCTTTTCTCCAAGATTTGACTTTTGGAAGAATCTTTTTTGGATCCTTTTTCTCGATAATAATTTGTTTCATGAATGTTGCAATCTCCTGCATTTCATTCTCTTTCATTCCTAGTCTTGTAATTTCAGAAACACCTAACCTAATTCCACCAGGATGGAAATAATTTCTTCCAGCTTTAATGTCTCCAGGAATAAGTTGTCTGTTTACAATTATGTTGGCTTTTTCTAATTCTGCTTCTACTTTACCGCCGTCAAAATAATCTAAAACATTAACTGCAATTTGATGTGATTGTGTGAATCCTCTACTTTCACCCAATACTTTGAATCCTGCATCACTTAATGCCACTGCAAATGATTTGGCATTTTTAATTACTTGTGTAGCATAATCTTTTCCAAATTCTAAGGCTTCTGCAAAGGCAACTGCCTTTCCTGCCATGTTGTTAATGTGATGGCTACTTGTAAGGCCTGGGAATGTTGCTTTCTTAATTGGCTCTTCATGTTCTTCAGAACCTAAAACCAATCCACCTTGAGGACCAAATAGTGTTTTATGAGTACTCATTGTCATTGTATCTGCACCTTCACGTAATGGATCTTGGAATTTACCACCTGCAATTAGTCCTGCAACATGTGCTGCATCATAATTGATGTGTATGTCATAACTTTTAAGAAAATCTGATAATTCCTTAACTGGATGTGGGAATAAAAATAATGAACCTCCAAACATTGCCATTTTAGGAAGACGATTATTTTTTTCTAATTCCTTAACTTTTGCTTTAGTTTTATCAACGTCAATTGTCATTTCTTCGGCATTAAATGGATAAAATTCAATTTCTAATCCGTGAACTAATCCAGCAGTGCCGGAATGTTCTTTTTTACCATGTGAAATATGGCCTCCCGCAGGAATGGATGGTGCAATCATGATATCTCCTGGATCTGAGTAAGCTGAATATACTGCCAAATTTGCAATTACACCGGAAATTGGTCTAACATCAGCAAATTTTGCTTTGTATAGTTTTTTAGCTAATTTCATACATTCAAACTCTACCTCATCAATGTAGATACAACCAGCATAGACTCTTTCTCCAGGCCAGCCTTCTGCATATCTATTACCAAAATCGGAAATAATTGCTT
Source organism: Candidatus Nitrosopumilus sp. (assembly GCA_028351415.1). GTDB lineage: Archaea > Thermoproteota > Nitrososphaeria > Nitrososphaerales > Nitrosopumilaceae > Nitrosopumilus. The sequence continues at coordinate 13,629 of JAOMJV010000001.1, forward strand.
CTCTAACTGCTGGACTAGGAATATTTTCACTAGCAATTAGTGGTATGGAATTCTCAAACCATTTGTGATGCTCTTTTAATTTTGTAAATATTTTATTGTAAGATTCCTTATTTTTTGACTTTACCATGTCTAGTAATTTATTTTTCCCAATTTAAAAACACCGATACTAGATTATTTTCCCCAATCTTGATCTGGAAGGTATAAAAAGGGAATCTGGACTTTTACCATTTATGGGTATGCAAGCAACTTCAAAAGGAAATATGCCTGTTGTCTTATTGAAAGAAGGCGGTACAGAAACCAAGGGCAAAGAGGCTCAAAAAAACAATATTGCAGCAGCTAAAATTATTGCTGAAATTGTTCATACCAGTTTAGGTCCACGTGGAATGGATAAAATGCTAGTTGATTCCTTAGGCGACGTTACAATTACAAATGACGGTGCTACTATTCTTAAAGAAATTGATGTTCAACACCCAGCAGCAAAAATGCTAGTTGAAATTTCTAAAACTACTGATAATGAGGTGGGTGATGGAACAACTTCTGCTGTTATTTTAGCAGGCTCATTACTAGAACATGCTGAATTATTAATTGATCAAGATGTGCATCCAACAATTATTGTTGATGGATATAAAAAAGCTGCAAGAAAAACTAAAGAGTATCTTGAAGAAATTGCAGATACAATTTCCCCAGTTGATAAAAACATGTTAACAAAAATTGCAAAAACTTCAATGCAGACTAAATTAGTTAGAAAAGATTCTGATTTACTTGCAGAAATAATTGTAAAATCTGTAGTGGCTGTTTCTGAAAAAGAAGGAGAAAATTATGAAGTTGATATTGATGATATTAAAGTAGAAAAGAAAGCAGGAGGATCAATTAAAGATTCTGTTATTATTGAAGGGATTGTTCTTGACAAAGAGATTGTTCATGGTGGTATGCCTAGATCAATTGCTGACGCAAAAATTGCATTAATCAACACCGCTTTAGAAATTAGTAAAACTGAAACAGATGCAAAAATTAACATTTCAAATCCTCAACAACTAAAATCATTTTTAGATGAAGAAAATAAAATGCTAAAGACAATGGTTGACAAAGTTATTGGTTCTGGTGCAAATGTAGTATTATGTCAAAAAGGACTTGATGACATGGCACAACATTATCTAGCTAAAGCAGGAATTATTGCAGTTAGGAGAATTAAAGAAAGTGATCTTACTAAACTTGCAAAAGCAACTGGTGCAAGAATTGTTACAAACCTTGATGATTTATTTGAAAAAGATTTAGGTAGTGCAGCAATTGTTGAAGAAAGAAAAATTGAAGAAGACAAATGGGTCTTTATTGAAGGTTGTAAACATCCTAAATCTGTAACTTTACTTTTACGTGGTGGTTCTCAAAGAGTGGTAGATGAAGTTGAACGCTCTGTTCATGATGCATTAATGGTAGTAAAAGATGTAATTTTAAAACCACAAATTGTTGCAGGCGGAGGGGCTCCTGAAACATTTGCTTCAACAAAACTTAGAGGTTGGGCAAAATCATTAGAAGGAAGAGAGCAATTAGCTGCAGAGAAATTTGCAGATGCCTTAGAAGCAATTCCATTAACTCTTTCTGAAAATGCAGGAATGGATCCAATTGATACTCTCACATTACTTCGTTCTAAACAACAAAAAGGTGAAAAATGGACTGGAATTGATGTTATGAAAGGAAAAATTGGAAATATGAAATCAAGTGATATTATTGAACCGCTCGCAGTTAAACTTCAAATTGTTTCAGCAGCAGCTGAAGCAGCATGTATGCTTCTTAGAATAGATGATGTAATCGCTACCCAAAGTTCTGGTGGCGGTGGAGGAGAAGGAGGAATGCCACCTGGAATGGGCGGTGGAGGAATGCCACCTGGAATGGGTGGAATGCCACCTGGAATGGGTGGAATGCCTGATATGGGCGGAATGATGTAAAATTATTTTAAAAATTTCTTCTTTCAAAAATTTATTTTATAATTACAATGGATAATATTTCGTCTAAAGTATTTTCAAGTTTAAAATATGTTTATTTAATTATTTTTTTTGTATTACTTTCTGGCTTCTTTCATCCATTAATCACAGGTCAAAGTTTTGATGTGGTAATTTTTGGAATTTTGATTTTATTTGTAGGTCTTGCTGGTTGTATTTTATTATATAAAAGTAGCATGTGTGAAAACAAAAAAGGAATATTTTTTGTATCTGGATTCAGTTTAATAATAATTTCACTTTATTTTATTTTTCAGATGACTGGAATAGTCTAGACATCAAAGTATAGATAAAATTCGTGTGGATGTGGTCTAATTGAAATTTCTCTTTGGTCTCTTCTTTCTAATTCAATAATTTTATCAATTACATCATTGGTAAAAATTGGATTTAAGAATTTTCTATCACTTTCTAATTCATCTAATGCTTCACCAAGACTTTTTGGTAAAACTCCAATTCCACGTTTAGCTCTATCTGATTTTGTCATTTTAAATATATCATCACGTACTTGGTCACCTGGATCCATTTTCTTTTTAATTCCGTCCATTCCAGCTGCTGTTACTGCTGCAAATACGAGATATGGATTTGATGAAGGGTCTGGTGCTCTAAATTCTAATCTTTTTAATTTAGCATGTTGTTTTCCTTTCAAATGTTTAGGAACTCTTACAATAGCTGAACGATTTCCTGCACTCCATGCAATATATGCTGGAGCCTCATAACCTGGAACCAATCTATGGTATGAATTGGTAGTAGGATTACAAATTGCAGATAATGCTTTTGCGTGATTAATAATTCCGCCACAAAAATATCTACCAACTTGACTTAATTCAATTTCATCATCAGGATCATAAAATGCATTTTCCTTTCCTTTCCATAAACTAACATTAACATGCATTCCAGAACCTGCATCCATTGCAATTGGTTTTGGCATACATGTTGCAACTTTTCCATATTTTTGTGCAACATTTTTGATTACATATTTGTAAGACTGTGCAGCATCTGCAGCATTTGTCATATGATCATACATGATATCAATTTCACATTGTCCTGCAGTTGCAACTTCATGGTGATGATTATCACATAAAATTCCAAAATTATTACTTAAAATATTTACACATTCATTTCTGTATGGTGTTAGAGTATCTGCAGGTGGTGAAGGGTAATATCCTTCTTGTAATCCCATTGGATATCCATCTCCAGTTTGACTCCATGGTGCTTCTGCTGATTCAATTGAATATGATTGTCCTTTATATGGTGTTAAAACATCCCAATGAACTTTATCAAAGACAAAAAATTCTACTTCTGGACCCCAGGTACTGAAATCAAATCCCTGAGTTTTAATATATTCCTCAGCTTTTTGAGAAATACCTCTAGGATCTCGAGATAATCTTCCTCTACCTTCGCCCCAATGTACATCACAAAGAAGTCTAGCAGTTTTATTTTCAGTCATCCAAGGAATAATTGCAAATGTATTTGGATCTGGTTTTAATAATAAATCTGAGTCTTCAATTGATGTAAAACCTATAATTGATGAACCATCCAATTTTGGTAATCCATCCTTCATTTGTTGAGGAGTAAAAGTACTTGCTGAAATTGTAGTATGATGGAAATGACCTGTAAGTCCTGTAAATTGTAAATCGATAAATTGAATACCTTCGTGTTGAATTCTTGAGAAAACTTCATCAATTGAGTAGGTTGTTTGAACTGCTTTTCCGTGGCTAACTTTGTATGGCAATATTTTATACTTCAATCAAACACAAATACAACCAGCATTTAAGGATTAGCTAGAATATGTCTGAATCAAACCAAATTGATATCAATTCATTACATCATACAGTTTTACTAGAAACTGAAAATGATTCCTTGTTAGAAATCAAACCAAATTTTTATCGAAACTTATCTGATTTTATTGGAAATTTAAGAAAACAAGAATTTGATGGTGTAGAAAATAAAATTAAAGATACTATGATAGAAATGGCAACTGAATTAACATCATTATTGATACATATCCGATTAGAAAAAATTTCTAATCCTGATAATTTTGACATTAGTCATCTTCTTGATGAAGAAAAATTCATTTTAGATTCACATGAAGAACAAAATGAAAGAATAGAGATGATTCTATCTGCAACAATCAGTGGAAAATCAAAATTTCTTGAATCATTAGCAGAAAATCATAAAATAAAGAAAGTAGTAATTAGATTTCTTAGTGATGTTGATGAAATTATAGGTGCAGATCTTGAAAGATATGGTCCGTTTAAGCTTGAAGATATAGCTACAATCCCGTATGAAAATGCTCAGGCCTTAATTGCTAAAAAAATTGCAATTAAAGTTAGATGGGAAGATTAGGTAGAAATTATACCCATTATTATTACAAATTATGTCTCATACTGGAGTAGAAGTTTTTGATTATCTTTTATATACAATTTATCCCGTAATTGGAATTTTTATCGTTGAAATGATTAGTAGATTAATCAAAGCTCCAAAATGGATTAAACTTTGGACTCAGGCAGCTGTATCTGTATCTTTTGGCATTTACTATTGGTTCATCTTACCTGCACCACAAAATTTTCCATTAACTGCAATGGTCATGTTTGCATTAGCAATTGCTTTAATCTATCAAGGAAGACGTGCAAAAATTTCTCCTGAAAAAAGTCCTTATTGATTTTAAGATTTTCCAAAAATTCGTTTAAAAATACTTCCTTTATTTTTACTTCCATCACGAATTATTTTCTTCTCTCCAAATCTTTCTGATCTAATTTGGCGTAATTTTACACATCTGTGTTCTTCTGGAAGTCTATGTTCTGCACAAAATGGATCCTTGCAATAACTACAATGAAATGGCATCTCTGTCATATCTCCACAATAAGCACAATTTTCCGATATCATAAGTTAGCATAGGTTTTTTCTTTTAAAAAAGTTGTTAGATTATTTTTTAAAATTATACTAGATTTCTAAACATTTTTACTATTGTTGTATCAAAATTTAGATGATATATGATGATTAATGGTAAAGTTGCAATAATTACTGGAGCAAGTAGTGGTATTGGGGAAGCTACTGCTTTAACACTGGCCAAAGCTGGTGTTAAAGTTGCAATTGGTGCTAGACGAATAGAAAGATTAGAAGAATTATCTAAAAAAATTATTGCTAACGGTGGAGAAGTATTCTTTCAAAAATTAGATGTAACAAAAAATGAAGAATGCAAAAATTTTGCTAAAGCAGTTTTAGACAAATGGGGTTCAATTGATATTTTAGTAAATAATGCAGGTCTAATGCCATTAAGTTTTTTCAAAAATCTCAAAATTGATGAATGGGATAGAATGATAGATGTAAACATTAAAGGCGTCTTATACTGTACAGGCTCAGTTATTTCTCATATGAAAGAAAAAAAATCAGGACATATAGTTAATATTTCATCTGTAGCTGGCAGAGTTGTATTTCCAGCAGGTAGTGTTTATTGTGCAACAAAATTCGCTGTAGCTGCATTTACTGAAGGATTAAGGCAAGAATTTAGTGTTCGTTCTAATATTCGAGTAACTAGTATTGAACCTGGAATAGTTGCGACAGAACTAACTGATACAATAACTGATGAATCTCTTCAACAATTTGTAGAAAATGGGAAAAAAATGGAAACTTTACAAGCACAAGATATTGCAAACGCAATTTTGTATGCAGTAGACTCTCCATCACATGTTAATGTCAATGAAATTTTGATTAGACCTACAACCCAAGAAAAATAATTTGTCAAATATTCCACATGTTGTAATTTTGGGTGGAGGATTTGGTGGTCTTTCTGCAGCTAATGAAATAAGAAATTCATTAGATCCATCTAAGGTAAAAATTACAATTATTGATAAAAAAGACTGGTTTATGGTCGGATATGCAAAATTATGGATAATGAATGGAACTAGAACTTTTGAAAATTCTATTGGCTCATTAAATGAACTACCAAAAAAACAAATTAATTTTATTAAAGATGAAATTATTGAAATTAATTATAATAATAATTTTGTAAAAACAAAATCTGAAGATATTTCATTTGATTTTCTTATCATTTCGATGGGAGCTATATTGGCACCAGAAAAAATTCCAGGTTTAGTAGAAAATGGATTTAATTTGTATGATCATAATCAGCTTGATGAGATTCATCAAAAATTAGATAAAATAGAATCTGGAAAAATTGCTATTGTAATTATGGGTATGCCTTACAAATGCCCTCCAGCACCTTTTGAGGCTAGTTTACTAGTTGATTCGATGCTTAGAAAGAGAGGAGTCCGAAATTCTGTTCAAATTGATTTTTACAGCCCTGCCCCAATTACACTACCTGCAGCAGGTCCTGAAGTAAGTAAAAAAATTCTTGACTTAGTAAATTCAGAAAAAATTACTTTTCATAATTCTAAAAAAATTACTCGTGTAGAATCTAAAAAATTAATTTTTGAAAATGATGAATATACTTTTGATATTCTTTTAGCAATTCCACCACATATTGCACCTAAAGTCATCTATGATTCTAATTTAGCAAAGGAGCCGGGATTTATTCCAATTAATAGAGATTGTAAAACACCACATGAAAATATTTTTGCAGTTGGTGATGTTACAAGCTTAGTTGTTACTGATTCAATGGCAGTACCTAAAGCAGGAATTTTTGCAGAAGGGGAAGGAATTACAGTTGCAAAAAATATTGTCTTAAAACTTGAATCAAAAGAATCATCTGCTTTGTTTGATGGTAAAGGTGGATGCTTTTTAGAATCTGGTAGAGATACAGCTTCAATAATTGAAGTAGACATGTTTGCAGATCCAAAACCTTCTACTCGTTTAACAGAATCTACTAAAGACAATCTTTCTAAAAAATTAGATTTTGAAAAAGAAAGATTATCGAAATGGTTATGAACTATCTTTTTGATTTGTTTCTCTAGTTAGATGTCCCAATATTGCTTTTATTTCAACTCCTAAATCTTGATTATTTTTTGATAAATTTAGTTTTTCAGTAATTTCATTTTTAAAATTTTCATCTTCTAACTCTATACTTCTTCTTTGAACACAATCTATATGATCTTTGTCGGTAGCTGAAATTTTATGACAAATATTGCATAATTTCATAATTTCTATTTGATTATGGGACGATTTAATAATTTCATTTTATGCCTGTGATCCTAGGGATCGTGGTCTAGCTTGGTATGATACTAGCCTGGGGGGCTAGTGGTCGCAGGTTCAAATCCTGCTGATCCCATTACAATTTCAATATTTTGAGTAAATTTTCAAAATTTTCTCGTGTTTTTTCTAATTTGTATGATTTTAAAGCATCAATAATTTTTTCTTTAGAAGAATTTTTATAAATTTTTTGAGATTGTTTTGCAATACCTGATCCAATAAAGAATGCTTGAGTGATTGATGTAACATTTGAAGGCCTTCTTTTTGTACTAGAACTTTCAAAATCAATTAGAGAAACTTTTGTTTTACCTACAATAACATGTTTTGAAATATTACTTAATTCACCATGGTCAAATCCAATTTGATCTAATCTATAACAATCTTCTAAAGTACTTTTTATTGTCGATTTTAATTGTTTTACACTACCAGTACCTTTTAACATTTCAATCCAATCACTAAATTTTTCTCCTTCAAGATATTCCATAACTAAAAAATTTTTACTTACATCAATTATTTTTGGACCTACATTAACTGAATTAACTAATTTTAACAATACTGATTCATTTTTCATATTTTTTCTTTGAGAATCAATTCTTCTAATTTTTAGTGCAACTTCTTTATTTCCTCTTTTTACAAGTACTACAACTCCAACGTATCCCTTTCCTAAAATTTCTAAATTTCCAATTTTGGTAGGACCTGTAAAACAAACTGATTTTATTTTTAATTTTTCTAATTCATTAATTCTTGATTTAATTTGACGATTAGTTGCATTTGGATATCCTAAAACATTTGAGTATGGTTTTTCTGCAAGTTTTTTAATTGAAATGAAGGAGTGTGCCATCTACTGAAATCAACTCAGCTACTTCCTCTTTAATTGATTTACTTAGAGCTTTATTTCCTAGGAATACCTTAAAACCGCCTTTGAAATCCTTTTCAAGACCTTTTGGTATGCCTATTTGAAGATTTTTTTTCAAAAATTCTTTCATAAAACTTTCGGCATTCGTATGTTTTCTTTTTTCTAATGAAATTATTTTTCTATTATTTCCAACCCACACTAATTCTGCATTATTGAGATTTTTAGAAATAAAACTGTGGGCGCTATCTTCTCTAAAAAATTCTGGTCCACTTTTTTGATATATTTCACTTATTTTTGTAGACTCTAAAAAGAAGATGAGATATGCTTCTTTTTCTTCATCTGTATGGGATTTGCTTCTAAGTACTGTGAATCCTCCTAATTCCAATTGTGTAGACAATGTTGATGTTGCTCTTTTAATCTGTCCCCAAATAATATCGGAACTTCTGGTTTTAAATTCAAATTTTACAATTAGTAAATTACTCCAAAATTTTTTTGATATTTTTGATTTTTTAATTTTAAAAAATTCTAAACTTGGTTTTTCTTTTAATGCTCTACAAATTAGAATAAATTTTCCAATATTTTCATTTGAAATAGCAGCGGCTAAATTTCTATTACTGTCAATTGGATCAATTACAACTATCGCGGTATCAAAAGATTTTGATGTTGTTCCAATAATTTGATTTTCTTTAATATTTGATATTGATTTTATTAGATTTTCAAAATTACCAAATTCAAAAATTAAAACTTCTGAAATATACCCACTAAAGCCTTGTTTTGCAATTTCTGCACCATAAATTTTATTAGATTTTAAAAATGTCTTGAGAATTCTAACTTCATTCTTCATCTTTAACGTCAATGATTTTTTCATAAATTTTGTATGAAATGGTGATCTATCTGCAGCACTTTTCCATTCACCACTTTTGACATCATAGCATGGCACGATGTTAATTTTTGTGTCTTTAATTTTAGCTTCAACATAGGGATGTTGAGAATATCTAACATACGGAGAATATTTTTTTAGTGATTCAAAACCAATTTTCTTTGAAATACTTTCTAATTTTTCTTCAGAAGTACTTATTTTAAATTTAATAAAAATATCAATATCTGCATTTTTTGATAACCATGTATCTTTAGCATATGAACCCCCAAATTCTAATTCTACTACTTCTGAATATTTTTCAATTTCTTTTTTAACTAATTTGTATACTTTATCTGCAATTTCTTTTTTTGCCTTTTGAATTACATTTGACGGAATTGTTGTTTTTGCAATTTTAGAAATTATTTGTTTCATTATTTTGGTACTATTCATTTTTTAATTGATTTTATATTAATTTGATTATTCTGATTAGTATCTAATAGTTAACTTCATAGACGAGTATTTTTTTTGATATATGTTGAGTAAATTACTTGTATGTTTAACAGGCATGCCTGGTGCTGGCAAATCTACTATCGCTGAAGGTTTGAAATCTGAAGGTTATGAAATTATTAATTTAGGAAATGCAGTAAGAAGTGAAGCTAAAAAAAGAAATCTAGATGCAAGTAGGGAAAATCTTGGAAAATTAATGTTAGAACTTAGAGAGAAAAATGGACCTGGCGCGATTGCTGAATTAGTTGAAACACAAATACAATCATCTAATGCAAGTGTACTGTTAATTGATGGAGTTAGATCCAATGATGAAATACAGGTACTTAGAAAATTTGGAACTGTAAAACTATTAGCAATACATGCTTCAACTGATACTCGATTTAATTTCTTACAAAAAAGAGGAAGATCTGATGATCCACAAACAAAAGAACATTTCAATGAAAGGGATAATCGTGAATTAGGGGTTGGTATTAGCAACTCCATTGCACTATCTGATTTTGCAATATCTAATATTGGGTTAACAAAAGATGAATTAATAAAAAAATCATATGAAATAATTCAAAGATGGATTGAATGAAAATCCCAAACCTTAGTTGCAAAATAGAAATGTTTTGTACTGTAAATCCTTCTGAATCTATCGAAAAAATAGAACAAGCAATTTCTAATATTTTTCCTTATGCAATCATAAACAATAACGACGTTTCAATTAATGCACACTCTAAAGAATTAAGATCTTTTGAAAAAATTTATCAATTTATACATAATAATAAACTACAAAAAATTTACTTACGTTCACTTGAAGATAATTTACAAGATGACACTACATGGTTCTATCTTAACAAACAAGCAGCATTTGTTGAACAAATAGCAATTTGTGAAGAATCCAATGAATCTCCATTAGGACCAATTAAAGTCACTTTAACATCATCTAATATTGATGCAATCATTGACTGGATAGTTTTTGATTAGATAAAACTACTTAAAAAAATTCACTCATTTTTGATTATTTTTTTTAGTTTGAATTTAAAATGAATTTTTTAACAATACGATAACATGTTGATAAAATTAGCCATAATTGTAGCTGTTTTCGTTTTAGGTGGTATGATATTTTCTTCAGAAATTACTGAATTATTTCCAAATACATCTGTGCTATTGTCTGATTCTTTAAAAAATGACATTAGTTCCCTTAATACAAAAATAACTAATTCTTTTGAGAATCGTCTAGACACTTCTATTGATAAAACAATTCAAAGTGTCAGTGATAGTGTATATGAAGGAATTACAGAAACAGGAGATAAATTAGTTGAAAATGTTAATGAAAAAATTTCTGAAGGAATTACAGAAGCTGGAGATAATATTAAGAATGAAATTATAGAATCAAGTGAATCCTCTAAAGAAAATCTTACAAATGAAATCTCTAGTTTTGACCCATTTAGCTTTATAAAAAATATATTCAAAACTATTTAATTTTTATTTAATTTCTACTTCTAAAAGATCTCTTGCAGTAATTACTGAATCATGAATTTTTCCTGCTTCATTTTTATGTTCAATTTCATCTTTATATCTTGCAGAAAAATGTGTTAAGATTAAATTTTTTACATTTGCATTTTTTCCTAACTCAGCAGCTTGTTTTGCTGTTGAATGACAAGTATCTTGTGCTTTTTGTTTTTCTTCATCAAGAAATGTTGAATCAAATACCAAGTAATCGCATTCATTAAAAAATAATTCCAATTCTTTTGTTGGCATTGTATCGCCTGAAATTCCTATTTTTTTTCCTGGACGTTTTGTACCTAATACTTGTTTAGGTCTAATTAATTTTCCATTATTACTTACTTCTTCTCCATTTTGTAATTTATTCCATAATTCACCTTCTGGTATGCCTAATTCGTTTGCTTTTTGAACATTAAATCTTCCTGGTTTATCTTTTTCTTCAAACAAATATGAAAATGCAGTTATTGAATGACTTGCTTTAGCCGCACGAATTAAAAATTTATTATTTTCATATATTTTTCCTTCACTAACAATTGTAATTAAAATAGAAAATGGTAAGCTAAAGTTTAATATTTTAATATTGGCTGCAAGAAATTCATCAATTCCCTTAGGACCAAAAATTTCTAAAGACTCTGTTCTATTTTGCATTGACATTGTTTGTAATAATCCCAATATTCCTACACAATGATCTCCATGCAAATGTGTTACAAACAATTTCATTTTTTTATTCCATCCTAAACCAGCTTTTGTATATGAAATCTGTGCAGATTCACCTGCATCAAACATTATGATTTCACCTTCCCTTTCTAAACATATGCAAGATAATCCTCTTTTTTGTGTAGGTTGTGCAGCTGATGTTCCTAAAAATACTAGTTTCATTTAATCAAAATAGTTCTTGTGAGACTTTTATGCCTATAGATCTGATACTTTTTCAGTCCTTTTAATTTCATTTTAGGATCTAATTCTTTTTTATACATTATAGCGATTTTCTTATGTTTAGGAATAATTGCAATAAATTTTTTTAAAATTTCTTCAGGTTTTTCTGATGCTTTTGAAGATCTACCATATGGTAAATCCGTAACAATTCCATCAAAATCCTTTGATATTTTTACTAATTCTTGAAAATCTGATTTTAAAATTTTAGATTTGTAATTATTAATTTTAATATTTTCTTTAGAAATTTCACACATTTTTTCATCAAAATCTATCCCAATTGCATTGATGCCCATTGATTCTGATTCAAGTAATGTTGTGCCTGTACCACAAAATGGATCACACACAGTTTCCCCTTTTTCCAATCCAATTAAATTTATCATAACTCTTGTCAATTTCCAATCCAATTCATGTGGGTATTTTTTACTTTTTTTAGGCCGTTTTCTATCTTCATTTTTTTCTGAAAAACCAAAAAAATTTTCTTCATTTGTAAAAATTAGATATACTGTAATGTCAGGATTTTCTAAATTTACTTTTGCATGTGTAAACTTAGATATCATATCCCCCATTGAACTCTCTAATTCTAATATATTCAATTTATTTGAGGATAAGTTAACTACTCTACACACAAAACTTTTTGTATTTTTCAGAACTTGAAAATTTTCATCATCTAAAAATAATCCTGACATTTTTCTTAATATTTGTCCAGATGTTTTTACAAATGTAGCACGCTCTGTAATTTTATTCCAATTAGTTTTTGATTGAATAATTATTAGATTTGAAATTATTTTTATTTTACTAAATCTATCATACATTTTTACAATTGCTACAACTTCATCAATTGCAAGTTCTAAATTATCTTTAGATACAATAAAAAAACTTTCTGGCATTACATTATTGCCTTTGCAATAGTTTTTGAAATATCCACTTTTGATGTTTTTCCTGGAATTGTATTTGTACTTATGATGCTTGTAACTCCTGCTTTCTTTATTTTATTTTCAGCATCATTCATTAGAAGTGCATGTGTACATGCAACATAGATTCTTTTACATTTTTGTTTTTTAAGAAATTGTGTAGCTTTGATTATACTGCCACCAGTACTTATCATGTCATCCACCAAAATTAAATCTCTATTTTCAACTTCCGCTAAATTTTTTGTTTTAATTTTTACTTTACCTGTTTTTTTATCTCTTGTTTTCTCTAATGCGATATAATCTGAATTGAATTCTTTTGCAAATTCTTTTGCTCTTTCTTTTCCACCTTGATCTGGCGATACAACTAAGGGGTTTTTCAGGCTCAATTTCTTAAAATATTCTACAAGATCTGGAATTGCAGTTACGTTTTTTGTTTTGATAGTAAAATATTTCAATCCAATTAAACTATGGATATCTACAATAATTATTTTTGATGCTCCTGCACTTTTGAATAATTTACCAAGTACATTCATTGTAACAATCTCACCAGGTAAAAATTCTCTATCTTGTCTTGCATATCCCATATATGGAATTACGGCAATTACTTCTGATGAATTTTCTTTAGCTTTAGTGATTAATGATAATGCTTGAACTAAGTTGGTATCTACAGGTGGATATATTGATTGTACAACGATTGATTTTTTTTTTGACAACTTTCCAATTAATGTTATTTTACTTTCACCATCAGGAAAAACTCGAATTTCTGATTTTACAAAATTTGCCTTTATTGTTTTTGATAATTCTTTTGCTAAATTTTCAGAAGACTTTCCTGAAACCACTGATAATTCACTCAATAATAAAACATAATTTGAAGGGATTCTTAAGTTTTGAGAATTTTTTTTCTATTCGTCGCCTTCTCCACGACCTATGTCGCCTAATCCATACTCGTCAATCACTTTATTTCTGGATTCATCTTTTTCATCAATTTCATTTTGCTCTTTCTTTTCATCTCCTTGGTATACAGTTCTAATTGGCCATGGAATTCTAATGTCATATTTTTTAAACTCTTCATACATTATCATTCTTAGATCTGTTTTTGTCTTAAATTGTGCTCCATAATCTTTAACGTATAACCACATTGAGAAATCTAATGCAGAATCATTGAATTGATTAAATCTTACAACTGGTTGTGTAATGTCTACATGTAGATCCTTGTCACATCCACAACTTGATTTATTTTCATCCAAATATGAACATCGATTTTGTCTAATTAGGTGCCTTCCTTTACCGTCTTTAATTTCAATCATACCACGTTTTCCAATTTTTACTAAAATTGCTGCAACTTGTTTTGGATCATTAAGATATGAAACTCCTACGGTAACTACTGCTGGAACAAGTCTATTTTCTTTTGTATAATTGATAATTTGTGCTGTTACTAATTGTCTTGTAGGAATTATTGCTACAGATTCATGTAACCCATCTCTGACATAGGTAACTCTAGGTGTAATTTTATGAACATATCCGTTATATCCTGATTCTAATTGCACTCTTTCCCCTTCTTTGAAAATATTGTCTTTTCTAATCATTAAATATGCAAAATAATTTTGCATTGTTTCTTGTAATGCTAAACCAATACCAATTGCAAGACCGCCTGTTGCAGTAGCTAACACAAACAAATCTACTCCCCACCAAGATACTACTCCAAGAATTGTTGCAGCAAAAATTCCTACAGGTAAGATTTGCTTAAATGATTTAGGAATACCTTCTCTTTTTTTACGTGCATATCCTACTGGCCGAGAACTTGGAATTAATGGCTCAAAACCATTAATTCTTTTTTCTTCTCTCCAAATATCTATTGCAAATATTTCGTCTGGTTTTGCACCTGGTTTTAATTTTCTTCCTGATTGATTATTTCCAGTTACACAATTGTTAAAATATTTTAAATATTTTCCTCTTTCAGATTTTTTCCATTTTTCAAAGGGACTAGTTACTAATTTTTCATAACTTCCAATAGGATTTCCTTTTGAAGTGCGGTATTGTTCTAATTGAATAATGCCTTCTTTTGTTTTACAGAGATTCTTGAATTCTTCATCAGTAAAATCATCAGGTGTAATAGTTGGTGGAATCCATTTGTATAATTTGTGAAAAAGACCATCATCATCTGAAAAACCTTGCATATCATACCAAACTTGAAAATCTTGTTTTTCAAGAATTGATTTATCACGTTTGGTAAGCATTATTGGAATTAAATGAGAAATTGTATAACCAATAACTAGAATATTGAAAGTATTGAGAATCTTTGCAAAAGTTTTTTCAGGAGTTAATTCCGTTGTAGAGATACCTGAATCTTGTTCAAATAATTCTGAAGTTTGAATGTATGCATTAGTTGATGAAATTAGAGCAATTGCAAAAAATGGTAATACTGCATTTTGTACAAATCTTGACAAATGTGGTCTAGTGTAAAATATTTTTTTTGATTTTATCATTGATGAAAATGTTCTATATGCAGCAGCTATCATAACAATACCGACTATCATTATGACAAAAGCTAACTGAAGTGATTCTGATGAAGCCAATAACTGTGAAACTGTCTCAAATTCTCCAACTGAAATTTGTGAAATATCTCCTTCGCTCATGATTTGTCTTCCTACTTCATTTTATTTTCTAGAATAAAATGTTAAGCCATTTTGATTATTTTAAAAGAAAAAATTAGATAATTATTCATTATTTTATGCCTAGAATTGATGCAACATTTAACAAGGGTTGACACATTATCTACAAGGTGAGCTCTCAAGAATCAATTTGGAATGATGCTCCTAATATGAGATCATACACATTATCAAATTTTCGTAAACTTCCACAAATTCAACAACTTTCTGAAGAAAAGCAATTTGAAATGGAAGTTGTAGGAAATGTTTTACCATTTAAAGCAAATAATTATGTCGTTGAACAATTAATTGATTGGAATAATATTCCAAATGATCCAATTTTTGTTTTAACATTTCCTCAAAAAGGAATGTTGAAACCTGAACATTATGAAAAAATGGCTACTGCATTAAAAAATAATGCTGATAGAAAAGAAATAGCAGCAATTGCAAATGAAATTCGTTTACAATTAAATCCCCACCCTGCAGGTCAAATGGAACTTAATGTTCCAACATTAAAAGATGGGACTAAATTGTATGGAATGCAACACAAGTATAAAGAAACTTGTCTCTTCTTTCCTAGTCAAAGTCAAACCTGTCATGCATATTGTAGCTTCTGTTTTAGATGGCCTCAATTTGTTGGTATGGACGAAATGAAATTTGCAATGCAAGAAGGTGAACAACTAGTTCAATATCTAAGAGAGCATCCTGAAATTACTGATGTATTATTTACTGGTGGTGATCCGATGATAATGAAAGCAAAAATTTTCGCAAGATATGTGGATACTCTAATTGATGCAAATCTTCCAAATCTTAAAACTATTAGAATTGGAACAAAAGCACTTGCGTATTGGCCTTACAAATTTTTAACTGATGATGATTCTCAAGAAATGTTAGAAGTTTTTAAAAAAATTACTGATAGTGGTTTACATCTTGCATTTATGGCTCACTTTAATCATCTAAATGAATTATCAACAGATGCTGTAAAAGATGCGATTAGGGAAGTGAGAAAAACAGGCGCTCAAATTAGGACTCAATCACCTCTCTTAACACATATCAATGACGATGCAGGAATGTGGGCTAAAATGTGGACTAAGCAGGTTGAATTGGGTTGTATCCCATACTACATGTTTGTAGTTAGAGATACAGGAGCACAACATTATTTTGGAATTTCTTTAATTAAGGCACATGAAATTTTCAAAAAAGCATATTCTTCAGTTAGTGGATTGGCTAGAACAGTTCGTGGACCAAGTATGTCCGCAACACCAGGTAAAGTCCATGTAATTGGAACTGCAAATTTTAAAGATGAAAAAGTAATTGTTTTAAGATTTTTGCAAGGTAGAAATCCTGATTGGGTAGAAATTCCATTTTTTGCAAAATACGATGAAAATGCAATTTGGTTAGATGATTTGAAACCCGCATTCACTGACAAATTTTTCTTTCAAGATGAAATGGAAAAGATTAAACAAATTAATCCAATTTAAGATCATTCTGAATCATAAGCTTTACCTGACTTTATTGACAATTCTATCTCACTAAACTAGATTAGTAAAGTCATTTCTTATGACTAGTAATTGGATTATAAACAAGTTTTACAGATTGTTAACGATGAAAGTATTTCTTTCATTGACTTTTGGTTTGTAGATATTTTTGGTGAACTTCATAATGTTGGAATGCCAAGCTATGCAATTGATGAAAATAGTTTTGTAAATGGTCTTGAAAAATTAGATGCAAGTTCAATCACTGGATTCAAATCTGTAAATAATTCTGATATGATTTTAATGCCTGATCCAAATTCATTCAAAATTTTACCTAATGATTATGATCCTGGACACAGAAAAAATGCACGTATATTTTGTGATCTATATGATGGTAGTACAAGAAAGGAATCACGCTATACTAGAGATTCTAGAGGAATTGCGCACAAAGCAGCTGACAAACTTGGTGAATTTGGATTTACTCATACTAATTGGGGACCTGAAATAGAATTTTTTGTCTTTGATTCAATCAATGTTTATCCGTCCCCTTATGCTGCAACTCATTCTGGTGGAGGTTCTGGCTATTCCATTGACTCTAAAGAATCACCATGGTCTAAAGGAAATGTTAGTACGGCAATAAATTTCAAAGAGGGATACTACCCATCACAACCAAAAGATACACTTGCAGGGTTTAGAAAAGATGTGTGTGAAGATTTGTATAATTATTTTGGAATAAAAATTGAAGCTGAACATCATGAAGTAGCAACTTCTGGTCAATGTGAAATTAATCTAGTTTATGATGAGATGATTACTATGGCAGATAATGTCATTGCAGTTAAAAATTTAGTTAAAGTTAAAGCTAAAAGAAAAAATAAAGTAGCAACTTTTATGCCAAAACCAATTTTTGGTGATAATGCATCAGCTATGCATACACATCAGAGTTTATGGAATGGAAATTCTAATGTAATGTATGATGCAGATGATGAAGTTGCACAGTTAAGTCAAATTGGTAGGTATTATGTTGGAGGAATTTTAAATCATGCATCAGCGTTATGTGCAATTTCAAATCCCACCACTAATTCTTACAAACGTCTTGTTCCAGGATTTGAAGCACCAGTCAATGTTTGTTGGGGATTAGGAAATCGTTCTACTGCAGTTAGAATTCCAATGTATAATAGAAATCAAGAAAAAAGTAAAAGAATGGAATATCGTGTGCCTGATCCTACTGCAAATATCTATCTTTTAGAAGCTGCATTATTGTTAGCAGGACTGGATGGAATTAAAAAGAAAATGGATCCTGGTGATCCTATTAAAGAAAATGTTTACAAACTTTCTGCAGAAAAGAAAAAAGAATACAATATTGGTTCTCTACCTGTTTCATTAAAGGGATCACTGGATTCTCTTGGTAGTGATTCTGAATTTTTAGAAGAAGTTTTTTCATCTGATTTTCTTGAGGCGTATTCTGAATTAAAATATAAAGAATACACTGCATTTGCACAAACCCCAACTGCTTGGGAAGTTTCAATGTATGCAGATGCATAACTGGTAAAATTATCAAAAATAACATTTTTAAAATTAGATTTATTTTAAAAAAATGATGAAGTATACTTTCTTGATACTATCATTGTTACTAATTCCTAGTATTGGTGGAATTGCATATGCTCATACAGTTGATGCAGTTGGAGAGTATCGTATAGAAATTGGTTGGATGAACGAACCAGTTATGTCTGGTGATACAAATGGACTTGAATTGTATGTTAGTCCACTGGTAGATTGTCCTGATATTTCAATACCTTTGGAATGTGCAAATTCTCAAGAATTTCAAAATGGTATTGAAGGATTGAGAAAATTATTAAAAATTCAATTTGTATATGATAAAACACAAACAATTACTTTACCTTTAGTAGTTGATCATAATATTCCAGGAAAATATTATGCTTTCATTACTCCTACAGTGTCTGGATATTTTCAAGCAAATCTTGTTGGAAAAATTTTAGATACACCTGTCAATTTATCTATGCATCCACCTCCAATTGCAGAAAGATCTTATATTGAATTTCCTCAATTAGCTGATCTTGCTTTAACTGAAGTTATTGATGATAATACAAAACTTGTTGAACGCATTACTTCTTTAGAAAATAGTATTCAAAATCTAGAAAATTCTAGTAATCAAATGCAAAATGAAATAGATATGAATGATATTTGGGGAACAGTAATTGGAATAATTGCTATTATCATAGCTATAATCGCTTTGGTAAAAACAAGAAAAAATTAATTTTATGAGTAATTTTGATAGAATTTTCCAAATCATTGATATGTTGTAATGTGATAAACTACAAGTATAGGAAAATGAGTACTGATCCTAACTAGGTTGATAAAAAATGGTTGAATCTAATTATGATATTTTAGGAATTGTTGAGGGAACAACAGAGAAGGACATTAGGGATGCATTTAGAAGATTAGCTTTACAATTTCATTCTGATCGTGGAGGAGAAAATGATCAATTTATTAAAATTAAACAAGCATATGATGATCTAAAAATTGGCAAAAAATATCCTGATACTGATATTGAAAAAATAAAAAATTCTAGAGTTTATTCTGATGAAAGTGAAGAAGATGTTAGAAGAAAAAATCAGATTTTAGGCCAAGAATTATCTAAAGAAATGAAAAGTGCTGAAGAATGGGCAACTGCATTAAATGAATCAAATTCTACAGCCACTAGATTATTTGGTTCAAAAACTCTTGGTGAAATTGAATTAGAAAGAAAAGCAACTGGTACTTTATCTATTAAGGGTAACTTTATGGCTGGAAGTTTAACCTATGACGGTCCAATAATTATGCAAGGAAGTATTACCAGTCCCTCTTGGACACAAGAATTTAAAACTAATATTCATCTAACTAAAGGAGATTTCAAATTCATTAATCCATTGGAAAATAAGTATAAAATTGAAAATGGCGCAAGAATTATTGTAGATAATGGAAATGTTGTTGTAGGTAATATTTATGGTAGAAAATATAGGGTTGAGGATAAAGATGGTAGAGTTGGAATTTTTCAAATTCAAGAAAATAGAACAAGTATTTCAGCTCTAAACGGAAAAATTATTGCTGAAGATATTTCAAATACTGTGTCACTTGATGCTGATACTATTATTGTTCTTAATGTGGAACAAGACTCAATACTATTGGGACGTGAAATTTTATTTTATGGAGAAAAATTAACTTTTGATTCTGTAATTAAATTAAAAAAAAATGGTACAATTAGATTCTTTGAAAAGTTTTCAATACAAGGATTAAGTGGTGATGCAATGATTGAATTAGAAAATGGTAAAAAAATTAGATTATTTGATCTTAAAACTAAAAAAATTAAAGATTTATCTGATGACCTTATTTCTCATAAAGAAAATTATGACAAGGATGCCACTTTGGTTGGTAATGGATTTACAATCACATATGATATGTTGGATAATCTTTCAAAAAAACAAGAAACTAAACAAAAAAGCAACTGGTCATCAAAATTTGGATTTTCTAAAAAATAGTTAATTTTTCCTTATTTTGATTAATTGTGTATGAACTCAGAAAAGTAAAATAATAAAAAGAAATTAAAAATTGTAGAACTAATCTAATCGATTAATTCGGTCCAACCTTTAACGAAGACTGAGTCTTTGTGGAGTGGGACTGGTTGTCCGACTGTAAAGTCCATTGGTCTCATCCAAAAGATTGCTTTTGTTGGGCATACACCTATGCATGCACCATCAGTAATACATCTCTCTGGATAGAAAACGAATGCTTTTCCTCTTTTCCAGCCTTCGACTGGTTTTACTCTTAAGACATCTGGTCCAAGTGTTGTACAGATTTCTACGCATAGTGCGCATCCGATACACATTTGTTCACTGATGTCAGGAAGTATTGCTACTGGCATTATGAATTAAAATCATGATTTGAGCTTAATATAATTTTCTTAACTTTATCTATCTATAACACCGTTTGAAATTTTATAACGCCGTTTTAAATTAGATCGCTACAAAATTCACTTAATTATTTTTAGATTTACTCGTGTTATTGTCTACTAATTTGATAATTAGATCATTTTTATTTTTTTTAAGAAAATAAACTCCTGTTTTTGCTGATTTCATAATATGTTTTCCTCCTGGTGATAATATCCATTCACTATTTTCTTTTTTTCTACTCATTGCAGTTATCAAAATTGTAGAATTAGCTTGTTTTCCTAATGACGAGAGTAACATTATACATGAATTGACAAATCTGGCAGATTCTAAATCATCAAATAAATTGTAAATTCCATTAAATGAATCAATAATGATTAGAAATTCTTTTTCTGATATTTTAGTAATAATTTCTGATAGTTTTTCTTTCCAATTTAGCTTATTTGGTTGAAAAATCATCAAATTATTTTTTTTTTGAATAATTTTGGATTCAATATATCCTGAATACAGTAAATCCATATCTACAAAAATAATTGGTTTATCTATAGAGGTAATTATTTTATTCAAAAATTCTATCTTATGAAAAGAATCTGAACATAATACTAAATTTGGTACATTTTTTTTAAATTCTTTTTGAACATCATTGAAAATTATCTCAGGATTTTTATCCAACACCATAATACTATTTTACAGATATAATAATGAATTTAGCATCAAAAGATATTTCTGATGATTTCCATTCATCAAAAAAAATCTATCTGAATAATGCATCTGTATCTTTGATGCCATTACAAAGCATAGATGCCATGAAGGAATTTTTAATTTCATACAATTCCATAGGTCCTGATTCTAAGGATTCAGAATCTTTTATTGCAGAAAAATTAGATAATGTGAGAAAAATTATTGCAAAAATTATTTCTTGCCAACCTGATGAAGTTGTTCTAACCCAGAGTACTACTGATGGAATTAATATTGTTGCAAATGGACTTTCATTTGATAATAAATCTAATATTATAATTCGTGGAATGACTCATGAACACCATTCAAATTTTTATCCGTGGATTAAATTAAAAGATAAACTTTCAGTAAGAAGTCTTTTAATCGATAAAAATGGATTTTTTGAATTAGATAATTTAAAATCAAATATTGACGAAAATACAAAATTAGTTGCTTTAAGTCATGCTTTGTACAATACTGGTTCAATATTACCAATAGAAAAAATTTCTAAAATTCTTAATAATAAAATTCCATTTTTTATTGACAGTGCACAAACAATAGGATGTATTGGTGATCATGATGTTTCCAAACTTAAATGTAATTTTATGTCGTTTAATGGTTCTAAATGGCTCTGTGGTCCAATGGGAACTGGTTTATTTTATTGTAATCGAAAGTCTAGCGAATTATTAGAATCAAAAACAATTGGTGGTGAATCTGCAATTACTGATGCTGAAAATAATTTAATTTTTAAAGATTTACCTGATAAATTTCAAACTGGTTTTAGAAATTATGTTGGAATTGTTGGATTAGAATCTTCTGCAAAATATTTGTTAAATTTTGGCATGGAAAATATTCGTAAAAAAAATCAACACCTATCCACTCTTTTTAGAGAGGAATTACTAAAAATACCTAAAGTTGTTTTGTATGGTCCAGAAGATCCAAATCAACGAACTAGCATTGTATCTTTCAATATCGAAGGTTTAGATTCACAAAAAATAGTGGATAAACTTGAAAAACAAAATATTATTTTAGCTGTAAGGGAGATTATGGAAAAAAAGATTATTCGTGTTTCTCCTCATTTTTTTAATACTGATTCAGAAATGCTTAAAGTTATTGATGAAATTAAAAAACTATAGATTTTCTTGTTCTTCAATTACAATCATAGTTAATGTTGATTGAACTCTACTGATTTTTCTAATTTTATTAGTGATTAATGCACGTAATTTTTCAGCATCATCTGATGTTAATTTTAAAACTATATCATATACTCCGTATACCCCTCTAACCTCGAATTTTATATCTTCATTTGCGAGTTTTTCTTTTATTTCTGTAATTATTGATACATCTGATCCTAAGTCTGAATTTAGTAAAACATACGCAGTAGGCATGATCTTTTTTTTATCAAAAGAGTATTTAACTTTTCATAATTTAAAATTTAAATTTTTTATTTTTAATAAATATTATTTCGCAATGCTAAAAATATAGTAAATATGATTATATCTTAATGAGTAAACCTGGTAATATTTGGAGAAAAGTTCATGGTAAAATTACAAAAAAACCTACTAATTTTTCTTGGTTAATTGAGGAAAAATTAGCTGGTTCTGGAATTCCTACATCTTTAGATGAATTTGAGTGGCTTCTAAATCAAGGAGTAAAATCTATTGTAACTATGACTGAAAACTCATTACCTGATGATTGGACTCAACAAATTGATTATCTACATATACCAACAGCTGACTTTCATGCTCCAAATATGGAAGAAATAGATTCTGCAGTTGAATTTATTCAAAACCAAATTCAAAATAATCAATCAGTGATGGTTCATTGTGCTGCTGGATTAGGAAGAGCTGGAACAATTCTTGCATGTTATTTTATAAAATACAAAAAACTTTCAGCTATTCAAGCAATTAAAAAAATTCGAGATGAAAGGCCTGGTTCAATTCAATCTGATGTACAAGAATTAGCAATTAGTTATTATGAAAAATATGTAAGAAATTAGTTTAAACCCAATCTGAAACTAATTTTCCGTCAACGTTTTTAATTTTTAACGTTTTATTCTCTTGAAAGTACAAAGTTAATCCACCTTCAGCATCTGGATCTTCAACCTTTACCAATTCTAACATTTTAATTTGATCATATTTTTCCATTCATAATCACCTATTCTGGAATTGATATGGTCTCAATTTTTCCATCAACTGGTTTGATAAACATAAACCTGTTATCTTTAAAGATAAAAGTAATACCTCCATCTTTATCAGGTTCTTCGACTTCAAGAATTGGTTGTCCTAATAGACCATCATATTTTGCCATTACTTATCCCAGAAAAAAGTTCCTTATATCCCTAATTGATTATGACTTCTATTTCATTAGAACTATTTTTGATACTTCCAGGCTCAGTAAAATCGTGTTTTTGCCATGATGAAAATGCTTCAGCTCCAATCTTGTGTTTACCTTTTCCTAAATCAGATGCTTTGAAAACAAATTTTTCATTAAAGTCAAAGAATTCTTCTCTTACTTCTTCTTCAGAAAGTCTGATGAATGGTTCAAAGTTTTTTGCTATTTGAACCCAAATTCTTCTATCTTTCATTGGATTTACTAATTTTGGATTTCTTGTCCAGAAAATTGCAGCTTTTCGGTATGAATCTACAATTTTCCCTAATCCCTTCTTTCTAAATCCACCAGATGTCAATTTTACACCGTATTTCAGCTTCATTGAAACATCATTGTTATTGTATGCTTTAGTCCAATTTGCTTCATTGAACGAATTTCTTATATCACCTTGAACTGAAAATTGGACATTTATCTCAATATTTTCATCAGATGAGTACTCCTCCTTGGATTTTACTAGTGTTATTTCTGATATTTTGCTTTCTGCCATTGTTCCTGTTCATATGATTTATATCCGCAATAAGTGCCTTTTCTGAATACATGGATGCGCAAGTTATTAGTTCAGAAGCTAAAGAAATGACTATTTCTATCACAGAAACTGATATTGGAATATTATACATTATTCAACATGACCTTCTAAAGGCTTCAAATGTTGATTTTGCAGGTGTAATTATTAAACATCCATTAACCAATGAATGTTGGATGAGAATTAATTCTAGTACAAAACCGTTATCTGAAGTTAAAAAATCAACAGAATCCTCAATAAAAATGGCAGAAGAATTTAAACAATTATTCATTTCAAAATTAGGGTAAATTAGATTGAAATTTTGCCCCAAATGTGAGGTTAAACTAAAAAAAGGTGATTCTGGCCTTGAATGTTCAAAATGTGGTTACGTTGAAGGAGAGAAAGTAACAAAAAAGAAAAAAATTATTACTGAAGATGAACCTGATTTCTCACTTCTTGCTTTTGAAGGCGATGAAGGTGAAGATACTAATCCTACAACAAAGATTGATTGTGAAAAATGTGGACATGATGAAGCAGTAGCTTGGATGTTTCAAACTAGAAGTGCAGATGAACCAACAACCCGATTTTATCGTTGTCAAAAATGTAAATACACTTGGCGTGATTACACATAAGGTTTAACTGGAACTTATAGTCAAGAAAAATGAATTGACTTTTGGTGCAAAAACAAATGGCTCAGATGATCTAAAAGCCATAATTTCTGCAATATCTACACTGGTTGAAGAAGCAACTTTTGTTGCAACAGCTGAAGGAATTACTTTTCGAGGAATGGATCCATCTCACGTTGCTCTTATTGATATATCCTGGCCAAATTCAGCATTTGAAAAATATGAATGTGATAGTGATATTAAATTTGGAGTTCGAATAGATGAATTTTCTAAACTTATCAAACGAGCAGATAAAAAAGATAGTATTGAAATCAGTATTTCTGAAGAAAAAATGTTACTTGTAACAGTTGGAAAAAATAAAAAATACAAAATTCGCTTAATTGAAAGTTCTGCAACTGATACACCATTACCAAAAATTCCATATGATTCAAAAATCGTTTTAACTTCTTCAAAATTTGATAAAATTCTTGGTGATGTCCAAGTTGTATCTGACTATCTTACTATCAATACATCCGATTCTAAGGGTGATTTTTCAGGAAAAGGTGATTCTGGTGAAGTAATTATTGAATTGGATAAAGATGCTGACGATATTGAAGAAATTTCTTCAAAAGCAGATAGTGTTGGTACTTACAGCCTTGAATATCTTAATCCTGTAGTTAAAGCAGTGGGCAGTAATGCTGGATTTATCACATGTGAATTTTCAAGCGCAAAACCACTCAGAATTGAATTTAAGGTTGCAAATATTGGTAGAATCCACTTTTATCTTGCTCCACGAGTGGAAACTTAAAGCATTTAAAGATTGAATAATTTAGTTAGTTTGAATTGAAACTCGTTTTAAAATATGGTGGAACCTCAATCTCCAACACAAAAAATATTCAATTAATCTGTAAGCATGTTAGTGAACTATCTAAAAAACATCAAATTGCAATAGTTTGTTCTGCAACAAGTGGAACTACTGATGATTTAATTGAAATATCTGAATCTATAAAAAAAGAAAATAAATCTAAGGCAGAACAACTTGCCTCAAAAATTATCAATCGACATAATCAATTAGCAAAACAAACTATCAAAAAATCTGATATTCAAAAAAAATTATTAGTAAAATTAAATGAAGATTTTACAGAACTACTTGCATTGATAGATGGTTTGGTTTTGTTAGGAGAAGTAACATCCAGATCAATGGATTATTTAATTTCATTTGGTGAAAGATTATCTATAAAATTAATTGCTGCTGCAATTAATGATTTATCAAAAAAATCAATTTCTTTAACTGGTAAGGAAGTAGGTATTGTAACTGATTCTAATTTCGGTGAATCAAAACCGCTTATAGATACAACTAGATTGAGAGTATCAAAATGTATTGATAATTTATTTTCTAAAAAAGTAATTCCTGTAATTGGAGGATTTGCAGGTGCAGATCAACATGGACATACAACTACATTTGGTAGAGGAGGTTCTGATTATTCAGCAACTATCATTGGTTCTTGTATCAAAGCAGATGAAATTTGGTTAATGAGTGATGTTGATGGACTAATGACTGCAGATCCAAAAATTGTTAAAAATGCAAAGTTACTCAAAGAAGTTTCATATGTTGAAGCAATTGAAATGGCTTTGTTTGGTGCAAAACAAATTCATCCAAGAACATTTGAGCCTCTATTGACAAAAAAAATCCCCATGAAAATTAGAAGTTCTCTTATGACAAATAATGAGGGAACTTTAGTAAGCGCATCACCTTCTGCATCTGTAAAAAATACTGTAAAATGTGTCAGTAATATTCGTAACAATGGACTAATAGATATTCAGAATGGACAGATTGGAACGCCTGGAACTGCATCTAAAATATTTGCAACTTTAGCAAAAGCTGAAATTAATGTTATGATGATTTCTCAAAATCCTTCTGAGTCAAGTATTACAATCGTAGTAAAAAATACTGATCTTGATAAAGCTGTTAGCATATTGGAAATGGATCTCTTAGGAAAAATCATTAAAAAATTAGAAGTTACTACTGGAGTATCTATTATTGCATTAATTGGATCTGGAATGAGAGGAACAATTGGTGTTGCATCAAAAGTTTTTACTGCAATTGAGAAAAACAAGGTCAATGTATCTATGATTACTCAAGGTTCATCAGAACTTAACCTTGCATTAGTAGTAAAAAATTCTGATACAAATACAGCAGTACGTGCAATACATGACGCATTTACACTTGATAAAATCAATTAGGACACGCTAAACGGATAAATTAGTTAAGAAAAAAATTATTTTGAAATTGACTGGTAAACTCTACATTGTTGGTGTTGGCCCTGGACACCATGATCATATGACGTTTAGAGCTAAAGAAGTAATCACAGAAAGTGATACAATTGTCGGCTATGAAACATATGTAAATTTAGTTCAAGATCTGATTGGAGGCAAAACTATTCATCGTTATGCCATGACGCAAGAAGTTGAAAGGGCTCATCAGTGTATTGACCTTGCAAAATCTGGAAAAATTGTTTCACTGGTGTCTAGTGGAGATCCTGGAATTTACGGAATGGCTGGATTAATTTATGAAACACTTGCTGCCACAGGTTGGGATCCTTCTGATGGTTTGAAAGTAGAGATTATTCCTGGCGTATCTGCTCTAAATTCTTGTGCATCAATAGTTGGTTCACCTTTGATGACGGATTTTGCTGTTGTTAGTATGAGTGATCTAATGGTACCGTGGGAAATAATTCAGAAACGTGTGGAGTCAGCTGCACAAGGTGACTTTGTACTTGTAATTTATAATCCTAAAAGTAAAAAAAGAATTCATCAGTTGCAGGATACGCAAAAAATTCTGCTTAAACATAGAAAACCTACAACACCTGTTGCGATAATTAAAAGTGCTTATAGAGAATCTGAAACTATTGTTATGACTGATTTAGAAA
This sequence comes from Candidatus Nitrosopumilus sp., assembly GCA_028351415.1. Lineage (GTDB taxonomy): Archaea > Thermoproteota > Nitrososphaeria > Nitrososphaerales > Nitrosopumilaceae > Nitrosopumilus. Next base: position 41,543 of record JAOMJV010000001.1, read on the forward strand.
ATTTACTTAATTTTGATGAAGAATTAGGTATGACTAGTACTGTAATTATTGGTAATTCCTCAACATATACTTACAAAGATTTGATGATTAATCCAAGAGGATACAAATCAAAATATAATTTAGAAGAACAAACCAATCCAAATCTTAAAGTTTAGAAACTTTTCTTTATTGCTTCAGATAATTCTTCACTAAGATTTAGTTTCTCTCTAATTGGAGATATAATTTCCACTAAATAATTTCCAACAGCCTGTTTCAAATCTCCTGGATGCAATTTCTTTTCTTTAAAATCATTTTCTAATTCTTTGTAATTTGAATATGATAAATTGCCCCCAAATTTTTCTGGTCTCTCAATACTCATTTCGTTAAATTTAGTAAAAACTATTGTTTCGGAAATCGCTAGTATGGGGTTATTTTCTATAATTCCTTCATCACACCATGCTTTGTTAATTTTCTTTCTAATTTCATCATCCGTATTGTGGATAAATATGCCTGAATTTGGATCTGATTTACTCATTTTAGTAAATTCACCACCATATTGTGTATCTCCTTGTTTTTTTAATCCTGGAAGCAGCTTATGATGAACAGAAACTGGAACCTTCCATTTCATTTTAGGAAATATTTCTCTAACCAGCATGTGTATTTTTCTTTGATCCATTCCAGCATGTGCTATATCTACATCCAAATAATGAATATCCACTGCTTGCATTGCAGGATAAAGTAATCTGGCAACATCAATTTTTTCATCACTTTCTGAACGTCCCATAATTGTTAGCGTTCTCATAGTTCTTTTCAATGTCATGTGTTTTGTAAATTTTACAAGATCTGACCAGTACTCTGGATTTTTTTCATATAGCTCTGAACCTAAAACAATTTTTGCATCTGGACAAACTAATTTGAAAGCATCTTGATAGTATTTTGAAACTTTAGAAATCGTATCCCAGTCGCCACCTAGTTTGTCATTGATAACTGTGTGCCAGTCTGCAAGAAAAATTGTACAGTTTACCCCAGTTTTAATAAATTCATTAATTTTGAAACCTGTACTAATTAAACTGCCTAGATGTAGAAAACCTGAAATTTCTAAACCGATGTAATGATTTGGTGAAGACTTTGTATCAAATAATTCAATTAACTCTTCACGACTTACAATTTCATCTGTTGTCGGAGACAAATCAATCAAATCCACTTTTTCAATACTATTCAAATCAAAACAACTTTTAAAATCTAAACCTATAAAGATTTCAATCACCGTCTTAAATAACCTCACGACTAATAATGCAATTAGATAACAGATGAAGAAACCAAATACAGTATCTAATGAAACAGAAGCACTATCTGATAATGTTCACCGTAACTCACAATGGTTAGTTAGTGCAAACAAACGTGCAAAGAAACAGCTATCTCCAAAGATGTATCAGCTTTACTGTGATTCTATGTGATGAATCTTTTGACACCATGTACTATTGTAAAAAAAGAACTTGCCCTAAGATCTCATCTAGATGAGTTTTAAGATGAGTGTTCGTTATATACCAAAATTGACTTAAGATAATTACAAGAACAAGTCTCTCATCTACAAACAATCGTTTGGGATCTTAAGACGAACACTGTCACCAGCAAAGGAATACTTTCTGGTCTTAAGTGGCATGGGCTCTCATTGTATACCTGCGTGGTAATGATCTTAAGTCCAGAAACTTCTTTTTTTTATTTTTATTTTAAAAAAAGACACTCCGCCCTAACAATACGTAACGTAAACTAGAAGGTCTTTTTTAAAATCAGAATAATTTGCCAATCTATTGTTTTTCTGCAAGTTCTTTCATTTCTTGAACTCCATTAATTAGAATTTGAGGAAGTTTAGTTTCTAGTTCTCTGGCTTGTGTCGTTATTGGAATCCAATTCTGCTCATAAATCAGTGTCAATTTTCCGTCATACCCACCTACCTTGTTGAGAAAATGACCCGTAAACATAGAATTTTCAATCAGATCAAATCTTACTGTTTTATTTTGTTCATCAATGGTTATTCTTTCTTTAATGGTCATACCAAGTGCTTGCATTTGTCGTAAAATACCATCATCATATTTTTTTAAAACTTCTACACGAGTAACCTCTTTTATTGTTCTATCTGGATGTTGGACTTTGTCTAGCAATAAAGTCCATAATGTTTCAAATGTAGAATTTATCTGTTCACTGTGAGAAATCTTCATTTTAAAATATTATTTTTTCTTTCAGTAATTAACATTTCACGATAAATGTAAAAAACTCACTCCGCCCTAGCGATACGTAACGTAAACTAAAAGACCTTTTTTAAAACCAGAATAATTTTTGGGAATTAATTGTAAAAGTAATCTAATACGGAACTCACGACTAAGGTTATTGAACTAGTTTACCCAAATCCTATAAAGTTATTTAAAATAATTATTTAAAATCTTTGAATATAGCGTAATTTTATAATCTATATGACCCTTGAGGAAGGCCTAGAACTAATCAGTAATTACAAAAAAGGATTAGAAAAATTTTTAGAAACATTACCTGAACAATCTGTTCAATTAGGCTCTGAAATGATTCAAACTCTTACCTTAAATTCTAAAAATCAAATTAAAAATTTAGAAGCAATCGAGAAATCATTAAAAAGACCAGCAAAAAATTAATTTTTTAAAATTATTATTATTTACAATTTTTCTTATGTTTTCTTAAGCCTTCTGCATAATCAAATTCAGCACCACATGCTCGACATTTGTCTTTTTTCTTATTATGAGCTTTTTCTTGATGTTTCTTTAGCCTTTCAGAATCTGGTAACGTGGTTCCACATTTTTTACATTTCAACTCATTTTGACTAGATCCAAATAACCCCATACTATTCTATGATTACAATAGTATAAAAAATAATTTTTGTTGCAATTTTTTCAAAATAATTTGAATAAATTACAGAAATATTGATTATACTTCTTGATCATCTAATTTTTTTCTAGGTTTTACACTTAGATAAAATCCATGTGCAGTAATAATAAATGCTGCAAGGAAAATTTTTGTTGCAAAAATTAAATTCCATGGTCGATCAGGATCTGGATAAGCTACTGATAGCATATCGATATCTGGAACCAATCCATCAATGACCCCTGCTGTAATTTGTGCATTCAAAACTGTAAAGTTGTACAATACTTCATAAAAAGAAATTATTGTAAATCCAAGTAACATTAATTGAAGTAAGGCCATTTTTGCTCCAACAATTTTATTTCCGGCAGTTCTTTTCCAACCAATTCTGGTAACACAATACCATCCAATTATTGTGGAAAAAAATATCCAAGTTGAAACTCGAGCAAAATTTTCAAAAGGAATAGTTGTATTGTGAATCACTTCACCCATAACATATGTTCCATTTGCTAACCATTCTAACATTGTAGCATAAACACCAAAAATTAATGCTGAAACCATTATAGCTCCGCAAACATAGAAAATATACAAATACACTTTGTAACCCGCATCTGTTTTTTCTAAATATCTCGGTTCCATTCTATCATTTACCAATTTTTGAAATATAAAAATTCATAGATATTAAATGAGATTTATAGTGTAATTGTTATGAGGTTAATTATTGAAAATACCGATAAACATTCCTTTTGTAGGTAGGGAAGAAATTTCAGTAGTTACTTCTATTCTTAAAAATGGTACCTTAACTTCTGCCTCCAATCAAGGCGGAAAACATGTTCAAGCTTTTGAAAAATCCGTTTCTTCATTTGTAAATGCAAAATATGTTGTAGCTGTAAATTCTGGTACTGCCGCGTTACAAGCAGCACTATATGCATTAGATATTAAAAATGGCGATGAGGTTCTAATTCCATCTTTTACTTTTGTTGCAACTGCAAATTCTGTAGTTTCTACTGGTGCAAAACCTATCTTTGTTGATATTTTAAAAGAAAATCATACAATGGATCCAAATGATCTTCAAAAAAAAATTACAAAAAATACCAAAGCAATAATTCCTGTACATCTTTATGGAAATGTAGCTTATTTGGATAAAATTTCTGAAATTGCTAAAAAATTTAACATTCCAATAATAGAAGATTCAGCTCAATCGCTAGGTTCTACTTTTAAGGGAAAACATACAGGAACTTTCTTTGAAATGGGATGCTTTAGCATGTATCCTACAAAAGTAATGACTGCTGGAGAAGGTGGATTTATTGTTACAAACAATAAAAAATTTAGAGACAAATTATTAATGATTAGAAATCATGGAATGGTAAAAGGATATGATAGTAAAATATTTGGACTTAATCTAAGATTACCTGAAATTAATGCAGCAATTGCAACAGTACAAATCAAAAAGTTACCAAACTTTTTAAAAACTAGACAAAAAAATGCAAAACTTTTATCAAAATTACTTTCAAAATCAAATCTTAATCTTCCACAAGAAAGAAAAAATGAAAAAATTAACTGGTGTTTGTATACAGTTACCACACCAAAACGTAATATTCTTTTGAAAAAACTTAATGTAAAAGGAATAGGTGCAGCATCATACTATTCAACTCCCATACATAAAATACCATTTTACGAATCAAAAATAAGTTTACCCGTAACTGATTGGTCTGCTTCACATGTACTTTCTTTACCCATTCATCCTAAAGTAACTTCAAAAAATATTAAATTTATTGCAAAAGCAATTTCTGAAATACTTTGAACAAGCTAGGCGAAACTATTGGTAAGATTTGTGAAATTTTTTTACCAATTCCTGAAGAATTCTATATTGGAAATCTTGATTCATCCGTTTGCATATGCACACTTTCTAGCATCAAATTACTAAAAGAAATTAAAAATTCTAAAATAATTGATAATGTTGCAATTGCTGGGAGATTATTTACTGAAAATAAAGGAATTGATTCAATTATAAAACATGTAAATCAGAATAAAAAAATTAAAACAATAGTTGTGTGTGGAAAAGAAGTTTGGGGTCATAAATCCGGACATTCATTATTTCAATTGCATAAATATGGTATTGATAATAATAAAAAAATAATTAATTCCACCAGCCCTGATCCTTTTCTAACAGTATCTGAATTAGAGATAAAATATTTTCAAAAAGAAATAACTCTTTTAAATTTAATTGGTGAAACAAATATTGAATCAATTATTGATAAAATTTAATTAAATTAGTAACCATTTTTCTGTCTTTCGTGATTAATTTGATTTTTTCTTTTGTATTCATCTAAAATATCATCAGGCGTTAATTTCAATTCAATTGATGCCTGAACAACAAAATGCCATATGTCAATTAATTCTTCTTTAGCCTCATTTTGATCAAATTCAGTAGGTGTTTTCCACCATTTCCAGTTGGTTGTTCTTTGCAATTCTACAGCTTCATGCATAATTGCAGTAGATAGTGCAGAAACTTTACCTTCGATATCATTTGGGTATCTGTCTGATTTAATTATTTCAGATAGATCTTTTTGGAGTTTAAAAATTTCATCCAATCTATCTTTTGTTTTTTCTGACAAGGTATGAATTGTTTTAAAAAATAATTTAACTTAAGTCTTTTTAGAATTTGATCATTTTTTCATATGATTTAAAACGTTTTTGAATATCTCCTTTTTTAATTTTTAGTAATCCATCTAAACCATATCTCTCAACTGCAAATGAACCAAGTACATTTCCATACACAACAGCTTTTTTAATATCTGATATTTTTACTGATTTTTTACTAGCAAGATATCCAATCATTGCCCCTGCAAATGAATCACCAGCACCAGTAGGATCTACAACTTTTTCTAATGAAAATCCTGCAGTAGGAAAAATTACATCATCAAAAAACATCAAAGAACCATGTTCGCCTTTTTTAATTATAATATATTTAGCACCCCACTGTTTCATTTTTTTTGCACATTTGATTAAATTATGTTCTTTTGTTAGCAATCTAGCTTCCTCATCGTTGATTACAACTGCATCCACATTTTTTATCATTTTAATTACTGCGTCTCTTTTTGTTGATATCCAAAAATCTATCGTATCACACATTGAAAATTTTACGTTATCAAATTCTTTAATTAGTTTAGTATTTTGTTCTGGATCATTATTTGCAAGATAAACAAATTGTGATTTTTTATATTCTTCTGGTACTATTGGTTTGAAACTCTCAAGTACGTTTAACTCTGTTTTCAAAGTAGATCTTGTGCTTAGAGTGCTATCATATTTTCCATCATAACGGAATGTTTTACCTTTGTTTATTGCCAATCCTTGTAAATCTAGGTATTTTGATAAAACATTATGATTCTTTTTTGGAAAATCATCTCCAACTACAGCAATTAATCCTGTTTTAACAAAATTACTTGATGAAATAGCAGCATATGTTGCAGCCCCTCCTAAAACATTTTTTAGAGTTTTAGTTGGAGTTCTAATTGTATCTAAAGCTGTGGAACCAAAAACTGTAAGCATTTAAGAAAAAACTAATTTTGTTGTATAAATTTCCTTGTTTGTTCATCTGTAGGATAATAGTCAAATGGAATTTGTATTGATGTACCCCATAAATCATATTTTATTATCGCTGAAATTTTTACAGATTTTAATTCATCCGATTTTTGATCTGCTGTAAAAGTACCCTTAACATGACTATTGTTAATTGGATACAATGTGAATGATTCTAAATTTCCTTTACCTACAATTTCATTATCATAAAATATAAAAAATTCAGTTTCACCTACTGGCAATATTACTAATGATGGATTTTCAAATTCCAATTCTATTTTATAATTTAAATTTCCGTTATGCTCATTTATGATCGTATTTTCAGAAATATTCACTGATATTTCTGATACAGATTGATATTGTAAATATCCGAAAATACTTGCAAGTAATAAAAATAAAACAATAATACTTTTTTTCTTTGATGATTTCACGACTAATTGTCAAAATATTTTGTTTTAAACTAAAATTAAAAAAAAATTCTGATTACTTGTGTAAATTTTTTGATTTAATCTTAAATCTCATTAGAGCTATCTCAATAAATCAAAATTAACCTAATGATTGTCATTGGCACGAATTAAACTCAAACTAGGTGAAAATGAACTTGAAGTTGATTCCAGAGATTTCTATGTGGACAATCAAACCTTAGGTGAAATTATAGACAATATCTCTCAATATTTGCCAGAAAATCAAGCAAAAATTGTATACGAATTAGATTCTACTTCTAAATCAAATTCAACAGAAGATGCTTTGGAATGTTTGGATGATGCAGAAACATTTGAACCTGAATTTAATGAACCAAGATATATCAATAGTAGTGAAATTAAATCAAAACTAAAAATTTTAGAAAATAGTAAATTTTTTGATTCACCAAGAACTGCTAGTGAAACTGTTCAACAACTTCGAGAATATGGATGGGCTACAGGCACATTAGATGTTTCAAAAGCTTTAGCAAAAATGAGTTTAGATAAAGAATTTACAAAGAGTTTATCTGAAAATAAAACTTGTTATTCAATTGAACAATTACCTGTATCTAGTTAAAAGAGTAATTACATTTCAAACAATTAGTAAAAATTTCTCCGTCTAGATGATCAAAATGTGTATTACAGTGTTTACATGTGTGATGCATATCAAAATATCCGTCTTTTTCTATAATACCTATTTTATTTGATTCAAGATTTGTACTTTTACAGTTTATACAATGACAGCCACATTCAATTTTCATAATTTTTCAGACAATCTAATTATACTTTCTATGTGTATACAAGTCATTGGATAAAAAACGCGAAGTACCAATAGAAATTGATGATCATTTCAAACTTTTTGGAAAACAACCATGGGAAGTAGAATATGGCGAGAAATGTGCTGTATGCGATGTTAGAATAGATGAATATGGTTTTTGTTCATGTGGTTCTGGTGGGGATTAAATTATTTTTTAATTTTTCTCATTATAATTATAGCAACTATCACAATAATAATTAAAACACCTCCAAGAACTAGCCAGATGAAATAATCATTAGGACTATTTGCTGTTACTTCTGTTAAAGTACCCTTAGAAGTAATTTCAGTTAAATCCTGAATATATTCCGAATTACTAATTGTAATTTCTCCTACTGCTTGTGGCTTCATAGAGAGTGAAACATAATTTTCTTTATTAACCGATTTATTGTAAAGAATTTTTTCATTATTTAATAATATGACATATGGACTACCTACTAACTCTTCTTCCATACTTATTGTTACAAATTTATTTTTTTCATTTACTTGAAAACTAATACTTTTTGATTCTTGATCAAAATTAAATTCATTAATTTTAGAATTTGTTATAATTTCTACGTTAAATTTATCTTCCTCTACACTAACTTCTTCTATTATTTTTGGAATTTTATCATAATATTGTATTATTACATTACCTCCAGTGTTTACTGCAATTCCTTTTTTATTTCCTAACTCTATTATGTTGTTACTAAGAAAAAATAAATCTATTTCCTCAGAAAACAAAACAGAAAATGCTTCGGGGTATGCAATTCTAGATGTCCACAAATTTTCATATAATGTAGATGCATCTTCTAAATTATATTTAATAATACTATCTGTATTTGAAGCAAAAATTGTTATGGATTCAAGTGCTTCTCCATAACCTACTAATCCAAATTCTTTTTCATCGCCATTATCATTTGTAACTGTGATGCTTTCTACAATCACACCATCAAATACATTTAGATTTACTGGTACATCTGAAGCAGCAACAACATGTTTTACATTAGCTATTTCTGATTTATTTAATTCCACTTCAATTAATCTCTGATATGCTTCTACTCCAAAAGACAATTGAGCACTAGCTGTAGGAATTATTGTAACTAGAGCTAAAAATAATATAATTAAGTAAATTTGATTATTCATTTATTCTAAAGTAACCTTTACCATTTGGACCTTCTCTAATGGACAATCATTTCCATCTTTTTGAACGTTCACGATTTTATCTGCTATGTCCATTCCTTCCTTTACTTGTCCAAACACAGTATACTCTCTATCTAAAAATGCGCTATCTGATGTTACTATGAAGAATTGTGAGCCTGCACTGTTAGGATCTTGTGATCTGGCCATGGAAACAATACCTCGTAAGTGTGATCTTGAACTAAATTCAGCTTTAATGTTGTATCCTGGACCTCCCATTCCCCAAGAACTTTTGTTATCTGTTTTTGTATTAGGGTCTCCTCCTTGAATCATAAATCCGGGAATTACTCTATGAAATAATGTTCCATCATAAAATCCATCTCTAACTAATTTTTCAAAATTTCTTACAGTTTCAGGAGCTAATTCAGGTAAAAGCTCAAATGAGATGTTACCGTGATTAGTTTCAATATTCACTGTACTCATATTTTTTTGCATATTAGAATATCATAAAAGTCTTCTTGTGAAATTATTCTAATTTTTTTATACTCTATGATTTTTAACTATTTTTAATTCCTATTTCATTTTAATTTTTTTTATTGAAAACTAATTATTTTTTTATGTTATTTTTTTATGTTATTTTTTAAGTTCTAGAGTTATAGTGTTATATAGAACAATTACAAGTTACATACATTGAGTCGTACAAACCAAAGCACGATAATTAAAGAAGCAATTAATTCCTATCTTGACAATGGAGTAACTGACAAACAAGACATCTATACAAAAGTAGTTGATGAGCTTGGTGTCCCAAGACCTACAGTAAGAAGGGTTGCAAGAGATCTAAGAACTGAATTATTACAAAAGATCCAAATCTTACAATCTGATATGCCTAAAGTCGCTGCTACCCCTGAAGAAGACGAATAAATTCGACTACTTTTTCTTTTTAACTCCTTTTATTTTCTAATTATTGGCATTACTATTATAAAGAATGAATTTTTCAAATTAATTATGGGATATGCACGTAATCATTTAGCTACAATTGTAACTGGTGCATTTGCTTTAGTTTTAACTGGTCTTTGGCAACCAATGGTTGATTTTGCACCAGATCTAAATTTTATCTTTATCATGTCAGTTCCAATTACATGGTTTATGGTGCTGACTTGTTGGTTATCTCAAAAAAGTGCAGACTATGCAACTAATCATTCTCATGCACATGAAGTACATCAAAAAAAAAGCTTGAGTAGTACACAAACAGCTCAAGTTGAAATTCCTAAAGAAGTTAATCTCTCAGAAATAAAACAAATTCAAAATGAGTTATCAGGAGAATTAAATGAACTAAAGTTCTCTGTAGAACTAAAAGATGGTGAAATTGAAAGATTAAATCAAGAAATTTTGAATTTAAAAACATTGGTTCAAATTGAATCATTAAAATCTGAATTAGCTAATCTAAAAATATTATCTTCTAAAAGAAAATAATTTTAATCTTTACAGTTGCAAGTAACTATCCCGTGATTCTTTTTACATCCAGGACAACTTACAGCACCACCATAATGACATTTACATGAACACAATTCAGTTGGATCTTTTTTTAAATTCAATATTGTAACTTTATGAATATACTATTTGACTTTTACAAAACTATCAATATATTATTTTTGTAATTTAGATGCAATTTGTAGAGTTTCGTCAACCATTTCTTTTAATCTATTTTTAGCACTCTCATCTGAAATTTGATTATCTGCAAATATTTCTGTAGTTAGATAAACTGCTTTTGGATTTGTAATTACTCTAAAGTATGATAACAATTGTGTGATTACTGTTTGCACATCAACAAAACCAATATTTCCTGCAGCCAAAATAGCCATACCTGCAACTTTACCTTCTGTTTTTTTATAATCAACATATTCAAAGAGATTTTTTAATGCAGAACTAAAAAATGAATTATAGATAGGTGAGCCAATTAACCATACGTCTGCCTCCATAATGTCCTTTGCAGCGTTTTTAGTTGCTTCATTATACTCTACATCAAATCCTCTATAACATTCAATTTCTCCATCTGAAAGATTGATAAATTTTGTATCTGAATTTTTTGATTTTGTATATTCATTAACATACTTCATAATTATCTGCGTATTTCCAGTTTTTCTAGGACTAGCTGAAATAACAACTATTTTCATAATTTTTTAACCTCTCCTTTGTATTTAACCCCTACAATTTTTAAAATTAAATGGGCTTGGAGGGCTTCGATCCCCCGACCTGAAACTTAGGAAGCTACTGCGCTATCCATGCTACGCGTCAAAATTGACTCTGCGCTACAAGCCCAGCAGAAAAAATATTCTAAATTATTTAAGCCTAATCAAATTTACTTTCAATCATGTTTTGAATTTCTTTCCAATCCAAATTTTCTTTTTCTTCCCATTTTTCATAGTAAACAACATCTTTTAGATTTAATCTTGGCAACCAACCTGCAGTTTCAAGATCTGGTTTATCTGCAAATTCATTAACATAACCTAGGCATAGATATGCAACAGGAACTACATGTTCTGGTAATCCAAGATTTTCTTTTAGAATTTTATTTGAAAGAATACTTACCCAACCAAGTCCTATTCCTTCAGCTCTTGCTGATAACCATAAATTTTGAATTGCACAACATACGCTGTATATTCCTGCTTCTGGAATACTTGATCTACCTATCACAAATGGACCAAATTTTGATGGATCATATGTAACACAAAGATTAACAGGAGATTCCAAAATTCCTTCTAGCTTAAATGATAGATATTTTGATTTTTTTGGTTCTTCAACTATTTCTGACGAACGTTTTTTCTCTGCCTCAAAAGATTCTTTAATTTTTTTCTTAGTTTTCTGATCTTTAATCAACACAAAATTCCAAGGTTGAGAAAAACCTACTGATGGAGCATGATGTGCTGCATGGAGAATTTTAGATAATTTTTCATCTTCAATTGGTTTTGAAATAAAATGCGATCTAACATCCCTTCTTGAATAAATTGCCTTGTAGAATCCCTCTTTTTCTTCGTTAGTAAAATCATCTTTCAATATTTACACTCATTTTCTCTTTTTATTCACTCTTTCTTTTCTTAAACCTTAATAATGTCAGAGCCTTGCTTTGAACTTCAATGGGCCTGTAGTCTAGCTGGTTAGGATACTGCCTCGACATGGCAGTGATCATGAGTTCGAATCTCATTAGGCCCACTTTTTATTATTTTTCTGTTCTAAATTCAGTTTCAGCAACACTCCATGTACTTTGAGTGATAATTGTACCTTCAGCAATAAAATTAGTTATTTCATTATTTATTACAGATTGATAAATTTCTGAAGTTATTTCATCTTTATTTAGAATAAATGTATTTTTTACAGGAACTTCTGCACCTCCAAAAATTTGTGCTCTTCCAGGTAATGCAACATCTTCTGTAGAATATTTTCCAGAACCTAATAGCATATCGTCCCCATAAAGTTGATATTCAATTACTGGAACTACGAATGTCTTTTCACTAGAATTTTTTACAAGAAATGTAAGAGTAAATTTTGCTTCACTCTCTCCAGCTTCTCTTAACGCAACATCTGTTAATTCAACTTGAACTTGTTCAAGTGATACATTATCTAAACTAGCATAGTACACAATACCTGCCATTAAACCTAAACAACCAACTATTGCTGCATAAACTGTAATTTTACTTTGAAGTCCCATCTAACTTTTCATTGTTAATCTACAAGTAAAAACGTTATCAAGATCCAAATACATAATATTTGATATGATATTTAGTATAACATGGCTGCAATAGAACAAGCAATTCTTACTTGGATTCATCTCGTTTCAGCTGCAATATGGGTTGGCGGTTCACTTTTTATTGGAATTGTATTTTCTCCACTTCTAAAAACTATGACGAACTCTCTTCAAGAAAGAATGCAAATAATGATTAGAGTTGGAAAAAGATTTAACAAAATTGCTGTACCTGCATTACTTATTATGATGGCAACTGGCTTGTATAATTCTCATTTAATACTTGGTAAACCAAATATTCTTTTTGAAACAAGTTATGGCCAATTTTTAATTATTAAAATTATACTTGTAATTATATTAATTATCATATATGCAATACATGTTAGAGTAATTCGTAAAGATGTTGAAGAAAAAATTATGTCAAATCAAATGTCTGAACCTGAAATACAACAATTGAGAAAAAAAATTATTATTCTTGGAGAAATTACTGTCGTTTTATCTTTAGTAATACTATTTTTAGCATCTTTACTTGATGCTGGAGTTTGACATTCCTTGAATAATTACTTCAAAACCTTCTGATGTTTTTCCAATTCCATATTTACAGCCTGTAATTTTTGATGTTACGAACAGATTTGTTTCTAAATGCTTTGTAATTTCTTTCACTTGAAATACTGTTTTGTTTATGCCTAAACTTGCAGGTACTACTAACATATCTGCTAAACTTTCATCTACTCCAAGTGAATTATTAATAAATTTCTCAAAATCTAAATCAAAATTTTGATTTTTATTATTAAATAATACATCTATTCCAATAATTGAATTTTTATCAATACTGTAAATTAATAATGATGATCCCGAATCTATTGCTTCCTCTTCTTTAATTTCAATTTCTACATTAAATTTTGCTTCTCTAATTTTTTCTCTAATTATTTCTATTTTTTCTCTAATTACATCTATTGAAATTTTTGAAAATGTACATTTTAATTTTAGATTGTTTGTTTCTCTTTTAGAAAGTGTTAATGATTTAATTTTTGATGGATATACTTTCACTTTTACTTCCCCACTGCCTTTTGGATAATATCCTCGTTTTATTATCTCAATTGAAAATTCTATTCCCATTCTAGAATATGCTTCCTTGAGTACATGTTGAGTATAATCCATTGATGGACTCCAAAGAACATCTGTACCGCCTTTAATTATTAAACTAAGTTTTTTTTGTGAAATAGATACAACAGGAATTAACACTTGCAAGATTAAAGAAATACTACCTGCTGTTTTAACATCTTCAATTAATTCTAAATTTTCTACATTACCTGGAATAAATTTAAGTTCTGTTGAGCCTATTTTAGCTCCAATTACATCTGCTTGTGAAATTTTTTGTAAAATTCGAATTGCAGTAAGATGTTGTGCTTTTAATCCTTCGTCTTTCCTATTTTTTCTAATGTTTTCTAAATGAATTGGTTGTTTTGTAATGCATGATAATGTAATTGCTGAGCGTATAATTTGTCCACCACCTTCACCATGTCCTCCATTAATTTTTAAAAAATCCATATTTTTACTAGTTTGGACTCTTTATGATAGTTTTTTAAAAAGAAATTTCCTATATTTTGTATGAATGGTTTGTTGATAGGAAGATTTCAACCATTTCATTTAGGTCATCTTGAAGCATTACAATTTGCATTATCCAAAGTAGATAACTTGTGGTTGGGTTTAGGAAGCTCAAACAAATCTATTGAAAAAAGTAATCCATTTTCTGCTGAAGAAAGAAAAAAAATGATTTTATCTTCAATTGACGATTCAATGAAAAACAAAATCACAATTTATTTTATTCCTGATGTGAATAATCATGTAAAATGGATTGAAAAAATTGATACTATTGTTCCAAAATTTGATATTATTTTTTCAAATGATCCATTAACTGATCATCTATATTCAAAAAGAACAGTTAGAGTAATTTCAATTCCCTTTTTAAAAAGAGATCAACTATCTGGTACCCGAATTCGAGATTTAATTAAAAGCGATCAAAAATGGGATGATCTTGTTCCTTCTGGAACTAAACATGTTTTAGAAAATTTAGATGGAAAAAATAGGCTAAAAATTCTTTAATTATAAATAAGCCTGAGTGGAACCAATTTTGAAGATATTTTGGAATACTTAGTAATGTTACCAGGTCCTACAAATGTTCCTGAACGTGTCACCAGATCAATGATTACTCCATCTATTAATCACAGAAGTGATGATTTTGTAAAACTTTATGAAGAATGTGTAAATAACACAAAGAAAATTTTTGATACTCAGGGAGATGCTGTTTGTTTATCTGCTTCTGGTACTGGTGCTGTAGAATGTTCTGTTGTAAATTTAATTAAAAAAGGTGATAAAGTAATCATACCTGTAAATGGTGAATTTAGTACTCGTTTAGCTCAATCAATAGAGTGGGCTGGAGGAGAAACAATTAGAATCAAAACTGATCCAGGGGTTAATCCTACATTTGATCAAGTCAAAGAAACTTTTGATAATAATAAAGATGTTAAAGCATTCTACTGTGTTTGGAATGAAACTTCTACAGGAACTATGATAAATTATCTTGATAGAATTAAAGATCTAACTTCAAGAAATGATTCCTATTATGTTTTAGATGGAGTTTCTATCGTCGGTGGTGAAGAACTTCACATGGATAAATGGGGAATTGATATTGCAATGACTGGTGCACAAAAAACATTTGCATGTCCACCAGGTATTTCACCAATTTGTATTAATCCAAGAACTAGAAAATACATGGAAGCCAACCCTCCAAATACTACATACTTCAATTTACCAAGATATTTCCAATACTATGATGAAGCAAAACATACTCCATTTACTCCTGCATTACCTATTCTTTATGCATATAGAGAAGCAATGAGAATTATGTTTGAAGAAGGAATAGAACAAAGAATTCAACGTCATAGAACATGTTCTGAGGCATTGTATTCTGGACTTTCTGCACTTGGATTGACACCATTTGCAAAAGAAGACTCACGTTCAACTGTGGTTATTGCATTAAATTATTTAGATGGATTAGAAGATAAAATATTCCGTGAAACATTAGCTAAAAAATTCAAAATTTTAGTTGCAGGTGGATTTGGTAATCTCAAAGGTAAAGTTTTCCGAGTTGGATGTATGGGTGAAATTAATGCATCCCATGTTATGAGATGTATTTCTGGAATTGGATCAACTTTATCCATGATGGGCTATGACACTGATTTACAAGCAGGTCTAAAAATAGCAGATGATAAATTAAAAGCTCTTCCTAATCCTTCTTAATTTTAAGAACGTTTAACTAATATAAGGAAATTCTAAGACAAACCTATTGACTTTTGATAAAGGCTCATTAATTCTAGTTGATTATACTGCAAAAGTAAAAGACAGTGATGAGGTTTTTGATACTACTATTGAAGCAGATGCAAAAACACATTCACTTCATGAAGAAAATGTCAAGTATCATCCAAAATTAGTTTCTATTGGTGAAACATCCTATCCTGTTCTAAAAGGATTTGATGAAGCACTAGCAAAAACATCTGTTGGTGATAAATTAACAGTTGAAGTTACTCCTGACAAAGGTTTTGGTGAAAGAGATTCTACAAAAGTTAGAATGATTCCTATTAGAAAATTAGGTGAAGATGCAGAAAAAGTTTCAGTAGGTGATTCAATTGAAGTTGATAATAAAAGAGGAATTATTCGTTATATTGGATCTGGTAGAGTTCAAATGGATTTTAATCATAGATTTGCAGGAAAAACAATTCTATTTGATGTCAATGTACTAAAATCACTTGATTCCCCCAATGATAAAGTCGATGCAATTTTAAAAGAAAGACTTCCAGTGGAAGATACAAAAATTGCTTTTGATTTAAAAGATAAAGAAGGAAGTATTACAATTCCTGAAGAAATTTTACGCGCTGATGGTTTACAAATTATGAAACATTTTATTCAAATGGACATTTTCAAATTTGTTAAAACTTTAGAAAAAATTAGTTTTGTTGAAACTCATCTCAACAAACAAGCTCCTGCAAAGAAACCTGAAGCAACTTCTGAACAAAAAACTGTTTAAACTAAATTACTTTAGTAATTTTTGCAAGATTTAATGCTGTTTTCTTAGTCATTTTAATTTCTTTTAAAATTGTGTATCGTTCTGGTCTTAATCCTTGTGCAATAATTAATGCTTCAATAATTAATGCTGGTTCAAGTCCAATTTCTTTTGCTGTAGTTGGCGCTCCAACATCTTTTAATGTTTTAATAATTTTTTCCCACTCCTGTCCTTGTAATTTTGCCATCATTATAGATCCAAGACCACATTTTTCTCCATGAAGTCCAATACCTGGTGCAATTTTATCAAGTGCATGTGAGAAAAGATGTTCTGCACCTGAACATGGCCTACTACTTCCTGCAATACATGATGCAACGCCTGCACTGATCAATCCTTCTACAATTACACGAGCATCTAATCCTTTTTTTGCAAATTCTGCAGAATTTTCCATAACAATTTTTGCGCTCATCATTGCCAAATCTGCTGCATATCTTCCATAGTATTCTTTTTTCTTTTCATGTCCTAATTGCCAATCTTTTACAGCTATGATATTTGCAATAAGATCTCCACAACCACTAGCTAATAATTTTCCTGGTGCTTTTTTAATTATATCAATATCTACAAAAACACCCATAGGTGCAGATGCTATGATTGAATGAGGTTTATCGCTTTTTACAGAAACAAATGGACTTGCCATTCCATCATGTGATGCAGCAGTTGGTAAACTTACAAATGGTATGGATAAATTATATGAAATTAGTTTTGCAGTATCTACAGAGCGGCCGCCTCCAATTCCTACAATTAAATTTGAATTATCTTTTTTAACATCTTTTTCAATTTTATTAATCGATTTAATCTGATTATCAATTGATGTATGCCAAATAAATTGAATTTTATTATTTTTTAATGATTTTTCTATTTTAATTTTTAAGACTTTTTGAACCGTTATTCCTGATATCAGTGAAACTTTTTTTGGCTTATTTAATGAATTTAGAAATTTTCCAAAATCATTTATATTTTTTTCACCAATTTCAATAAGTCTTGGTAATTCCATTCTATGTGACTGCATGCGATCTTCATTTTTTATCATTATTTATCATTTCAAAAGATCAAAAAGTTATTTAAAAGGGTGACATTCCACTTAGATTATCTAAAAAGGTGTATTTTGTCAAACAATGTTGAAGAAAAAATTTTGCACGGGACTACCACTGTAGGTATCAAGGCTACGGATGGCGTTGTTTTATGTGCTGATATGAGGGCTAGTGCAGGATATTTTATAGCCAATAACAATACTATGAAAATTCAGCAAATTGACCTACATGCAGGTTTAACCTTGGCTGGAGGCGTTGCAGATGCACAAAACATTGTTGATGTGCTACGATATCATTCTAATTTACACAGGGTCGATAAACAAAATTCAATTTCTATTCATTCTCTTGCAAGACTTTGTTCGTTGATATTTCATCAAAATAGAGGATATCCATTCATGGCTGATATCTTACTTGGTGGTTATGATGCAAATGGTCCTGCTTTGTTTAATGTTGATATGTTTGGTTCTGTTGAAGAAAAATCTTATGTTACAACTGGTAGTGGATCACCAGTAGCTTATGGTTTACTTGAAGAAGAATATCGAAATGACCTCACAGTTGAAGAGGCAAAAAAAGTAGCTTTACGAGCTGTTAAAGCTGCAATTGTTAGAAACATTGGTACAGGTGATGGAATTAACATCGCAACAATGGATAAAAATGGATTCCGTCTTTTGACTGATGAACAAAAGAAATCAGTTCTCGAACTTTAGTGATTTAATGCAAAAAAAACAACCTCCAAAAGAATTACCTCCTAGTAGCCAGAATATAATGGCAACCATACTGCAAAGTATGCCCAAAGAAGCAAGTATTACAAAAATAGAATATGAAGGACCAAGAATTGCACTTTATACAAATTCTCCTAGATACCTCTTAGAAAATAACGAAACAATTTCAAATCTTGTAAATATAATTAAAAAACGTATTGTAATTAGAACTGATGAATCTATTAGAAAACCTGAAGATGAATGTAGAAAAATTATTACAGAATTTGTTCCAAAAGAAGCAAATCTACAAGGAACTTTATTTGATTCATCCACTGGTGAAGTTTCTATTGAAGCAAAAAGACCTTGGTTACTACAAAGAGATGCAAAAGAATTCAATCATGTTGATCTTACTGAAAAAATAGGTTGGAGATTACGAATTCGAAAAGCTACTACTATCCCATCACGTACTATTCAAACAATTAATGCAACTCTGAAGCAATCTTCCACTGAAAGAAGTAAACAAATGAAACAAGTAGGTGATGATATTTTTAGATCTAGAATATCTCAAAGAACTGAAGTAACTCTTCACACTCTTGGCGGTTTTGGTCAAGTAGGTAGATCTTCAATGTTATTATCTACACCAGAAAGTAAAATTTTAATTGATTGTGGAATTAACCCTGGTGCTCGTTCTCCAATGGACGCATATCCGAGACTTGATTCATTAAACATTACATTGGATGAACTTGATGCTGTAGTTATTGGACATGCTCATTTGGATCATACTGGATTCTTACCAGCATTATGCAAATATGGTTACAAAGGTCCCATTTACTGCAGTGAGCCAACATTGCCCATGATGAATTTAATTCAATTGGATGCAATTAAAGTAGCAGCTGCTCAAGGCAGAACTCCGATTTATGCTGAACGAGATGTAAAACAGGTAATGAGACAAACAATCACTTTGCCATATGGAACTGTGACTGATATTTCCCCTGATATTAAATTGGTTCTTGCTAATGCAGGACACATTCTTGGCTCTGCATTATGTCATTTTCATATTGGTAATGGTGATCATAATTTTGTTTATTCAGGTGATATTAAATTTGGAAAAAGTATTTTATTTGAAGCTGCTAGTTGGAATTTCCCACGAGTAGAAACATTATTGATTGAAAGTACTTATGGTCTTAACGAAGACATTCAACCAACTAGACAACAGGTAGAATCTTCTTTTATCAATGCAGTAAACAACACTTTGGCAGACGGAGGAAAAGTTTTGATTCCTATTCCAGCAGTTGGACGTGCACAAGAAATTATGATGGTAATTGATCATTACATGAAATCTGGTGAAATGGTTGAAGCTCCAGTTTTTACTGAAGGAATGATTTCTGAAGCATCAGCTATTCATGAATCTTATCCTGAATATCTTGCAAGAGAATTAAAACAGAAAATTTTAGAAACTGATGATAATCCATTTGATTCTGAATACTTTACAAATATTGAGCATTCCGATGCTAGAGAAGAACCAATGAGAGAAAATTCACCATGCATTATTTTAGCAACATCTGGAATGTTGGAAGGCGGTCCTGTTTTAGAATACTTCAAAAATATTGCTCCAGATAAAAAAAATAAAGTATTGTTTGTTTCTTATCAAGTAAATGGAACTATGGGAAGAAGAGTTCTTGATGGTTCTAAACAAGTTTCTATGTTGGGAAAAGAAGGTAAGATTGAAGTTGTTGCTGTTAACTGTGGTGTTGAAAAACTAGATGGATTTAGTGGACATAGTGATTATAACCAATTAATGTCATTTGTAAAAAGATTAAGACCAAAACTTCGTCGTGTTTTAGTTAACCACGGAGAACGTTCAAAATCTGAAAATCTTGCTATGAATATTAGAAGAACATACAAACTTGCAGCTCATTACCCTCAAGTTCAAGAAGCAATAAAATTATTTTAAATCGTATTCTGGTTTCCAGATCTTTATGCTAGATGGAGTGACAATAATTCTTTCTTCACCCAATCTTGCAATATCTGCATCTGCTGTCTTAGCAATTGAATATAATTCTTCAACCACTTTACGCAATTGATCCACATCCTTTTGTGCCAATGGAGTAACTCTAAGAATTAAAATTATTCCTTTTTTAATATCCTCTTTAATAGAATGAACATCACTAGCATCTCTAATTGTAATTGCTTTTAGATATGTGGTATTTTCTTGCTTTTGCATTATGATTGAAAAAGATCTACTCCCTCAAAAACTCTTCTTTGATTTTTTAAATTTTTTACGCCTACATTCTAAATTTAACATAAGATTGCTCTTCTGCACATTCTACACTAATTTCATCTGTTGAATCCCCATTTTTAATAGAAACAATATTTTTTTCAGTTTTTGGTGCATCTGAATATCTTAGAGTTACAGCTGATCCAAAATCTACATGTAACTTTGCATTATTACCACGTAAAATTGCAATTGGTCCTACGTAATCTTTAGCTTCAAGTAAAATATCTCCAGGTAGCGCTAATGCTTTAATCATTTCATTTTCATCTTTGTTTCTTCCTATGACAAATTTTGTTTCTTCATCTAATCTAAAGTGTCTTCCAATCTTTAACAAATCAATTTCATTAATTGTTGGAGTTTCTATATGATCAAACAAATCTTTAGCTTTAATTCCAAATTGTGGTTCAGTTAACAAACAACCCCCACCCGCATTTGGTGGATTTTCAATACCATATTCTTTAGCCATTTGTATCTGTATTTTTCTTTGTCTTCCTTTGATCATTCCAAGATTTTCTCTTTTAATTAAACCGCTTTTTTCAGCATCTGTAGGTGGTAATAATCCTGCAGATAATGGTCTGACAATTTTTCCATTCAAATTTGATTCTTTTTCAATAGTAGCTAACGATGGTGCATGTTGACTCATTGGACGTTGACCCAATACTTCACCTGAAATAATAAACTCTGCACCGATTTCTTCCATGTGTTTTTTTGCAGCATCAAACATCATTGTTCTGCAATCCACACATGGATTAAATCCTGCACCGATTCCGTGCTTTGGATGTTTTAACATCTCAATGTATTCATCTCCAAGATAAACTGTTTTTAAATTTACATTAAGATCATCTGCTCTTTCTCTAATTTCAAAACCACATCCTCTACCACAATCAAAATCACAAAATGGAGTTTTAATTGCAACCGCGGAAACTTCGAATCCTTGCTTTTGCATCATTTTTACTGCAAGCTGACTGTCTAAACCACCAGAAAGCAATGCAACTACTTTCTTCTTTTCTTCTACCACGCGAGGTTTTTTTGAATTCCTTATACAAACTTTACATCATACATAAATTAAGAATATACAATATTTTGATATGAAGCAACGAAGAAAAAATCTTCTAAAACACGCTCAAAAGATTGACTGTGATACACTAGTTACATTTGAGCCTGAGAATTTATTTTACATGACTGGTTTTTGGGGTGAGGCTATTGGATTACTTGAAAAAAATGGAAAAACTACCATTATTGCTCCAGAATTGGAGGTTGGAAGAGCAAAAAGTGAATCAGAAGATTGTGAAGTCATCACTGCTGAACGTGGATCTGGATTAATCTCTACGCTGATACAGAAAATTAAGAAAAATCATGTTTGTACTGATTGCCAAAATTATTCAACTATGTTAAGTCTAAAAAAATCAATTCCAAACATTAAATCCTCTGTAGAGCCATTTTACAATGCCCGAATTATAAAAGATGAAAAAGAAATTAAAATTTTAAAAAAAGCTTCTAAAATTATTGATGAAATGTTTACAATTTGTTCAAAAAAAATTAAAGTTGGACAAAAAGAATCTGAATTACAAACAATTTTGATGACATATGCAATGGAACAAGGAATGTTTGATACTGGCTATGCATCTACACTCAATCCTTTAATTATTGCTGGAGGTCCAAACGGTGCACTTCCACATGCACAAGTAAGTCAAAGAAAATTCAAAAAAGGTGATCTTATTGTGACTGATCTTACATTAAGATACAAAGGTTATGTTTCTGATTCAACTAGAACATTTGCACTTGGAAAAATTTCTTCTCAAGCAAATGAAGCATATGAAATTGTTAAAGAATCCCAAAGACTTGGTCTTAAGTCTGTTAAACCGAATGTAGATTGTAGTGATGTTGATTCTGCATGTAGAAAATACATTGAAGAAAAAAATTATGGCCAATATTTTATTCATTCAACTGGACATGGAATTGGATTAGAAGTACATGAATTTCCAACAATTTCTTATCGAAGTAATACCAAATTAAAAGAAAATATGGCAATTACTGTTGAGCCTGGAGTATACCTAGTAAATAAATTTGGAATTAGAATTGAAGATTCACTTATTGTAAAAGATAGACCAATTGTAATGCATAAGTTTACTAAAGATTTACTAAGAATTTGAGAAATTACCCTTAAGAATATCTTTCTGCTAATCTATATCTCATGTATTTGTCATCTGGTGAAAATTTAGCTGGATGTACAGATTTTGTTTCCTCACTGCACTTTGGACATTTCTCTTTTAGTGTATAATGACTGCACTTTGAACATTTTCGTAATAGAAATCTCATTTTAATTTTCTCGTGTTTTCTTTGAATCTTCTCGTGTAAATTTGAATAAACCTTTTTTCTTTTCTATGTCTGTTTTAATTTCTTCAATTATTGGTTTCAATGATTTTTCAGCAGATTTAAAATTTTCAGAAGTAATTGATATTCTGTATTTTGGTGCTCCTAAATATGTGATATCCATTGTTGAATCTTTTTTTATTATATCTAGTAGTGTTTTTTTAATTATCTCAACACCATTTGATTTGTTATTTGTTATTTCCATGATCCCTCTAATTTCTACTGATGGGAGTTTAATTTTTGAACAAATTTCTTCAAGTGCTGTTGTAATTTTTTTTGTTAATTTAAGATCTGTAATTATACTGATTCCATTTCTTGCAATTTCCATGAATCCATCATAAACTGAATCAAACTGTGTATACATTTTATCTTCTATTTTTTCAATTTCTTCATCTGTTAGTTTTGTTTTTTCTTGAAGATTTTCTAACAATGTTTTGCCTTTTTCATATTTCTTCACCTCTTTTAGTTTCTGCTTCTTTTGATCTTTTGAAACTTGTTTTAATGATAAATCGATATCATTTGATTTTACTTTTTTTACAAGTAAAACTTTCTTCTCGCCATCTTTAACAAATCTACTTACTGATCTAATCCAACCTGGTGCTATCTCTGAAATGTGTAAAAATCCTTGAATATCGTCATATTCATCTAATGTAACGTATGCTCCATGATCCATTACTTTAGTTACTGTGGCTAGAATAATTTCACCTTGTTCAGGCATTTCTTGAATTTCAGTAGACAATTCTTCTAAAACTTCTCAATGTGTAAATTAATGTTGCTCGTTAGAAATCAATTCCTTCTTTTGCTTTAATACCACGTTGAAATGGATGCTTAATTTCTCTCATTTCTGTTACTAAATCTGCAACTTCAATTACCTCATCTTTTGCATAATTACCTGTTAATATCAAATCCATTTTTTGGGGTTTTGATTTAATCAATTCTAAGACATCATCAAGTGAAATTAAATTAAGATTTACTGCATAATTTATTTCATCTAAAATTACTATGTCATATTTACCTGATTGAATTTTTTCATTACTAATTTTAATTGCTTCTTTGGCAACTTCCTGATGATCTATTTTTGGACTTTTATCATCTATAATCCCAACAAATCCTTTACCTATTGCAACCATTTCAAATTCTGGTTCTAGTCTCTTTGATGAATCCATTTCACCATAATGCCATGAACCTTTGATAAATTGAATCATGCATATTTTCTTTTTATACCCTGTAGCTCTTAATGCAATTCCTAGTGCTGCTGTTGTTTTCCCTTTACCTTTTCCTGTATAAACAATAGTTAAGCCATCTTTTTCCATAATTAGTCATTAATTTTTATCAGTAAAAACATTCGTTATTGTTCTAGGGTATTAATTTAAATAAAAAAAAAATTCTAAACATACATTGAAAATACCTCGAATTGTTTTAGCAGGTGCAACTAGTGGTGTTGGTAAAACATCGATCACATGTTCAATTATCCATGCCTTACAAAAAAGAGGTTTTTCTGTACAACCTTTCAAAGTAGGCCCTGATTATATTGATCCTAGTTATCTTTCAGCTATTTCAAAAAATGAAACATACAATCTTGATGTATGGTTGATGGGTCAAAAACAAGTTTTGGATAGTTTTGTTTCTCATTCAAATTCTGATGTTTCAATAATTGAGGGCGTCATGGGATATTATGATGGATTTGAGGGATCCTCTAACCATGCTAGTACTCACCATGTTGCATCCATTACAAAATCTCCTGTAATTTTAGTATTAGATGCAAGTAAAACTGCTCGTTCTATCGGTGCAACTGCTTTAGGTTTTAAAAAATTCCACAGAACATCAAGAATTGTTGGAATTATTTTAAATAAAATTGGAAGTAAAAAACATGAAATTCTTTGTAGAGATGCTTTAGAAAAAACAAAACTACCTATTATCGGTGTAATTCCAAAAAATCCTATCCTAAATTTAGAATCAAGACATCTTGGATTGATATCTACATATGATAATAAAATTTTAAAAAATAAACTTGAAAAAACTTCAAAAATTATTTCAGAATCATTAGATGTTGATCAAATTATCAAAATTATCAAAAATCCCATTTCTTTGCCTAAAAAAATTAAAAGTAATTATAAAAAAACTAAAGTAAAAATTGCAGTTGCTTTAGATAATTCATTTAATTTCTATTATGATGATAATTTGAATGCATTACGACGTGAAGGTGCATCCTTAACTTTTTTCAGTCCAATAAATGATAAAAAATTTCCAAAATGTGATGGATTATACATTGGAGGTGGATTTCCTGAAATTTTAGGAAATGATCTTGCAAAAAATCAAATTATGAAAAAATCTATTAAAAAATTATCTGAAGATAACTTTCCTATTTATGCTGAATGCGGAGGCTTGATGTATCTGACCAAATCTATTACTAACGATAAGAAAAAATTCAAAATGGTTGGTTTATTTGATGCAGAAACAACAATGACAAAAAAAATGAGATTAAATTATACAAAAGGAAAGTTATCTTCTAAAAATATTTTATCTGATAGTTTACATGAATTTCGTGGTCATGAATTTCATTATTCTCAATTAGAATCTGTATCATCTGATTCTAAATTTGCTTTTAATTTGGATATTGGCGAAGGAATAATAAATCATCAGGATGGTCTAATCCAAAATAATACACTTGCATCATACGGTCATCTTTATTTTGATAGTTCTAATTATGCTGAAATTTTTGTAAAGAATTGTCTAAATGAATCACGTAGATAATTTAATTTCTGTTTATTATTTTAGCAATTACACAATATACAATTACAATTGGAGGAAAAACATAGACGCTTGTACCTCCAAACCAACTAAGAATATCAAACATTCCATTGGGGTTTAGATAATCTTCGATCATTGGAATGTCATATGTGCTATTGACATAATCCATGCCAATAGCAAATCCTGAGGCTATAATTCCAAGAACAACGCAATTCCTGCCTAGTTTATCATATTGACGACCTTGTTTTCTTAAGATAATCATGGCAACTAGTCCACCAATTATGCTTCCAAATGCTGGAAGTAAATAATACAAATTACTTTTAGATTTTATATTGGACACAATTACTACCCATTACCGTTTATTTTATAGGTCACTGTGTCTGTAGTTTTTTACGTTTGATTCCAAAATCGCGTTAGTTGAAAAATTACTAACAAAACGTATACCTGAAGAACGGAACTCTCCATTCTTCATGAGGTTGGTTGAGCCTTTCAAGCTCTCCAATCTCGCTTTTAATTATTCTAAGAAATCGTCACATCAAATTGTTTTCATAAATTCTTTTGAATCGTTTTCAATCTGATTTTTTCTTTCTTCTGACATATTTTTAATATTTGAAAATGCTGTCCACAGTCTTGGATTTTTTTTCAATCTTTCTTGATTTTTTAAAAAAAAGTTCCAATAAAGATAATTAAATGGACATGCATTTTTTCCATTTTTTATTTTAACATCATACTCACAATTTTTACAATAATCTGACATTTTATTGATATAATTTCCACTTGCAGCATATGGTTTAGAACCAAGAATACCTCCATCTGCGTAAAGAACCATTCCATGCGTATTAGGTAATTCTACCCATTCAAATGCATCGGCATATACAGACAGATACCAATTGCAAACTTGTTTAGGATTAATTCCTGCAATTAATGCAAAATTTCCAGTAATCATTAATCTTTGAATATGATGTGCATATGCTTCTTGCTTTGTTTGATCAATACAACTTTTCATACAGTTCATTTTTGTTTTTCCAGTCCAGTAAAAATCTGGAAGTTTATTTTTTGCATTTAAAAAATTTGTTTGAGAATATTTTGGCATATAATGCCAATAAATCCCTCTTACGTATTCTCTCCACCCTAAAATTTGTCTTACAAATCCTTCAATTGATTCAATTGGTAAGTCTTTATTTTGTAAAACTTTTTGAATTACATCTCGTGGATTTAACAATCCTACATTTAGATAAATAGATAAAACTGAATGATAGAGAAATTTTTCATTTTCTTTCATTGCATCTTCATATGGTCCAAAAAATTCTAATCTATTTTTTATAAAATCCTCTAAACTTTTGATTGCATCCTCTTTAGTTGTTGCAAACCAAAATGGTTCTAAATCTCCAAAATGTTTTGCATATTTTTTTCCTAATTGTGATATTACGCGCTTTGTAATTTTATCTGGTTTACAAACTAGGGGATTAGGAATTTTTGAGTAGTTTTTTGGTAGTCGTTTTCTATTTTTTATGTCATAATTCCATTTTCCACCTATTGGTTTACCATCATTATCAATTAGGATATTGTACTTTTTTCTCATTTTTTGATAAAATAACTCCATTTTGAGTTCTTTTCTTGAATTTGCCCAATCTGAAAATTCATCTATTTTACAAAAAAATCTTGAATCCTCTAAAATAGTTACAGGAATTCCCAATATTTTTTCCCATTTTTTTACCTCATCTAAAACTCGATATTCACTAGGATGTGTAATTTTGATAGATTTTGGATTGAATTTTTTGCATTGCTGTTCTAGTTCTTTTGTGAAATTTTCCTTTGATTTATCAAATTCAACATATGTTATATCAAATTTATTTTTTTTAAGTTCATCTGCAAAATGTCGCATTGCACTAAATATCAATACTAATTTTTTTTTGTGATGGTTTGCATACTCTATTTCATTTGAAACTTCCATCATCAAAATTTTATCTTCATTTTTTCTAATTTTTTCTAATGATGATATTTCAAGAGATAATTGATCTCCTAAAATAATTATTAAATCACGGACCAAAGTTAATCATTTTTAATTCAATTTCTTAATTTATTACCCTTATTCTAAATTACAAAACTTTTTGATAATTAATTAGATGATTCTGCTCTAATCAATTTAAAAATGGCATTAATAATTGCTGAAGCTGAAGAGCTTCCCCCTTTTCTTCCTAAATTAGTGATAAACGGAGTTCCTTCCAACTTTGATAATTCTTCTTTTGATTCTGGGGCACAGATGAATCCAACTGGAATTCCTATTATTAATGCCGGTTTCACTATTCCTTCCTTTACCATTTCAATTACTTCCATTAATGCCGTTGGTGCATTTCCTATAGCTACTATGCCTCCATCAATGTCATCTTTTGCAACTCGCATTGAAACTTGAGAACGTGTTTTACCTTCATCTTTTGCTTGTTGCATGATTTCTGGTTTTGATATGTTACAAACTATGTTATTGCCAAAATCTTTTGGATTTTGTTTGTTGAGTCCACCTATTACTCCATTAACATCTACTACTATACTGCATCCATTTTTTAAAGCATTCATACCACTTTCTATTGCATCTTTTTGAAAAATGAGCCTATTTTTATCAGCAAAATCAAAATCTGCAGTAGAATGAATTATTCTTCTTACAATAGGCCATTCCTTTTGATTATAATTATGTGATCCAATTTCATCTTCAATCATTCTCATACTTGCATCTTCAATTGATTGGCCTTTCTTAGTTTGCATTCTCTACCTCCTCTGCTCTTTCTAATATTAAATCTATCATTTTTTGATCTGTTCCGATATGTTTTGTAATGTAGCTTTTTTTAATCGTAGATTTTTCTAAGGCTGGTATTAAGTCATTATTGACATCTGTTTTTACATGAGCTCCTTCATGAAGAAAATAAAATACATTTACTAAAACATTGGGATTGTTCTTTTCACAAGTTTTAATTCCTTCAAAAATATCTGGCTGTTCTATTTCTAACCATACTCTATTTACATTTCTATAATTATTTTTTAACCCATTTACAACATAATCTAATGATCTTTGTGCATTAGGATCCACACTTCCATGACCAATGACCATTACGTCTACGTCTTTATTTTCAAGAGTAATTTGATTTTCTTTTAGTGTTGTGTCTATTCTATTCTTGACTATTTCCACCAAAGTTTTATGCATCATCATTGGTTTAGTGACAAGAAATTTAATTTTAGTATCTTTTTGAAATTTCATTACATCTGTAACTGCATTTTTTACTTTTTTACCTGGGTATAGGAAATATGGAACTATTGTAAGTGAATCAATATCTTGTTTTAGACATTTCTCAATTCCATCTTCAATGTATGGTGGTTCAACTTCTAAAAAACAAAAATCAACAAAATTATAATCTCCTTTAGCCTTAATTCCGTCGCATATTGCCTCTAATTCTTCAGATGCCTCTCTTTGTCGACTCCCTCTGTCTATTATTAATAATCCTCGTTTCATTCTATCTTCCTCGCAATTGCTATTGTTAAATTTGGTGGAAATTTTTGCTTTTCTACAATCAATTTTCCATTTGATACTTTAATTGCAGCAGCTTCAGAAACACTTGCTGTTCCTTCAAATGCTTTAACTGTACTAGATGGATTTGGAGTTATTATTTCAGCAAGTTCTTCTCTATCTACATATTCCACAGGTATTTCCATTTCTTTTCCAAGATCAATTAATCCTTGAACATCTTCAGGTTTTTTTATTGAAACCAATTTTGCAATACATTTTGAACTTAGATTAAATTTTTCTAAACAATCTTCTATTCCTTCTCTGATTGTATCTTTTGTTGTATCCCAATGTAGCCCAATACCAATAACTAAACTTTGAGGACGATATATTACAGATTCTTGAGCTAATTCATCATCAATGATTGCATCAGAAATTATTAGATGCGCTTTGGAATTTGATTTTTTTAATTCTTCTAAATTATCATAGATTGTAACATTTTTTGGTAATTCTTTATACCATTTTGTATTACCTGCTTGTTGAAAAACACCAATTGGTTCTGAATTTACCATATGTGCACTAATTTTAGTTACAGTTGTTTCATCATCAATTTTCCAGCCAAATTGCCTACCTACCAAATCCACTACAATTGTTTTGTTTACATCTGCAGCAGTTGTTATCACGGGTAGTGCATTTAATTTTTCAGAAATTTCTTGTGTTAATTCATTTGCTCCACCAATGTGCCCTGATAATACACTGATTACAAAAGTCATTTTATCATCAATAACAATCACTGCAGGATCTGTTTTCTTATCTTTCAAATGCGGTGCAATTAATCTAATTACTGCACCTAATGAAAATAAGCAAATTAATGCATTAGAATTTTTAAAAAGTTCAATAATTTTATCTGATGTGGGCTCAGAATACCATGTAATACTGTTATTTGCATTTGATAATTTACTTGGTGCAAAAATATTCCAATCAGGGAATAATTCTTTTAATTTTCCTCCAATATTGACTCCATTTTTAGTAATTGCAAGAACTGATACATTTTCCATACTCAAAACTTTCTCACTTTAATAAAATACCTTACTCTTGTGATTCTCTAGCAAGAATTTCTCCTTCAAAATCAAATAATATTACATCTATTGGAACTTTTTCTTCAGAATGTTTTCTCATGTGTTTGTAAGTTTCACTACAAATTAGTTCAAAAAATCCAGTTATACTATTTTCTTTAATAATTTCTGAAACATGTCTAGCTGTGTTTGCTTTTTTAATACTCTGAATAATTTTTTCATCTGCATTTGCTTTTTTTGCTAATTCTGATAAAAAGTTCATATCTACTTTTGATCCTTTAACATGAGTTTGTTTAACACCTGCAGCCATTTTTGCAAGTTTTCCAATAAATCCAACCACATACGCTTTTTTGATATCTTTTCTACCGCATTGTTGTATTGTATATCCTGAAAAGTCTCCCATTTGTACAAAACAATGTACTGGTAAGTCAACAATTTTTTTTGCATATTCTTCACTTCTTCCACCAGTTGTTAATACTACAGTTTTATTTCCTGCTGCAATCGCAACATCCAAATTTTGTCTAATTGATGCTGCATACGATGCTGTTGAAAATGGAATTACAATTCCACTAGTTCCTAAAATTGAAATCCCATTTCTGATACCTAATCTAGGATTGTCAGTTTTTGGAGCTAATTCTTTTCCTTTTGGAACTGAAATTACAACTTTAATTCCTTTTTTTTCAAGAATTTCTTTTCCAATGTCTCTTAAATTCTCATTAATCATTTTTTTAGGTACGGGATTAATTGCAGGTTTTCCTATTTCTAAACCCAAACCTTGCTTTGTAACTATTCCAACACCTTCAGCTCCATCAATATCAATTTCATTTATTTTTTCTGTTAATGATAATTCGACAATAATTTCTGCACCATGAGTTACATCTGGATCGTCTCCACCATTTTTTATAACAGAACATTTTGCTTTATCATTTTTAAATTCACAAGAGTGTATTGGAATTTGAATAAAGGATCTTCTAGGTAAAATAATACTGACATTTTGAATCTTTTCTTGATTAATAATTGATAGTAGTGCTGTTTTTGCAGCTGCAGTCGCACAACTTCCAGTAGTATAACCTGTTTTTAATTTAATTTTTTCTTCTACCATGACTCTTTAATTCATTTTCTAGTATTAACTCTTATTTCATTATTTTAAAAATTCTCTGAATAGATTTAAAATTAAAAGTAATTTAACATAATTATGGCTGAACGTATCAAAGTAGTTGTTACTGGGGCAAATGGATTTATTGCAAAAAATCTTAGGAAATATTTATCTGAAAATAATGTTGATTTAATTTCAATTTCACGAACTAATTTTAAAGAATATGATAATGAAGTTAAAATAATTTCAAAAAGTTATGATGAAAAAATTATTATTAATAAAATTAAAAATTCTGATGTATTAATTCATCTTGTAGGGATTGGAAAGCAGTCTATCCATATTGACTATGAAATGATAAATGTTGAATTTACAAAACATATTGTAGATTTAGCTAAAAAAGCAAAAATTAAAAAAATTATCTACAATAGTGGTCTTGGAGTTTCTAGTAAAACTTCAGTAGGATACTTCATCTCTAAATATAAAGCAGAAAAAATTATTATGAATTCTGGTTTAAACTACACTGTTTTTAGACCTTCATATATTGTTGGAAAGGATGATTTATTTACAAAATTTTTAAAAAAACAGATTAAACTCAAAATAATTGAAATTCCAGGTTCTGGAAATTATTCAATCCAACCAATTTTTATCAATGATGTGGTGAAAGTTTTTCTTCAATCCCTTGATCAAATTAAATTTAAAAATAAAATAATTGATCTTGTTGGTCCTGACTATCTTACATTTGAACAATATGTGAAACTTTTTTCTAAAAATACTGGGACAAAAATAAAAAAAATCAATTTAGAAAATGCATATTATGATGCTATAACTAATTCAAAATCTAATTTTGGAGTAGATGATTTGAATATTCTAATTGGTGATTTCAAAGGAAATTATAATAAATTACAAAAAATAACTAAAATAAAATTTGAATCTGTTATAGAATTATTAAAGTCCGGCAGATTGCTTTAATGTTTCTGCCTTGTCCGTTTTTTCCCAAGTGAATTCTGGTTCATTTCTTCCAAAATGACCATATGCTGCTGTTTTTTTATAAATTGGTCTTTTCAAATCTAATTGTGAAATAATACCTGATGGTTTCATATCAAAATTCTTTCTAACTAATTCTTCTATTTGATTTTCTGGAATTTTATTTGTCCCAAAAGTATTAACATAAAGTGACACTGGTTCAGCTACACCGATTGCATATGCAACTTGAACTTCACATCTATCAGCAAATTTGGCTGCAACAAGATTCTTTGCAATATATCTACACATGTAACATGCTGATCTATCTACTTTGGATGGATCTTTTCCTGAGAAAGCTCCGCCTCCATGTCTTCCAAACCCACCATAGGTATCCACAATTATTTTTCTTCCAGTTAAACCTGCATCCCCGTGAGGTCCTCCAATCACAAATATTCCTGTAGGGTTAATGTGAATTTTAATTTCATCATTCCAAAGATTTCCTAAAACTGGTTTGATTACTTTATGGATAATTTGATTTGAAATTTCTTCTTGAGAAATTTCAGGTGCATGCTGTGTTGATATTACAACTGTTTCTATTTTTGTTGGTTTATCGTTTTCATATTTTACTGAAACTTGTGATTTACCATCTGGTCTTACCCATGCTAATGTTTTATTTCGTCTAACTTCGGATAGTTTCTGAATAAGTTTATGAGCTAACAAGATTGGCATAGGCATTAATTCTTCAGTTTCATTTGTTGCATAGCCAAACATTAATCCTTGATCTCCTGCACCCTGTTCTTTTTCTTCAGTTGCTGTTACCCCTTGACTGATGTCGGGACTTTGTGAATGTAATCTTAAGTCAACTTTGCAAGTATCGCCATCAAACATCAATTCTTTGTCGTTATATCCAATATCCCTAATGGTTTTTCTAACTAATTCTTCTTGGGCTTTTTTATCAAAAATTGCTTTAGATGTAACTTCACCAGACACTACAACAAAATCTGTTGTCACCATTGTTTCAACTGCTACTCTTGAATTTGGATCTTGCTTTAGATATTCGTCTAAAAATGCATCTGAAATATTATCACATATTTTATCTGGATGACCTTCTGTTACTGATTCTGATGTAAATAGAAAATTATTAGTCATAAAAGCACTTAAAATTTAATTAAAGTTCATTTTCTAATTTAATAAATAATACATTATTTCCTCTGACAATTACTCTACCATAGTGTGCAATGGTTTTGCCAGAATGAATTTCTTCTGCATCTGTCATTATTAAATTCATGTAAGAATCAACATTATCCATTTTACCCTTATATTCAACCTCATTTTTTAATCTAACCAAAACTTTTTTCTTTGTACTTTTTTGAAGTACTGCTAATGGTCTTTTTGCGCTATTTGTTTGGGACACTAATTATTCACTTATTTTCAAAAATTCTTCTCTAGCATAAAAGCCTTGTCAAACTTACTAAAATTATAATTCTTTAAATTTTTTCTCGTATTTGTATAAATTGTACACATGATTAAAACTGGTTTAATAAAAATAGATGATTTTTTATCTGGAGGGATTCCTAATGGTATAATTGTAGATGTTTTTGGTGGAAGTGGAACTGGAAAAACTCAGTTACTATTACAATTGTCAATTAATTCAATTAAAAATGGTGGAAATGTTTTGTATTTGGATACCACTGGTGGATTTAGACCTGAAAGAATATTAGAAATTCAAAAAAAATCTAACATTGATTTTAATTTACTTGATAAGATTACGGTATCCCGAGTTACAAATACGTCTGAACAAATTAATTCAATTAAAAATCTCCATACAAATAATTTTTCTTTAATTGTAATTGATAATATTACTGATTTATTTTCTTATGAATACAAAAATAATGAATCTATCTTTAAAAAAAATTCTTTATTTATGAAATATATGCATGAATTATCATTTTATGCTATTAGTAACAAAATCCCTATTGTAATTACTAATATGATTAGAAATATTGGTGACAAGGAAGTTGAAAATATGGCAACTGCAATTGATCTTTTTACACATGTTAAAATTCATCTTTTTAAAAATTCATCACTGTTTAATGGACAAATTTATTCGCCTTTCAATAAAGAATCTTTTTCTTATACAATTACAGAATTAGGCCTATCTGATAAAATTTTTTAATTTTTCTTTTTAATTTTTGAATGTGCTGTTAGAAATAATTCTATTCTGCCCTCTCCAAAATTATTTGCTTTTGCATTTAATCCTGTAATTGAAATAATTTCACCTTGTTCACATTTATCAATTAATTTTGCTTGAATTCTCCATCCTTTTACCCAAATTTGGCCTGTATCATCTTCAACAAACATTTCTGAAAGTGCAATTGATTCACCTGATTTAGTTTGTATCTCACGCCTTTCAGGAGCTTTCAATACTATGGATTCAATACAATAAGTTCCATCAACTTTTACATCACTAATTTTTGTTCGAATTTTAGATAATGATGGAATGGTCTCATCATTATCTAATTTTCTTACAAATGAATTTTCATCTAATGTAATTGAATTACCGTAAACTTTTGATGGCATGCATTCAATTACATCTCCTTCAACACAGTCAGTCGTTGAATTTGAAAAATCACTAATATTGTAAATATTTTTTTCACTATCTGTTGCTATAATCATATTTTTTCCAGCTTCAGTTACTGTAATTGATAAAATTCTAGTAATAATTGGTTCTGCCTCTTTTCCACCTTCAATTTCAATCATTGTTGATTCATTACCATGAATTTCTAATTCTTGATTTCCTGATTTGACTCTAACACCTAATAGTTTCACATTAGCTGATCGTGAAATCATGTTTGGAATTAATGATTCATCTTTACCCCAAAGAACTACTCTCATTGCAGTGTTGTCTTTTCCTTTTAGTCTCATTCTGAGTGCTTTTCCAGGCTGACCTCTTGAATTTGTAAATTGCATTCCACTAATTATTCCATCAATCATTCCCGATACTACAAGATCTTTTTGTCCTTCTTGTAATTCACTGACATCTTTTGTAATTTTATCAATGAGCGGAATCTGACTCTCTGTATCTATTATTTCAATATTTGAACCCGAACCAATGTTGATAGTTGCTGAACCATCTAAATCTGATTTTACATAAGCTTGTATAATTTTTATTAAATCACCCGGTTTAAGATTTTCAATACCTGGCAGATTTGCTTTTTCATCCCATAACTTTACACTTGCTGTGGAATCAGAATCATATACGGTCATTGTTCTTAGATTAAATGTAGAACCATCTTTTCTTGAAAATTGCTTTGTAGGTGAAACGTTTAACACTCTTGTTTCCAATGAAATATCTTTTGCCCCTGCATACAGATCCTTTATGTTAATTTCAGTTTTTGATGACTCTGTTAAAGTAACTCCATAATCTGATGCAATTAGAAATAATGCACCTTGATCGGTTAGGTACCCTGCACCAATTTTTTCCTTTTTTTCTACAATTTTTTGATCAATTATTTCTCTGGTTAATTCTGTTTTTTGTTCAAGTAATTTATCAATAAGATTTTGTGATTCTGACATTTAATTTTCATAAACATATTGCGTTAATAAAAATTTCATTAATTTTAATAACAATGTTGGACTATTTTCATGATAAAATTTTAAAAATGATCTTTTTCAAATTTTCTTGACTATTTTTTACAAATAAATCTAAATCATTGATTAATTATCATATGTTATCTCATTACCTAAATTAATAGGAAGATCGCAGTTTGATTATGTCCTGCATTGATGTTAATCATTTATCAAAATCATACGGTTCGGTAAATGCTGTAAATGATCTTATTTTATCTGTTAAAAGAGGACAGGTTTTTGGATTTTTAGGACCTAATGGTGCTGGAAAATCAACCACAATCAAACTTCTTACTACTCTAATCAGACCTTCATCAGGCTCACTTTCTATCTTGGGAATAGATGCTATTTTACATCCATTAAAAATTCGTGATAAAATTGGGGTTGTACTACAGCAACCCAGTTATGAGCCTACACTGTCTGTAGAAAAATCTCTTGATAAATATGGGATGATGTGGAATATTCCAAAAACTGAACGTAACAAAAGAATGGAACAACTTTTGACAGATTTTGATTTGGTTGAAATTCGTAAGAAAAGAAACGAGGATCTTTCTATCGGTCAACGAAGACGAGTACAAGTTGCACGTGAATTTATGCATGATATGGAATTGTTATTTTTAGATGAACCCACTGTTGGATTAGATCCAGAAGCTCGAAGAAAATTATTAGATTATTTAAAAAATAAAGTTAAAAGTGGATTAACAATTTTTTATACAACTCATATTCTATCTGAAGCTGAATATCTTTGTGATGAAATAGCTATTATTAATAAAGGAAAAATTCTTACTGTCGATTCACCTGATGCCTTAAAAAATAGATTTGGAAAAGAAAAAACAATTAAAATTCATTTGTTAAAAAAACAATCTAACATTTCTTCTTTATTAGTTGATATTCCAGATTATAAAATTGATTTCAATACTGGTACTACAATCATAATTCATTCAGAACAATCAGAATTAGTATTACTTAGAGTATTGAAAATACTTAATGAAAATAATATTGAAATTGAAGATTTATCTGCAGTACCAACAAATCTTGAAGAAATATTTTTAAAAATGATGAAGGAAAATGCACCCGATAATTAGACTTGTCAATAGAAATCTTACGATTTCACTTAACCCTGGATTTTTAATCTGGCAAATTATTTTTCCTTTAATCTATATTTTTGTAGCAGGTTTTGCATATGGTCCATTAATTAATCAAGTTCCATTTGCTGGTAAGGAACTCGATTATCCTGCATTCTTAGCATCTGGTATGATTGGATTTAATATCATGAATAGTACTCTAATTTCTGGCATTTTAATTTGGAATGATCGAAGACATGGAATGTTTGAGCAAATTATGTCTGGACCATTTACTCGAAGTCATTACATTCTTAGTAATATTTGCACTATAGCGATAATTGGACTTGTTAGTGCTTCATTGATTGCCATTGTTGGATACCCTGTAATTTTTCAGTCAGCAGAATTTTCATTAGTCACAATTCCAATCATTATTTTTGGTGCAATTACGGGATCTGTATTATTTGGCTCACTGGCTTCAATCATTTCTACTAGATTACGATCAAGTGAAGGGTTTAATGTAATAATTAACACAGTTTTCCTTTTCTTTGCTTTTGTTAGTTCTGCATTTTATCCAGCTGACACTGCACCTGAACCACTGCGTACGGCATTTTATCTTAATCCTTTAACGTATCTTGTTGATATAATTAGAGCGGGTATTTTTGGAACTGTTACAGAATTTGTAATCCTTGAAATGGTTATTCTTGCAGTTCTTGCAACTGGTCTTTTTATTATTGCATCAAAATTATTGACAAGATTAGATTTTTAAAAATTAGAATTATTTTTTAAATTTTTCATACATTTCATTAATTTTTTTAATTATTTCTAAATTTTCATACCCTACTAAATTTAAATTTGGTATTACGCAATGTCCTCCAATGATACCTGGAAACATTTTTGGTCTATTTCCTAAATTTTCATGAATTTCATCTGCAAATTTCCACATTTCATCAAAATCAATATTTTCTTTTTCACAAATCATTTTAGTAACTTGTGCGTAGTTAATCAACCATCCATAATATGTTGTATCTACTAATATTTTTGCAAGTTCTGCTGTTTTTGTTGTTGACATCCAATCTATTTTTTCAAACCTATTTTCTAAATCTCTTTTTATTTTTGAATCTATTTCTGCACCATCAAACGAAATAAATTTTGTATATTTTTTAATATCATTTAGAAATCTTTTATGTACTCCACGAACCGGTGAGAATAAAATTGGTATTGATAATTTTTCTTGTATTATTTTTGTAGTTCCTGGTTTTACCGTTGAATGGATTATGACTACTTGTATGTTTTTTATTTTATTAATCCAGTTAAGTACAATATCTGTAAACCCTGTTAATTCTCCTGGTATACATATGTGCAGATATTCTGGATTTTTAATAACTTCATTTTCAGAATATTTTTTACATTTTGAATTATCTAGATCAATTCCAACACAATCAAATTTCCTATCTACGAGTAAATCAAATAATGTTTGACCCACTTCTCCCATTCCTAAGATGACATCTGTCATTATGGCTAGTCTGAGTTATGTTAACTATATTATGTTCATGCCCAGTCATGATTAATTTTTAAATAAAGTAGCCCGGCCCAGACTCGAACTGGGGTCAAAGGCTTCAAAGGCCTCTATGCTTGACCGCTACACTACCGGGCTGCTAAATCGAAAATTGCTATTCCCTTAATGAACTTTTTAATTTAATTTAACTCTTAAAATTAAATTAGAATTAATTTTTGATAATTTGAATTAGTTTCTCTATCGGATCTTCCATTTGGTTGACAATTTTTTCTGCTCTTTTTTGGCTTTGATTGTTATTTAGTTCAAAAATTTTCTTAATATGGTTTGAAATTTTTGATGGATTTATTTCTCTTTTTACCAGATATTTTTTCACTAAGAATTTTTCTACTATATTTGGAACTGCATTATATGATATTGTGGGAACTCCCATTAAAGCAGATTCAGCTGTCATAGTTCCACCAGATCCTATAAAAATATCTGTATTCTTTAATAGATATTTTCCATCAAATGACATTTTAATAATTTTTACTTTATTGCCAATTACTTTTTGTAAATTTAAAATTTGTTTTGTATATCTTCCCAATACTATGATATTTTCATCTTTGTAATCATTTGCAATTTTTTCAATTATTGGAATAATTTTACTTGATTTTGATGTATATGATGCCTCTTCTTCTTCTACTCTAATCAAAATATTTTTTTTATTATTATTTTTAAATGGAGATGCTATTTTTTCATTAATTTTTCTTTTTATTGTAACTACTGCATCAATTGCTTTGTATTGCACAATATTTTTTTCACTAATTCCATACTTGGAAAATTCTTTTTTTGGTATAATATGTGGAATTAGTACTTTTTGAATTAGTGGTAATGTTAATCGCATTACTGCATTAGCATGAGGAGAATCACAAAACATTATGTGTTTAATTCCTAATCCAAATGAGATTCTTGCTGCCTCTGGTGATCCAAAACTAATTACTAGATCTGGTTTAAACTTTTCAATTTTTTTTGATAGTTTGTTAATTCTTTTAATACTGGCCTCAAGTTTAGTTTTTTTATCACCCCCTCCATGTTTTCCAACAAACATGAGGTCAAAATGACGTATTTTTGATAATTTTGAAACTTCTTCATATTCTCTTGAAGTGCACAAAAGATCATGTTTCACCCCTAATCTTTCAACTATTGGTTCAGAAAACAATAATTGTTTTGGTGTTAGAATATCAATCCATATTTTCAAGCATTTTTGAAAATGACTGCACTTCAATAAGTTTTTCTTAGTCCATTATGCTCTCTAATTGGATGGCGGGAGCAAAAGTTGTTGTTTATGGACTTAGTACTGAAGGATATGCCCTTGCATCTCAAATGGCCATTAAAGGCGCTGATGTTTACATAATAGATGAATCCACTCCATCTGCTATATCGCTTAAAGCTGAAATTGCTAAAACTTATCCAAATGTTTCTTCATTAAAAGAGGATGAACCACTATTAGCTATGGAGCCAATTGATGTAGCTGTTTCTAAAGCTCAATATCTTTTCTTTACTCCCAGAATTAGGAAAACAGGTCAAGATGTTAAAACAGAAATTCATTCTAAATTCAAAGATGCAATTACATCATTAAAAAAAAATAGTTCTGTAATTTTTACACTTCCAACTGGATTTGGAGGTAATAATGAAAATATTTCGTTATTGGAACATGTAACTGGACTTAAAGCTGGTAAAAATATATCATATTTTTATTATCCGCTAGAAGATCTAAATCAGCAACCAAAAATTATTGGTTCATTTAATGCCAAAGAAGATTTAGTTCTTTCTGATTTACTTACCACAAATAAAAAAGAAAAAAAGTTTGTAGGTATTTCTTCATCAGAACATTTTCATGCTATTGATATTTTATCTAGATTTTCTGGTCTGTGTAGTATTTTGGAAGTTTGTAAGTATGCACAAGATGAAATTACAAAAAAAGATCTTTCTTCAAGTAATTTTCAAGAAATATTTTTAGATAATATGATTAATGGATTATTTGATCTAAAATCTTTAGGTTCATCATTTGAGGGTTCAAATTCATTAATGTATTTAATTAATGGAAGTGTAAAAGGTATTGATGGTTACATGAAAAGATTAATCGATGAAATTCGTGGAACATTAAAGAAAAATGATTTAAAAGCAAGCAGAACAAAAATTGCATTATCTTGGACCATTGATCAACATGCAATGCGTGGAGATAAAATTGAAATGATTCAAAATTTAACTACACGATTACGTGATTATATTGGAGATGTAGAAGCTTATCAAAATCCAGATTTTAATTTGTTTCACAATGATAAAACTACAATTGTTGTGGCATGTTCACAATCTGATTTTGATAGTATTGAAAAAACTAAACATGATTCTAATTTGATAATTATAAAAGCCAACCCTATATGCGAAACTCTTCAATAATACTATAAATTAGCTAAATAATTATTTTGTATAAATTGTCTAACAAAAATAATTCTGAAGAAGTTCCTGTTGAAGTTGTTTCTGAAGAAGTTCCTGTTGAAGTTGTTTCTGAAGATACAATTGAAACTAACGATTTTTCTAAAAAATCTGAACAAACAGTTGAAGAATTATTAAAATTACTGGATTTGGAAAAAGAAAAAGTATTTCAATTTGAAGAAAAATTAAAACATGTATTAGCAGATTTTCAAAATCTTAGTAAAAAAACAAAATCTGATATTGAACATGGTGTTAATTCTAAAATTAATGAATTTATGTTAGATTTTATCAAAGTTTATGATGATTTTATTCGAGCTAAAGATGTACTATCTGAAAGTAAAATTAATGCAGATGGTTTAAACTCTATTTTAAAAAATATGGAATCATTGATGCAAAAATATGATGTTACATCTATTGAGGCATTAGGTGAAATTTTTAATCCAAATTTCCATGAGGCTATTTCTATAGTTTCTGATCCCGCTTTAGATGATAATACTATCATTAAAGAGATCAGGAAGGGATATATTTCTCATCAGAGTATAATAAGACCTACGTTAGTAGAAATTTCAAAGAAGGATGATGATAAAAAATGACTAAAATTATTGGTATTGACTTGGGAACAAGTAACTCTGCGGCTGCAGTTGTAATGGGTGGAAAACCAACTATTATTCCAGCTGCTGAAGGTGCAACTGTAGGCGGCAAAGCTTTTCCATCAGTTGTTGCATTTAGTAAAGATGGTGAACTTTTAGTTGGTGAACCTGCACGAAGACAATCTGTAACTAACCCTGATAATACTATTTTTGCTGCTAAAAGAAAAATGGGTTCAGATGAAACTTTTAAAATTTTAGATAAACAATACAAGCCTCAGCAAATTTCTGCATTCATTCTTCAAAAAATTAAAAAAGATGCAGAAGCATTTGTTGGAGAGACAATCGATAAAGTAGTAATTACAGTTCCTGCATATTTTGATGATAATCAACGTCAAGCCACTAAAGATGCTGGTACAATTGCTGGTCTTGATGTTGTCAGAATTATCAATGAACCAACTGCAGCAGCATTAGCATTTGGATTAGATAAAGCTAAACAAGATATGAAAATACTTGTTTTTGATTTTGGTGGCGGTACATTAGATGTCACTATAATGGAAATGGGTGGCGGTGTCTTTGAAGTACTTAGTACATCTGGAGATACTAAATTGGGTGGTACAGATATGGATAAAGTTCTAATTGATTATCTTGTAGATGAATTTAAGAAAAAAGAAGGTGTTGATTTAAGTTCTGATACAACTGCAATGACAAGAATTAGAGAAGCTTGTGAAAAAGCAAAAATTGAATTATCCACAGTAATGGAAACTGATATCAATTTACCATTTATTGCACATGATCCTTCTGCAGGTGCTAAAAATCTTGAATTAAGAATTACAAGAGCTAAACTAGATGAATTGATTGGACCAATTGTTGATAGATGTAAGCCTTCAATACTCAAAGCATTAGAAGATGCAAAATTATCTAATTCTGATATTAATAAAATTGTCATGGTAGGTGGACCAACAAGAATTCCATTAGTCAAAAAATTTGTTAGTGAAGTTGTTGGACAAGAAACTGAATCTGGTGTTGATCCAATGGAGGCAGTAGCAATGGGAGCTGCAATTCAGGCTGGAATTATTGCAGGTGATGTGACAAGTGATATCGTTTTACTTGATGTAACTCCTCTAACATTAGGAATTGAAACATTAGGTGGTGTAAGAGAACC
This sequence comes from Candidatus Nitrosopumilus sp., assembly GCA_028351415.1. Taxonomy (GTDB): domain Archaea; phylum Thermoproteota; class Nitrososphaeria; order Nitrososphaerales; family Nitrosopumilaceae; genus Nitrosopumilus. Next base: position 84,439 of record JAOMJV010000001.1, read on the forward strand.
ACTAATTGAAAGAAATACTACTATTCCAACTTCCAAAGCTAAAGTTTTCACAACAGCCGCTGATCATCAAACAGCTGTAACAATTCATGTTGTTCAAGGAGAAAGACCGATGGCAACTGATAATGTTTCTTTAGGAAGCTTTAATCTTACTGATTTACCACCAGCACCAAGAGGGGTTCCTCAAATTGAAGTTAAATTTGATATTGATGCAAATGGAATTATCAATGTTACAGCAAAAGATCTTGGTACACAAAAAGAAGCAAAAATTACTATTGAATCTAATTCAAAATTATCTCCAGAAGAAATTGAAAAATTAAAAGAAGATGCTGAAAAGTTTTCTGATGAAGATAAATTAAAGAAAGAAAAAATTGAACTTAAAAATGAGGCAGAGAGTTATATCTATACTACTGAAAAATTAGTAAATGATGATTTAAAAGATAAGATTTCACAAGAACAAGGAATTAGAATTACTGATGCAGTAAAAGAAGTGAAAGAAGTTTTAGATAAAGATGCATCTGAATTGAAACCTAAACTTGAAGCACTCCAATCTTTAGTTAATGAAGTAACCACTGAACTTTACAAGAATGCTACTCCGCCTCCAGGTGCTGATGGACAACAAGGTGCTGATGGACAACAAGGTGCTGATGGAGCAACTGCTGATGGAGCAACTGCTGATGGAGCAACTGCTGATGGAGCAACTGCTGAGTCAGATTCAACTAATGAAACAAAAACCAACTAATTTTTTAAATTCAATCATTTATAGTGTAATTATAATGAAGGAATAACTCATGAGTGCAAAACGTGATTATTATGAAGTTTTAGGAGTTTCCAAAACTTCTTCTTCAGATGAAATAAAAAACCAATATAGAAAATTAGCATTAAAGTTCCATCCTGATCGTAATCAATCTAAAGATGCTGGAGAGCATTTTAAAGAAATTTCTGAGGCATATGCTATTCTTTCAGATTCTGAAAAAAAGCAAACATATGATCAACATGGCCATGCTGGAGTTGATGGTCGATATAGTAGCGATGATATTTCCCAAGGTCGCGGAGGCGGTGGAGGGTTTAATGATATTTTTGAATCAATTTTTGGTCGCGGAGGCGGTGGAGGTTTCAATCAACAACAACGTGGATCTGATCTTCTTTATCAAACTACAGTAACACTAGAAGATGTACTACATGGAAAAAAAATGGAAATAAATTTACAAAAACAAATCAAATGTGATAATTGCAGTGGATCTGGTTGTAAACCTGGTACAAATAAAAAAACTTGTGTAACCTGTAACGGTCAGGGAGAGGTAAGACAAACTCGTGATATGGGATTTGCTTCATTTGTTACTGCTGCACCATGCCCTACTTGTAGAGGTGAAGGTTCTATGATAGAAAAACCATGTGGTAATTGTAAAGGACAAGGACGAGTTAAAGGAACTAAAAAAGTTGATTTTCAAATTCCACCTGGAATTGATTCTGGCGATTATATTGTCTCCAATGAAGGAAATGAAATTCCAAATGGAGTAAATGGAGATTTAGTTATTAGAGTTCAAGTACAACCTCATAGATATTTCCATAGAGATGGAAAAGATATTTTCTATGATCAAGATATTTCTATGATTGATGCTGCATTAGGTTGTGAAATTAGTGTCCCCACTTTAGAAGGAAATGAAAAAGTTAAGGTTAATTCTGGTAGTCAACCAAACCATATCATTAAATTAAAAGGAAAAGGAGTTTCTCATATTAATTCAAGAGGAACAGGAGATCAGTTTATTCGAATGGTTGTAACTATTCCTAAAAAACTCAGTAAACATCAAAAAAATCTTTTAAATGAATTTCAAAAAACTACTGATTAATTGATAAAAATGAAAATTGCATTAGATGTTGATGGAGTACTTGCTGATGTAATAGTATCTTGGTTAAATTATAGCAATTCAATTCGTCCACATATTTCTAAAAATCAAGTAACTGATTGGGAATTTTGGAAAAAATTTGATATCAATCCATTTGACTTTTATTCTGAACTAAGTTACTGTTGGAAAAATTGGGAATCATTGCCTCCTACGGAAGAAAATTTATCATCTACAACAAAAAATCTTTCAACCCTTGGACAGGTAGATATTGTAACTGCTAGAGAACGTTCTACTGATTCCTTTGTAAAAAATTGGTTAAATTATCATGATATTTCATATGATAATTATGTATCAGTAATTGATGGACCAATGAAAGCTGATTTAGATTATGATGTTTTTATTGATGATTCCCCTTTGAATGCAGTAAAATTTCTTGAAAATAATAAAAAAGTTATTTTATATTCACAACCTTGGAATCAACATATTTCAAATCATAAACTACATCGAATTACAAATCTTTCAGAAGCAATTGAAAAAATTAAATCATATTAATTATTTTGTATACTTTCTAATGTTTATTTGATGACCGTTTCTAACGTGAGTCACATGACTTGTTTTCATTAGTTCTGCAATTTTATCTTCATTGTAAAATTTTATGTTATAACGCCCAATTATTTTTTTACAAGTTATACAATAAATTTCTCTAAATTCCATTTTATCACTTAATTAATCCTGTTCTAATTTCTTTTTAATATTTTTTAAAAGAAGTTTATTTATTATTTCACCTGAGGCTTTACCTCTTAGTTCTTTCATTACCATTCCCATTAATGGTCCCATTGCTCTTTCTTTTTGATTTTTAATAATTTCTTGATTTTTGTTTACTATGTCTTTGATAATTTTATCTACATCTTCTTCACTAATGGATTCAATTGAAGCATTTTTCATAGCTTCTTCTATATTTTTTGATTTTTTAGACATTATGTTTTCAAATATTATTTCAATTGATTCTTTGGCAATTTGATCTTTTTCTAATAATTCAAATAATTTGAAAATATATTCATTTTTTAATAAATTTGAATCTAATCCTTTTCTTTCTAAATTTGTAATTGTTGAGCAAAGAATTGATGCAACAAATGTTGGATTTGTTTTAATTTTTTCAATTATGTTTTCAAATAATTCAATATATTTAGAATCAAAAATTTGTTCTGCAAGTTGTTGATTCATTTCATACTTTGTTTCTATTTCTTTAATTGAATCGTCCCATAATTTTGGAATATTTTTTTCTGCATCTATTAATTCATCCTTACTAATGATTATTGGAGGAATGTCTGTTTCTGGATACATTCGTGCAGCTCCTGGTCTTGGTCTAAGAAATTTTGTTTCACCTGATTGAGTAGCTAATCTGGTATCTATTGGTATGCCATGATTTTTGATATGTTCTATTCTTAAAACAATTTGATCAATTACTGTATGAATTTTTTCTTCCGGAGATGCTAAAACTAAAAATGCATCATTTTCATTAATTTGTAAAAAATTCTTTAATTCTTCTAAATCTGATTCTTCTATACCGTAGTTTGGTAACTCGTCTGAATGAAAAACTCCGCCAATTCCAAAAAATCTGACTAATTCAGCTACTTCTTTTCCTAATCTAATGCCTTCATAAGGTGAATATCCGAACATTCCAGCCATGTTTTTAAAAGACACAGCCATTATTTTCTGATTTTTCTTTATTGCGTTTTGAATAATCTTTGATTCACATTTTGTAAATAATTCTGTAATGTCTTTTTTATCTTGATTATTGTATTCCCAATTGCTTTCTTGTATGTTTTTTGAAATTTTTAATATTCCGTGTTGTCTTTTTGCTTCATATTCTACAACTTTTTCTAATTGATCTAATTGCTGCACACCCTTAACTTCAATTACAACCCCTTTTCCATCTCTAATTGACACATTAACATCTTGTCGAATTGATCCTAATCCTCTTTTTACTTTTTTTGTACTTCTCAAAATTCTTCCTAACGATAATGCAATTTTTTTAATTTCTGCTGAATCTACTTCAAAAGGATCTGTTGCAATTTCAACTAGTGGTACACCTAAACGTTCTAATCCAAATTTTCTAACATTTCCTTCTTCCCCCAAAATTTTTGCAGCATCTTCTTCCAAACAAATTGATTGAATTCCAACTTTAGTTTCTCCTGCATTATAGAATCCACCTTGTGAAATTAACATTGTACGTTGAAATCCCGTTGTATTGGAACCATCAATTACTGTTTTTCTCATAGGATAAATTTCACTAAAAATATTTGATTTTAGTGCTGCAGCAATAGTTAATGCAATTTTTCTTGCATCCTCATCTAATTCGTGTGGTGGTTCTTCATCTTGTTCAACTAGACAACTACTTTCATGATTTGCATAATACATGATTGTTTTTGATTTTGTACTTTCAAATAATGCCGCAGGATCAAACTCACCTAATTCACTTTTTGAAGCTCGTAATTTCCTTTGAAATTTAATAGTATAATCCTCTGATTCAATAGGGGTACAATCACAAAATAATTTTTTATTAGTTGCAAGTTGTTGATGAATTTCTAGTCCTACTTTTACGCCTACATCTTTTATTGAAAATTTTTCCATATTATTATCCATTATGTTGTAAATTCTGATGCAATTTGATTAAGCATATTTTCTTTAATTTCATTATATTTTTCAGTATTTCCTGTTATCCACATTGCTTTAACCAATGCAATTTCTGGAATCATGTTTTCAAGAGGTATTATTCCTAAATTTAATAGATCTCTCCCACTTTCGTAAACTGTCATTCTTACTCTACCGTCTATACATTGAGAAGTCATTCCCATGAAAATTCCTTTTTCATTTGCTATTTTTATTACTGGATACATGTTTTTCCCAATATGTCCTAACCCTGTACCTTCAAAAATTATTGCTTTACATCCTGAGTCTATTATATTTTTTAACAAATCTGGATTATACCCTGGATGATATTTTACTAGAGCAACTTTTTCATTTATTTTTATTTTAGGATTAAATTTATCAATTGTAAAAAAATCTGTTTTCATATTTTTATGAATTTCATTATTTAAAACTAAAAATGCTGGATCATTACCTATTGTTTGAAATGCACCTCTTTTACTAGTATGATTTTTTCTTACACGTGTACCAATATGACATGCAATTGTTTCATCATTTTCATCTTGATGCATTGCTATGTAAACTCCCTTTGTTTTAGATTTAGTGAGAAATTTTATTGCCCCCATTAGATTTAATGCTGCATCTGATGATGCACGATCTGATGATCTCTGTGAACCAACTAATACTATAGGTATTGTAAAACCTGCTAGTGAAAAAGATAGATATGATGATGTATAGTGCATGGTATCTGTTCCATGGGCAATAATTATTCCTGAATAGTTTGATTCACTGTATTCTTTTATTGTTTCAGCAATTTTTAACCAATGTTCAGGCATAATATTTTCAGAATATTCTGAAAATAGTACTTTTGTGTCAATGTTTGCTATTTTAGCAAGTTCTGGAACTGATGAATTTAATTCTTCAGCTGTTAATACTGGTGTAACTGCACCTGTTCTATAATCAATTTTACTTGCAATTGTACCTCCAGTTGACAATAATAGAATATTTGGTAAATCTTCATTTTTTTCAATTTCTTTATTTTGTTGAATATTTTTTTCTACGTGTGGGTTTTTTTCTATTTTTTCTATTTTTTCTATTTCTAAACCAATGTTATATCCGCTTTTTAATTTTAAAACAATATGTTTATCATCATTGTGTTCGTATCTTGGCATCACTATTCCTGAATATGTAATATCTGCCAAAATTTTCACAGAATCTCCAACTAGAATTTTATTTGTTTTAAGAAATAGTAATGAATTTCCATTATATCCTGTATATTCTGACATTTATGAGAATTAGACTTGTTATTTTATTAAAACTATCTGTAATAGGAAGCGACTAGTTTTTCACCCAACTTAAGATCTTTTTGTTCCCTAACTTTCTTTACTGCTTCTTCAAAATGCTTCATTGTTACTTTAGCATCAATAGTGGTTTTCTCAATATCTTTTACATCTGGATGTGAATCTAAGTATTCATGAATTACTAATGATACTGCAGTATTTGCAATTGATGCTGTATCTGCACCGCTAAGTCCATCAGTTAACTCTGAAAGTTTTTCAAAGTCAATATGTTTTGGATCACTTTCTTCAGTAACTGTTGGTATTTTTTCTGCATTTAATTTCAAAATACTCTTTCTACTTTCTTTATCTGGAAGTGGAATTTGTATAATTTTATCAAATCTTCCTGGTCTTAATAATGCAGGATCAATCATATCTGCTCTGTTTGTTGCAGCTAAAACTATTACTCCATGCATATTTTCCATGCCATCTAATTCTGTAAGTAATTGACTTACAACTCTTTCAGTAACTGCATTTTCTCCACCTGCTCCTCTTATTGGTGCAATTGAATCAATTTCATCAAAGAATACTACACAAGGTGATGATTGTCTGGCTCTTTTGAAAATTTCTCTAATACCTCTTTCTGATTCCCCTACCCATTTTGATAGTAATTCTGGACCTCTTACTGAAATGAAATTTGCTTCACTTTGTGTAGCAACTGCTTTTGCAAGTAAAGTTTTTCCAGTACCACTTGGACCGTGAAGTAATATTCCTCTTGGCATGCTGTGTCCTAGCTTATCGTATAATCCTGGATATTTCATTGGCCATTCAACTGCTTCTTGTAATTCTCGTTTAACATCTTCTAATCCTCCAACTTCTTCCCAACTGACGTCTGGATTTTCAATAAATACTTCTCGCATTCCAGATGGGGTTACTTCAATCAATGCTTTTGTAAAATCTTCATGGTTTACAATTAGTTTATCTAAAGTTTCTGGAGATAGTTTTTCCTCTTGTAAATCTAGTACTGGTAATAATCTTCTCAAACATTTCATTGCAGCTTCTTTACAAAGATATTCTAAATCTGCACCCACATATCCGTGACTAACTGATGATATTTTTGACATGTCGACATCATCTGCTAATGGCATGTTTCTGCTGTGAATTGCAAGAATGTCACTTCTTCCTTTTTTATCTGGAACTTTGATCTCAATTTCTCTATCAAATCTTCCTGGTCTTCTAAGTGCAGGATCTATTGCATTTGGTCTATTTGTTGCTGCAATAACAATAACTTTTCCTCTTGCTTCTAATCCGTCCATTAATGATAACATTTGTGATACTACTCTACGTTCCACTTCTCCAGTAACTTCTTCTCTTTTTGGTGCAATTGAATCAATTTCATCTACAAAGATAATTGATGGAGCTTTTTCTCTTGCTTCTTTGAAAATTTCTCTTAATCTTGCTTCACTCTCTCCATAAAATTTACTCATTATTTCTGGACCTGAGATACTAATGAAATGAGCTTGACTTTCATTTGCAACTGCTTTTGCAAGTAAAGTTTTTCCTGTACCTGGAGGACCGTATAGTAAAACACCTTTTGGTGCTTCAATACCTAATTTTTCAAAAATTTCTGGATGTCTTAATGGAAGCTCAATCATTTCTCTAACTTTTTTAATTTCATTTGTTATGCCACCAATGTCTTCATAGGTAACTTGTGGAACTCCGCGCAATGTTTCTCCTTTCTCTGCAATATGGAAAACTGTTTTTTGTGTAATCAAAACTGCATCAGCTGCTGGTGTTACGCCAATTACTTGAAATGTTAATCGTCCACCAAAGTATGGAACCATTACATTATCTCCTTTGATTAATGGAACACTTTCTAAAGCATCAGCAAGATATCTTTCATCTATTGGAGGTATTGCTTCTAGTGGTGCAACTACTACTTTTTCAGCAGCAACTGCTTTAATTTTTCTAACTGAAATAGTATCTCCAATTGCTATACCTGAATTATTTCTACCAAGTCCATCAATTCTGATTATTCCTTTCCCTTCATCAGATGGATATAATGGAAGACATTTTGCAACTGTTCTTCTTTTACCTTTAATTTCAATAACATCCCCTGTTGAGGCATTTAGTGTATCCATTGAATCATAATCAATTCTTGCTACTCCTCTTCCAACATCTCTTGTATATGCTTCAAGAACTTTGAGAGAAAGTGCATTTTGGCTCATAAAGGAAGAATCCTTAATCTATTTTTTATACCTTTGTGATAACTCTTCCCTGTTCTAGCTATACAAAGCTTAAAATCCTCTTTTCTCGTGGAAACGATCAACTTGGGTAAAAGACCATTAGTACGTAGACGAGGCCGTGGAGGTCATCAGTTTAAATCAACTGCTACTGGTAAAGTCGGAAAAACTGCTACTTATCCACGTTTTCCACTAGCAGAAAATCATACTGGTGAAATTATAGATTTAATTCATGAGCGGGGAAGAGAAGCACCGCTATCTAAAGTTAGATTTGAAGATGGTACTGTTTCCTTTATTCCAGCAGTTCTTGGAACTAAAGTAGGCGAATCATTAGAATTTGGATTAAAATCAAAAATTGAAAAAGGAAATGTCATTAGTGTTCAAAATATCCCTGATGGTACTATTGTTTGTAATATTGAAAGACATTTTGGAGACGGTGGTGCTATAGTAAAATCTGCAGGAACTGATGCAACTATTTTCTCACACGGTGATGATGGTGTTACAATTAAACTTCCTTCTGGTAAATTTGCAACTCTTAATCCAAAAAATAGAGCAATGATAGGTACTCTTTCAGGTGGTGGCGCAACTGAACGTCACTTTATGAGTGCCGGAAACAAATGGCGTAGTTTTAAAGCTAAAGGAAAGAAATATCCGATTGTTAGAGGTGTTGCACAAGCATCATATGTTCACCCACACGGTGGTGGTAGACATCAACACGTTGGACAAAGTTCTACTGTATCTAGAGATGCACCTCCTGGAGCAAAAGTTGGAAGCATTGCCGCTAGAAAAACTGGTAGAGCAAGAATTAAAGAAAGAAAGTAGTTTTTCTTTAAAGATAAAATTGATTAACGAGTTTCTTAAATTTTCTATCAATGTCTAATCAACGTTTAAGACTTTTTGTAACTGGTAGAGTGCAAGGAGTTTTTTTCCGTCAGAGTCTAAAAGCTAAATCTATACAAAATAATATTTTTGGATGGGTAAAGAATCTCGAAGATGGTCGTGTTGAATGTATTTTGGAAGGTACTGAAGAAAATATTTCTGTACTTGTGAAATGGGCTCATAATGGTCCTGCTAATTCAATAGTTGAAAATGTTGAAATTCATGATGAAAAATTTAATAATGAATTTACAAAATTTGATGTTTTGTACTAATGAATATTTTCATATGCTGTTTTGAATAATTCAGTAAATTCTGAAATTGGTTGATCTTTTTTAATTTGAATAGTTTGTATTGGATCTTTTCGACTTTTTTGAATTTTAATAATAACTCCGTCTCGTTCTGGTTCCACATCAATAAACCATCTAAATGTCATTGATTTGCAAAAAACCACTCTGTGCATTCTAATATCTTCTAATACGTTTTCTCCTAATGTGAAACAAAATTCTCTAATTGAATCAAAAAGAGGTAGTACAGTTACTGGAATTTGTTTTTTAAAATCTTCATAATTTCTTTTATTTCCAAATGAAATTAGTCCTTCCATACGGATGTAATTTTAATTTTAATTATAAAGGTAGTAGATCCGCTGGTTCCAGTCTAGACAAATAGCCCCATTTCAAGGCATACAAGATCCGCCACGTAGACGAGGAAGCGTGGATGTCCTACCTTAGGATTGCTCCCTCCCGGACCTCATCCCTTTCGATAGTTCGGTCTTAGAAGTTATTCCTTCGAATATTTCTAGTCCTGCAACCACCCGCCTCGGCGTGATTTCATTTCCGCACACCAAGTGGGAATTACCCATCTAGAGATTTACCCAGCAGTTGCTGATCTCTGCATATAGCCGGTTTCAGAATAGGGCACGGCTAGCACCCCAATCCTACCTACTACCATTTTTTCTAAGATTGTATGTTATATTTGCATTAGGTTTGATTTGCTTTTAGTTTTAAAACCATAGTACAAACTGAGCACATATCACCTGTACATTCACTACCACATTTTTCACAATTCTTTCTTTCTTTACTATTGATATTGGATTTTTTCATTACTTTAGAAACTTTGATAATTGATTGGTACAAATTATTTTTAATTCCACTTCGTTGACTTTCTAATGAATTTAAAAATTCACGAATATCTGTTCTTATTCCTTCGTTCATGTGAGGACATGGTTCTGATTGAAATGGCATATCATTTGTAAATGCATAAAATACAATTTCAGATTCATATATTTCACAAAGTGGTTTTATTTTTCTTATAGAGTTTGTAGATGTATCTGGATCCATCCATCCTACCTTAGTTGTATCACCTGAAATCATATTTATGACAAATGTTTGTAACGTATCGTCTAAATTATGACCTGTAGCAATTACATCTGCTCCGACATCTTTTGCTGCATAATCCATTGCACGTCTTCTAAATGTTCCACACATTGAACATGATGATGTTTTTTCACTTTCTCTCAAGTCTAATGCTTCATCAAGTGTTAATTCAAAAAGATCTTTGTACGAGTAAACTTTATGATCTAGATTTAATTCACTACAAACTTTTTCAACAATCTCTAATGCTTCGTTTCTATATCCTGGAATTCCTTCGTCAATTGTTATTACTTTAATTTTAAAACTATGAGTCAATGACATTTCATGCATAATTTTTAGTAATGCTAGTGAATCTTTTCCACCTGATACTGCAACTGCAACCACGTCATTATATTTAATCATGTTATATTTTGAAATAGTTTTAGTAGTTTTATGTACGATAGATTTTGAAAAACATTGAGAGCATAATTTTTCACCTGAATATTTTCGTGTATATGCTGCTTGATTTTCACATCTATCGCAGGTCATAATTTTAATAATTATTTTTCATTAATTATTCTTTAGTTAGTTTTAGATTGTGAACCAACCAGATTTCATATATGATAGTGCAATATTGAGGCCAAATAGTGCAAATGTAAATGCGTAAATTATCCACATTGTAGCTTTAACTGCTTTATCTGAAAATCTTTTATCGATAATAATGTGAATAAATTTTCCACCATCCAATATTGGTAACGGAAGCATGTTGATTATACCTATGAAAAATGAAATCATCCATAACCATAACAAGAACATTGAAACATTAGGATCATTCCACTCAATGAAATTCATTACCGGCGTATACGCAAATGAATTATCTCTCATAATTCCAATTAATCCTCGTTCAGGATCATCTGGTGCTGGCATAACTTCTAATCCAAAGTCTAATGGTTGACCATCTCTAAGAACAGATACACTAGCTGTTTCTCCTGGATTCAGGCTGGGAAAATCAGCTGGACTAAAAATGGGTTTGTCGTTAATTGTAGTGATTATGTCATTTGCAAGTAACCCTGCTTGTTCAGCTCCTGAATTTTCTATAATTGAAAGTATCAAAACACCTTCTGGTAATTCGTAAAATATGCTCAATAGTGGTTCAGGTACTACCATTGCAAAGAATGGATTTGTTAATAATATTGCACCTAAAACAAATGCAAATAATACATTTGATGTTGCACCTGCTCCTATTACTCTTAATTTAGAAATCTTTTTTGCTTTCTCAAATTGCTCTTCATCTGGTTCTACAAATCCTGCAAACATCGCGATAAAAATTGCAAATCCTCCTGTTTTAATTTTAATTTTTTCAAGTGCAGCGACAATTCCGTGTCCTCCTTCATGCATTACAAGTACAATTGGAATTGAAAGTAAAAAGTACGTAATAGCTGGTGCTGAAGTTAAAGTAATTCCTGGAATTAGTACCGTTAATTCGTTAAATTCTGATTGTGCAACAAAAAAGTTTGAAACATTATTTAGTAAAAACCAAAATGCAAAACCCATCATAATAAAACCTGCAATTACACTGACATTTGCAAATACCTTGATTCCTCGTTTTGTTCGTCCAAGAATTCGAATTAAAATATCATTGACGCTTTTATTTTTGTAAACAAGACTGTATGATTTAATCTCAAAACCATATTTTTCTAATTTTAGGGCTTTTGCAGTTACAAAAATAGCTACCCAAGCCATTAAGACGTAGATTATCGCATTGTCAGTAATAAAATCAAGTTCCAAACTAATTGTTAATTTTTTAAAGCACAGGCATTTATCGGTTACTATGAAACCTGTATTGATTATCTCTACATATCCTAATAAAAAATCAATTTTAAAAATTGCTAATGATCTTCTAAAAACTAAGATAATAGCGTGTGTAAATATTTCAAAAATTGACTCAGTTTACTCCTGGAATGGTAAAATCCAAAATTCAGCAGAATACATTGCGATATTCAAAACTATAACAAAAAATAAATCCAAACTTAAAAAGAAAATTGCTGAAACTCACCCGTATGATGTTCCAGAAATAGCAGAAATTGATGTTACTTCAATTAATAAATCATATTTGAATTGGTTAATAGAATCAACAAACTAAGTTTCCAATGAATACCTTAACAAAGAAACTATTCCACCTAATCCTGTAACCCTTAATCCGATATCTGTTGATGAGTCAACACTATAAATTTTAACTCCTTTATTTTCAACATCGTTTAGAAAATTCATTATTTCTTGTTCGTTATTATCCTGAATTATTTTATCTGAAAATACTATTGATTCCACTGCTCCTATTTCATTTGCATTCAAAGTTTCAGTATATCCCATTGTAAATTTCTTACTTTTTTTATTTGCAAGAACCATAATCTCATCAATTATTGATGCGGCCTTTGCTAGTTTACTATCTGACATTATTTCGTGCATTGTTTCAGATTTTGTAAATGTATAAATTCCATCTTCTCCACCTGAATCAATTCCATCAACAACTTGAATTTTATATTTTTGTAATTTTTGAATATGATTTGCAAATCTTTTTTTTGTTTCACCTGGACCAAAAATCACTATCATGTCTTCTTCCTTGAAAATAGAGGTCATTGCCTGATGTACGTGCTCAAAAAACTTTTGAATATTAAAACTAGTTTTGTATCTCTTTCCACCTGCTCCCGAATAGATATTTGGCATAAATTCTAAGTGTGTTCCTCTCAATCTTGCAATTCCACAATCTGCCGTATCAATTGCAATTAAAATAAAACTTACTTGATTGTTACTTGATTTCAAAAGTTTTTTTTCAATTGGTGTCCATTTTTTCTTTGAAATTGTTATTCCATCATTAAGTTGTAAAATGAATGAATGATGTGAACCGTGTGGTACTGATTCATTACTTGATTCAGAAATTATTCCTCCAATTCTTAATTTATCTAAAACTTCATCTAGTGAAATTTTTTCTACAGTTAATGCAATTCTAATTTTAATTCTTTCTCCCTTGTCTGGTCTTGCATAATCTTGATCTTTTTTTAAAACTCTTGTTGTATCCCCAATGACTTTATCATTTTCTTTAATTATACGTCGTAAATTTAATAGATCTTCTGAATCTTCTGGAATAACTGAAATTAAATTTTCGTCTATTGTCTTTGTAATCATGATATTATTATAAATTGCAAAAAGTAAAGTGTTTACTTTGTTGTTTCAGTGGTTTTTGATTCTTCTGCTTTTTTCTTTAGATAATTTTCAACCCAATCTAAAGTAAGAACTCCTGCTTCTGCCAAGTTTGTTAAAGAATTTGGAGAAGCTTCACCTGTTACTTTACCTTCCATTTTTCTTATTTGACGCCATTTTAGAGATGTGTTTCCAGTTTTTGAATTATAAATTATTCCAAGAACATCCCTTGCATTCATAAATGTAATATCTCTAATTTTTTTCAAAGTTACTTTGTCTGCGGCTTCAACGTATATTGCACCCAACTTGTCTTCCCTTTCTGCAAATACTTCAGCATCTCCTAGATAGTTTTTTGGAGCGTAGGATCTGCAAGTACTAGCGATGATGAATCTTCTAAAACTTTCAAGTGTTGCTGGGGTGCTGATTGTAACCATTTTGCTTAACTAACTATTGACCATTTATCAATCTTCTTGAAAGACTCAATAGGAATATCTCTAAAAATTGGCTTACAGGCTGTGATGATCCCTATCCTTCTGATTAATGATGAGGATCTTGAGTTCTGAGCCTGCCTTATCATTTTAATGCTTGATTTGTATTGCTATTGTATGAAATCCTTAACTGAATATCTTACTTTTCAAATTAAAACACGAAGAGGGTTTGTCAATATTACTTCTGATATATCAAAACTAGTTTCAAAAAGTAAAATTCAAGAAGGTCTTTGCCTTGTTAATGCAATGCATATCACTGCAAGTGTTTTCATAAATGATAATGAAAGTGGTTTACATCGTGATTATGAAAAATGGTTAGAACAACTAGCACCACATGCACCAATTGAACAGTATGATCATAATAATACGGGTGAGGATAATGCAGATGCTCATTTAAAAAGACAAATTATGGGAAGAGAAGTTGTAGTTGCAATTACAAATGGACAACTTGATTTTGGTCCATGGGAACAAATTTTCTATGGGGAATTTGATGGTAAAAGATCAAAAAGAGTTTTAGTTAAAATTATTGGGGAATAATTTTTTATCCAAAGTCTGCATCACGTTTTTGACTTTGTGATTCGTTCTTTCTTGCAGCATCTCTAAATTCATTATCGTGATTTTGAGGCCCATGTCCACATTTTACACATGCAATTTTAAACCCATCATCATTTTTTTCATAAGTTTCACAACCACAGAAACATGCCATGCTTAATTCACTTTTTTAATCTGATATATCTTTTGGTATGTTTTTTTATTTACAACATTCGCCCATTGGAATGTCGTGAGTATGTGGACATTTTCTTGGATGTCCTAACATTGTACACAATGCATCTGTAAATTGTTTATTCATATGATGCTCAATTCCACATACCATCTCTTCATCAATTTTTACTTTTAATGCACTGTCCATCAAGACTTCCAATAGTCTACTATTTCGCATCATACTAGAACCAATTTTCTCTCCTTCTTCTGTGAGATTCACTCCTGCTTTGTTGTATTCTACAAGATTTTTAACATTTAATTTTTTTAACATTTGAACTACGCTTGGTTGTCTAATGTTGAGCATTTTTGCAATTGTACTAATTTTAACATCTCCGCCACTTTCTTTTATGTGCCAAATTGCTTTAAGATACATTTCAACATGTTCTGCTTCTGCAGTTCCAACAAACAGTGTTTCTTCTTCTAATATGTCCATACCTTATACCATCTTTGAATCTTTTAATAAATATTCAAAATATTGACGTGCAAATCCTGCTAAACCTGTATGATCTGCCCAAATTGCAATAACTTCTGAAGAATTTTCATTTGCTACATCTGGACCTAATAAAATTACAACATATCTTTTATCTGAAATTATTCCTCCACCGAATAGACCTTTTTTGATTTTAACATCTGCAACTCTTTTAATTGCTATAATTGATTCTTTATCTATTTTATCTGATGTAAGAATTGTAATTTTAACTCCTTTATCATGCAGTGCTCTTAATTTTGGTAATGCCTGTTTAACTAATTCAATACCAGCTTCAGGTAGTGTGATCATTACTTCATTTCTACAATTATCCACCATCTCTAAAATTTTAGCAGTAATGTTAGATGCACCAGACAGTACCCATATGTCTGGTTTTTCACTTGTTCCACTTTTTTCATACAATGGAACTAGTTCATTTAAAATAATATTTTGATTTTCTAAAAATGTACTTTCCATTTTTTGTTTTGTACTTTCTACCCCTGTTGATGGTGATTTTGCCAAATATTTTGTTGGTCTTGAATCATCAGAACCAATCCATCCTTTTTCTTCTAAACTTCCCAACACTTCATAGATTTTTGAATATGGTACACCTGATTTTTGACTAATATCTGATGCTGTTATCTCTCCTGATCTTAATAATTCTGAAAATGTTTTGATTTCATAACTTGTGAGGCCAATTTTTTCTAATGATTTTTTTGTCTTATCTGATATGCTCATGCGATCTTATCGATTATTTTTGATATTTAAACCCCTCATGACTATCTACTAAATTTACAACGGGGGTTAGTGTCAAACAGAATATATACTGTTTTTGGAATATTCAATATACAACCATGGCACTAATTCAGATTTCTAATCAATCAAGCAAAAATTTAAGTAAAAAATCTACTATCCGATTTACTCAAAGTATCTGTCCTGACTGTAACATGATTTTAGATGCTGAAGTGTTTGAGCGAGATAGTCAAGTTTTCATGTCAAAAGTTTGTCCAACTCACGGTGAATGTGAAGAATTATACTTTGGTTCTTATGAAATGTACAAGAAATTTAGTACTTACTGGATGGATGGCAAAGGTGCACATTCTCCAAATGTAATGATTGACAAATGTTCTTGTCCAAATAACTGTGGTTTATGTTCAAATCACTTATCTCACAGTGGATTAGCAAACATGATTGTAACTAATAGATGTGATTTAACCTGCTGGTACTGTTTCTTTTATGTTAAGAAAGGTCTCGAAGGGGCTTACATGTATGAACCAGATCATACTCAAGTTAGAGGTATGATGAAAACTCTAAGAGCAGAAAGACCAATTCCAGGAAACTCTATGCAGATTACTGGTGGTGAGCCAATGCTTAGAGATGATATTTCTGATGTTATTAAAATAATGAAAGAAGAGGGTGTTGAGCATATTCAAATGAATACCAATGGTATTAGACATGCAATGGATCCAGAGGCAGCAAGAGAAGTAAGACTTGCTGGATGTAACAACTTGTATCTTTCCTTTGACGGTGTAACTGCACGAACAAATCCTAAAAACCACTGGGAAATTCCATATGCTCTTGATAGTTGTAGAAAAACAGGCACTACTGTAGTATTTGTCCCAACTGTAATCAAATCAATTAACGATCATGAATTAGGTGGAATTATTCGATATGCACAAAAGAATATGGATATAGTTCACGCTGTTAACTTCCAACCTGTATCATTAACTGGAAGAATGGGAAAAACCGAACGTGAGAAATACAGAATTACAGTTCCTGATTGTGTTCAAAGAATTGAAGAACAAACAAACGGTGAAGTAACTGTTGATGATTGGTTCCCAGTCCCAAGTTGCATGCCATTAACAAATGTAATTGAAGCATTCTCAAGTAAACCAAAATATGAATTATCTATTCACTTTGCATGTGGTGCAGGAACATACATCTTTGAAGATGCAGATACAAAGAAATTCGTTCCATTAACTAAATTCTGTGATATTCAAGGAATGTTAGAACTCTTTGAAGATAAAGCAGAAGAAATTCGTTCTGGTAAAAATAAATACTTTACAATGCTCGAAGTTGTAAGAAAATTAAAAGGATTTGTAGATTCTAAAAAACAACCAGCAGGATTAGATTTAGCAAAAATGTTTGGTAATATTCTCATGAAGAGATCATTTGATTCAGTTGGTTCATGGCACGTCAAAGGATTATTCCTTGGTATGATGCACTTCCAAGATAAATACAATGAAGATTTAGAAAGATTACAAAGATGTGATATTCACTATGTTACTCCAGACCTTAGAATAGTCCCATTCTGTGCATTCAATGTAATTCCAGAATGGTACAGAGACAGAATCCAAAAGAAATACTCTATCACTGTTGAGGAATGGGAAGAACGTGAAGGTGTAAAACTTGAAGATGGTCTATACAGAGGACTCATGAGACGCGGTGCAGGCGATGAACTTGCTGCTGGCTGTGCAAAGAGTGAGATGTTCCATGCTGCTGAACAAGCAACAATGTAAAACTGATTTTTACAATAAATTATATCTTATTTTAAAAGAGTAATACTAGCTCTAAGTGAGACTGATTTAATGATAATAGAATCTCAATTATTCAAAATTGGCAATTTTAATTTCAAATTAAATCATCTTTTAATAATTGGAATATTGATTTTATCATTTTCAATATCCCTTACTCTTCGTTCACAAATTCTAGATTATGGAACAGAACTACATGAATTTGATCCATTCTTTAATTTTCGTGCAACAGAATTTCTTGTAAATAATGGTCTTTTGGAATATCTTGATTGGCATGATGTGTTAAGTTGGTATCCTAATGGACGAGATATTTCAGCAACTTCACAAACAATGTTACATGTAACTGCAGCAACAACATATCAAATTTTTGCTGATAACATAGATCTATATGATTTTACAATTTTATTTCCTGGAATAGTTGGTGCTTTAACCACTATCATAATTTTTGCACTTGTTAGAGTAGTAGGTGGAACTACAGCGGGATTACTTGGATCTTTGCTTTTTGCAATATCTGCACCAATTATCATAAGAGGATCTATGGGCTGGTTCAAATCTGAACCTTTGGGATTATTTTATGGTCTATTTGGATTATATTTATTTTTAAGTGGAATTAAATCTCATAATAAAAAAATTTCAATTTTTAAATTAATTGGAGGTGGAGTTTTTCTAGCATTTGGTCTTGCATCCTGGGGAGGAATTCAATTTTTTATAATTCCAATTGGGATATTCATCTTTACTCTTCCCTTTCTTCGAAAAGATTTTAGATTTTTAATTTGGAGTGTTCCTGTATTTGTTATTTCATTATTACTAACTACGGCAATTTTTGAGAGACCTGGTATGGGATTTGTATTGGGCATGGGTGGTTTTTCTTTAATTATACCTGTAATTTTTTTGATTATTTGTTCATTTATTCAAAAATTTAATAATTCTAAAAATCAAACTCGAAATTATCTAATTTTATTGGCAGCTATAATCATAATTAGTTCATTTGTAATTATAATCAATTCAGAAAATCATTTTTTACCATCACCAAGTTTTCGTTATCTAAATGCAATAAACCCATTTTTAACAACTACTGATCCATTGGTTGATTCAGTTGCTGAGCATTCAACAGCAACAATTCATGAGTCGTTTTTCATGCATTCTATATTGATGATTTTTGCAGGTTTAGGAGCTTGGATAATTTTTAACAAACTAAAATCAGAATACTTTCCAACTTTTCCAAAACATTTGATAACATTTTGGATAATTTTTAACAAACTAAAATCAGAACCATCTAAAGATTTTCCAAGAGATTTAATGGTATTTACACTAATTTTAGGCTTAACCGGAGTTTATGTTGGTTCTGCATTTGTAAGATTGGAATTATTCACATCAATATCTTTGATATTTTTATCTTCAATTGGATTATCAATAATTACAAAAGACATTCTTAGCTACAAAAAACAATTACAACCAACTAGAAACAAGATCATTAAAATTTCTTATGTGGGAGGAATTTTAATTCTAATGATTATTCCATTAGTATTTCCTGCATCAAACTGGGTTTCAATACTAGATGAACCTGCATCAATTCTAAATGGTGCAACTATGTATGACGTAAGTACAAATGATTGGAAAGAATCTTTAGAATGGATTAAACTAAACACCTCATCTGACTCTATAGTTTTATCGTGGTGGGACTATGGATATTGGATTACTACCGTATCTGAAAGAACCACACTTGTAGATAATGCAACAATAGATTCAAAACAGATTCAGAAAGTTGCAAACATACTTCTTAGCTCTCCTGATGATGCATGGAGCATGCTTCAAGAAACAGGTAGTGATTATGTAATGATATTTGTCGCTGGACAGAAATTCCAATCTACTGATGAAACTTTATTGTATCTACTTGAGGGCGGTGGAGATGAATCAAAAAAAATGTGGTTTATGAAAATAGCAGGAGTACCGGTTGAAAAATATCTTCATTCTGATGGAATTAGTGGAACTGATTATTTTTGGAATGAAACTCTATTGGGTAAAATGATACCATTTTCTTTAGTTGCATATACTCATCCACCTAGTAATCTAGTCTCTTTAACATATGTTCCAGGATTTACTGGAATTTATACAAATGATATAAAATTTTCTAAAGATAGTGATGGTCCATTACAATTAGTTTATGCATCTTCATCATTTATTGAACAAAAACCTGGAACAATGATTGGTATTTTTGTTTATGAAGTTAATAAAAATTATATTTCATCACAAAATTTATCTAATTCAAAAATTTCTGAATGATTTTTATTTTTATCTAATTCTCAATTTTTCAAATAATTGTTTTGGATTATTTATGATATCTTTCCATGAATATTTTAGATTTTTTTTACAATGTTCACGAATTTTTTTGTCATAACGACTATTGTAATTTAAAAAAAATCCTAATGAAAATACCAAACCATTACACATTCCAAATTTTTTTGCTATAGTCAAACCTCTTCCAATTCCATAAAATGAAGTGTACCCTAAAGCTTTGTAAGAAAAACCCATATGATAAAATTTTTTCATATTATAATTTTCTCCAGTTGGTCTTTGTGTTTTTGTTATAATTGGATAAACTAATGTTTTCATGCCTTCTGATTGTATTTTAAATAAAGCATAAGTTTCATAACCCCAATTTGATTGATATTTCCATTTTATACAGTCCATGGCTTTTTTTGTAAAAATTCTCCCTGAACCTCTAGGTGATGTTGTAATTTCATTCTCTATAATTCCTGATGCCATATCTACATCATCTATTTTCATATTTTTAATGATCTCTTCAACATAATTTTCAGGTAAAATATGATCCGCACCTAAAATTATAAAATGTGAATTATTTCTATTAAAAAAATTCATACCAAATGAAAATAAAATTCCCAATTCGCCGCTAATTACCCAGTTTTCATGATCATATGGAAAATTTATGACTTTTGCACCGTGGGAAATTGCGATTCTTTCTGTTTCATCTTTTGAATTGTCATTTACAACAATTATGGAATTAGGTTTTACTGTTTGATTCCTAATAGATTCTAATGTTTTTTTAATATTATTTTCTTCATCCCTTGCAGGAATTAACACGTCATAATTTATTTTGTCCATGTTCCATTTTTTCTAATTCTTTTATCCATGCTTTTGTTTCTGATGTTTTATTTGGTTGTGATTCAAGCATTAATCTTATTGATTTGATTAAACTTGTTTGTTTACTAAAGTTCATGTTGAAATCAGTTGATTGCTGTTTATTATGAAAGATATTTCCAATTATCATTAGAATTGAAATTAAAATTATTGCAAAAATTGGAATGTAAACATAAATTGGAATAATATCTTTTATTGTCGTTAATGAGTATGATATAATTAGAAAATTTATCATTGACAATACAGGAAAAATGACTGATTGACCTAATCGTATTTTATGATATAGTTGTTTTAACATTATTTCTTCTATATTCTATTCTAAATTTATCAATAAAACTATTGTTTGAATTACATGCCTATTTTTGATTTAAATTGACTTTTTTTGTCTTAAATTTCTCTATTAAGATGATTTGTTGATTAATACTAAAAATTATATTTTTAATGATATAATGGTTCACTTTGATAATAATTAATTATTTTAAATATGGAAGAATTTTTTTTATTTTATGGGAGAAAATATTGTCATTGACTCTTCATTAAGAACAGTAGAATGGAAAAATAATAAAGTGATAATGATTGAACAAACAAAACTTCCTAATGAATTAATTTTTGTAGAATATGATGATTTTAATCAAGTTGCAAATGCTATCAAAACTTTGATAGTTAGAGGTGCACCTGCAATTGGAGTATCTGGTGCATTTGGATTGGGATTGGCTGCTTTACAAAGTAAAGCGACAATAAAAGAAGAATTACTCTCTGACTTGGAAGATGCAAGAAAAATTCTTTTTGCAACAAGACCTACTGCTGTAAATTTAGGTTGGGGATTAGAAAAAATTATGAATGTTGCAAAGACTGGAGACACTGCTGAACAAATCCGAGAACTAGTAATTTCTACTGCTAAAAAAATGGCAGATGAAGATATTGAAATTAACAAAGCTATGGGTAAGAATGGTTCAGTTCTTTTTGATGATAATGATACAATAATGACTCACTGTAATGCAGGTGCTTTAGCTACTGTAGCATATGGAACTGCATTAGGTGTAATTAGAGCAACTAGAGAAAGTGGAAAAAATGTTAAAGTAATTGCTACTGAAACAAGACCAATTCAACAAGGTTCTAGATTAACTGCTTTTGAATTGAAACACGATGGATTTGATGTTAGTTTAGTCCCTGACACTGCAGTTGGATATTCAATGGCAAATGGATTGGTAAATAAAGTTGTAGTTGGTGCTGATAGAATTGTAAAAACTGGTCATGTTTTTAACAAAATTGGAACTTATCAAGTTGCAACAATGGCAAAACAACATGGAATCCCATTTTATGTTGCAGCACCCCTATCTACTATTGATATGCAAACAAATGCAGAAGATGTGATTATTGAAATGAGAGCCGGATCTGAGGTTACAGGTATTGGTGATAAAAAGACCGCACCTGATGGTATTGGTGTTATCAATCCTGCATTTGATATGACTCCTCCTGAATTAATTGCAGGAATTATTACTGAAAAAGGCGTGGCTACAGCTCCGTTTGAAGAATCTATCAAAAAATTATTCCAAGCTAATTAATACAAAGTTTTTATTGTTTTTCAATCTGCATTATAAAATATGAGTACTGTTTCTCCACAAGCAATTGAAGATTCACTTAAACTATGCATGGATCCTGAAGTTCCTCTGAATATTGTAGAAATGGGATTAATCTACGGAATTGACGTTAAAGAAAATAATGATGTTGATATTAAAATGACAATGACCACACAAGGTTGTCCTTTACATGAAACTTTAGTTGCAGATGCAACAAGATTTGCTAAAAAAGTCCCTGGAGTAAATAATGTTAATATTGAAATCGTTTGGGAACCCGCATGGTCAATGGACAAAATGACTGAAGAAGGAAAACTCAAAATTAAAGAAATGGGTGCTGCTGGTTTAAACACTCCTGCACCAATTAATTATGAAACTGCACTACCTCAAGGAGTTGGAAAATTAGTACAACAAGAGGACGGTTCTATGGTATTAGCTAATGAACATGAACAAGGATTTATGGTAAATCAAGCAATTGTAGACTTTTGGAAATCTTGTAATGGAGAACGTAAAGTTACAGATCTTGTAGAAGTATTTGCACAACAAACAGGATTACAACGAAATCAAGTTGAAAAAGAAGTTATGCAGTTGTTACAACAATTACGCGATGGCGGATTAATTGCTATTGCAGGTCATCCAGATACGCCGAATGTTGAATTTAAAAAATTGAATTAGAATTTGCACCATCAAAGTTTATTGTAACGCCTGATAGATATTTTATTTTATTTTCTACTATTGATTTTACAAAATTTCCAATCTCTTCTGGTTCCCCAAGTCTTTTCATAGGTAATGTTTTTTCAAATTGTTTTATATTCTCAATTAATTCTTGAGTTCTATCTGTGTTGATTGGCCCTGGTGCAATGTTAACACAACTAATATTTTTCTCAGCATATTCTTTACTCAATACTTTAAAAATTTCAGCAAATGCAGCACGATATGCTGACGATATGATCAATTTTGCATTTGGCTCTTTAATTAGACTAGAACTTATTAAAAAAATATACCCGCCATCATTTATTTTGATATTTTGTAGTATGGTGACAAATCCTAGAAATAATTGATTGTGATATAGATTCCAATCCTCTTCTGTAATGGTTATGAATGGTTTTGGAGCTGGGCCTCCTGTATTTAAAATAAGAATATCTGTTTGCGTATTTTTTTCTAAAAATTTTTTAACACTGTTCAAATCTGATGTATCAATATCTTTTTTGGAGGCAGCAAAAACATCAATTTCTATTGATTTTAATGAATCTGAAATTGCTTTACCTATTCCCCGCGAACCGCCCAAAACTATCGCTTTAGTCATATTTTTCTAAATGATTGTTCATAATTAAATTAATTTATTTTTAAAAATATCTTAAATTTTTGATGCTTTAGAAAAAGTTGGAGCATGATTTTCATCCTTATTTTTAAATAATTTATAATGATTTTTACATAAATTTCTGGTTTCTTTAAAACTAATTTGTACAGTTTGTATTGCTTTTTCTTTACATTCTGAAATACTACATTGCAATATGATACATATTTGATATTTCTTAATAAAACTTTGAAATTATATAATTACCAGTACCTAACTTTTTTATCATTGTAATTTATTGCACAATTATGGATGATGATGAAAAAGGAAAAGAATTTTTAAAATTAATTGATGATCAAAATACTGTTCAATGGAATATTGTTGCTAAGTTATCTTCTTTAATTAAATCTGAATGGAATTCTACTGAATTAAAAACTGAACTTGAAACTTTAGTTAAGGATCATTACCGAATTACAAAAGACCTTAACAGTTTAGATGATAATACTAGTATTTTATAATCCAGAATATCCAGAATCTACCATCAATGCAATAAACAATACTGCCAAATAAGGACTGGAAAATTTAAACAATGTCCATGCAGCTTTCTCCATAGGTTTTATTGCAACCCAAACTGATAATCCTAACATTAATGCACCTGATGCAATTGCAGTCCACAAATATACATCGCTTACCATGTCTTCACCACTTTCATTTGTAATGAAAAATGGTGCAATTGAAAATAATACCATCACAACCGTAGATAATGCAATAACTCTTGCTGATGTTTTTTCAGATTGTACTGCAGTTAACATTGGAACATTCACTTTGTTATAATCATCTTTGAAATGCAATGTTAAAGCCCAAATGTGCATTGGAATCCAAATAAACACTAGTCCTCCCATTGCTAATCCCATTGTCCATAAATCTGACATAGTTACAACTACCCAACCAATCATTGGTGGTGCTCCACCGCATAATCCGCCTAAAATAATATTAGTTCTAGAATTTCGTTTTAGCATGTATGAGTAAACAATAACATTGTTTGCTAATGCGAATCCAATGAATATTGTTGCCCATAGTCCTTGTTCCAATGTCGTAGTAAATGAAATTGCAAAAGCTAACACTAATGATATTCCAGCTAATGCTAATCCAAAATTTCTTGCTTTAACTGCAGGATAAATTCTCTTTGAAGGAAGAGGTCTGTCTTTAGTTCTCTCCATAATTGCATCAATATCCCTGTCATGGTAATTTGTCAAAGTATTAGCTGCTGCAGAACCTGATGCTACTGAAAATA
Source organism: Candidatus Nitrosopumilus sp. (assembly GCA_028351415.1). Taxonomy (GTDB): domain Archaea; phylum Thermoproteota; class Nitrososphaeria; order Nitrososphaerales; family Nitrosopumilaceae; genus Nitrosopumilus. Next base: position 109,455 of record JAOMJV010000001.1, read on the forward strand.
ACATCAAAGCCCAAGTTTCTATGGAAATTGGAATGTTGTAAATATTTGATGCTGTTAATGCCGCTCCAAATGCGGTAAATACAAGTAAATACCAAATTTTTGGCTTTGTTAATTCATAATAAACTGCAATTCTTGAACCGGTTGTTTGTTTTTGCAATACTAGTCACCACTATTTGATGGCATATATGGCATTGCTTTAGTTCGTGATTTCATTTCAATAAATGACTCTGAAGACTGAATTCCTTCCACACTTCCTATTTTTTCTGAAACCATTTTATGCATTTGATCCAATGATTTTGCATACATTGTTACAAGTATGTCAAATCTGCCTGTAACTTCTGCAACTTCTCTCACTCCATCAATTTTGAATAATTGTTCAATGACATTATCGCGTTGCTTTGTATCTATGTTAATTCCTGTTAATGCTTTTACTTCATATCCCAGTTCAGCATCATTAACCACTATTGTAAAGCGTTCAATTAATTTTCTCTTGACTAATCTCTTGATTCTTGAATAAACTACTGAAGAGTTGACGTCTATTTTTTTTGATAATCTTGGAACTGAAATTGAGGCATCAGTTGATAATTCTGATAAAATTTGTAAATCTAAATCGTCTACTTTTGTCGTCTAAAACACCTAATTCGATCAAGATTTCAGGTTCTTATAAAGTTATTATTGTAAAAATTACAAAAAACTTCTCTAAATCTTATCTTTTTTGTATAACATCTCTGCAAGTAATACTGCACCTTTTGCTGATCCCATTTTTTTGTTATGTGAAAATAACATGTATTTCAATCCGTGATCAAACAATTCTTCAGTTTCTACTCTTCCAATTGTCGTAGTCATTCCATCACCTACAGTTCTTTCCATTCTTGGTTGTGGTCTGGTAGGATCTTCATGGAATGCATAGTAGTCTTTTGGAGCAGATGGTAATCCTAATACTGAAATATCTTTATTGCTTTGATTGTACATTTCCTTTGCTTTTTGTGGATCAATTTCTTTTGTAGTTTCAACAAAAACTGATTCAGTATGTCCATCTATTACTGGAACCCTTGTACATGTACAGCTAATTCTGATATCTGCATCTATAATTTTTCCATCTTTTAGTTTTCCCAAAATTTTCCTTGTTTCTAATCTCACTTTTCCTTCTTCTTTTGGAATATATGGAATTATGTTATCTGTGATTCCCATTGCAGAAACACCTGATTTTCCTCCTCCTGATATTGCCTGCATTGAAGTCATCATAACTTTTTTTGCTCCATATTTGTCAAGTAGTGGTTTTAGTGTAATTGCTAATCCTGTGGTTGTACAGTTTGGTAGTGGTGCTACAAACCCTTTCCAGTTACGGTTTTTCTTTTGAGTTTCTAATAATTCAGTTTGTTCATCATTTATTCCTGGAATGAGAATTGGAACATCATCCTCATATCTGTAAGCTGAACTAGTTGAGATAACTGGTAAATCTGCAGCCATTTTAGTTTCTATGTCTCTTGCAGCTTCAGATTCCACTGCAGAAAATATCAAGTCTAATTGAGAAACATCTAACTCATTTACTGATTTTACTGTCATTTTTTTAATATATTCTGGGATTTCACCTGCTACATCCCATGCCATAATTCCATTAGCATCTTTTATTGCATCAAGATAATTTTTCCCTGCTGATCGCTCTGATGCTGCAATCTGAGTAACTTCAAACCATGGGTGATTATCCAATGATTGTACAAATTCTTGCCCTACTGAGCCTGTAACGCCAATTATTGCAACTCTTTTCTTTCCCATAATGTAATGATAGATCGGTTTCAATTAATAATCGTTTTCAGATTACCACAAGATACTAAATTAGCCAAGTCTTTTTCTAACTGTGAAAATAACCGTAAAATCGTCTATTCGTCAACATGCTCCTGTTATCCATGGTGGAAAATTCCCTTTAAAAAATCGCGATCAAGATATTATTGATTTTAGTTCTAATATCACTCCGCTTGGAATCCCTCGTTCTGCCAAATTAATAATTAAAAAAAATTTAGATAAAGTTCAATTTTATCCTGATCCAAATTCAGAGACTGTAATTTCAAGTTTAGAAAAATATGCGCATCTATCTAAATCAAACATTATTGTTGGAAACGGTGCAATTGAAATTCTTTATAATTTTTGTTTTGCATTTTTATCCAAATCAACTAAAGTGTTAATTCATGTACCTACATTTCAAGAATATGAAACTGCAGTAAAATTAAGCAATTCTAAAATTTCATATTTTAAATCACTAAATTTATCTACAGATATTGATCCATTTATTTCAAAAATACCGAAAAATGGATGTATTTTTCTTTGTAACCCTAATAATCCTACGGGAGAATTATTGTCAAAAAAAGAATTACTGTCTATAATTATTGCAGCAAAAAAATTAGAAACTATTGTATTCATTGATGAGTGCTTTATAGAATTGGTCCCAAAATCCAATGAATCTGTCATGTCTTATGTAAAAAAATATGATAATCTTTTTATTTTAAGATCTTTGACAAAATCATTTGGATTACCTGGATTGAGAATTGGATATGCTTGTGGTTCTCAACAAATAATTCAAATTTTACAAAAAATAAAAATTCCGTGGAGTGTAAATTCATTAGCACAGGATGCAGCAAATGCTGTTATTAAAAATTTAAAACATCTTAAAAAATCTAATATAATAATTAAAAAAGAATTAAAATACTTAGAAAATAATATTTCTAATTTAGACGGATTTCAATGTATGCCTTCATCTACTAATTTTATTTTAATTAAAACAAAACATGACTCTACAAAATTACAAACAAAATTATTAAAATATAATATACTAATTCGTGATTGTAAAAATTTTAGAGGCTTAGATAATAGTTATATTCGAATTGCAGTAAAATCACATAAAGATAATATCAAATTAGTACGTGCGCTGGAGAAAATTAAATGAAATCATTAATGATTCAAGGAACATCTTCTGGTGCTGGTAAAACAACATTAGTTGCAGCCTTGTGCAGAATTTTTTCTGATAAGGGTTACAGTGTTGCTCCGTTTAAATCTCAAAATATGTCTAATTTTGCCTATATCACGCCTGATTTTGAAATTTCTCGTGCTCAAGCAATTCAAGCTTTTGGCGCACGTTGTAATATCACGCCTGATTTGAATCCTATTTTATTAAAACCAGTTGGAAATTATTCTAGTATTGTATATTTGAACGGTAAGCGTTTCAAAAAAATGCATGCCAAGGAATACTATGAAAAATTTGTAAATACTGAAGGGATGAAAATAGCCTCAAAATCTCTAAAAACTTTACAGAAAAACTTTGATCTGGTAATTATGGAGGGTGCAGGTTCTCCTGCAGAAATTAATTTACAAAAATATGATATTGCAAATATGAAAATTGCTAAAAAAGCAAACGCAGATGTTTTACTGGTAACTGACATTGATAAAGGAGGATCTTTTGCAAGTTTAGTCGGAACAATGCATTTGATTGATGAAAAATATCAAAAACTTGTCAAGGGATTTATTTTCAATAAATTTCGTGGTGATATTGATGTATTAAAGCCTGGATTTAAAAAATTAAAAAATATTACAAAAATCCCTACTTTCGGAACTATCCCCTTAATACCATTAAATTTACCTGAAGAGGATTCTCTTAATGCAAAACCTAAACATATTACTTGGAGTAAAAAAAATATTTCAAAAATTGACGATGAATTAAATAAATTATCTAAAATCGTTGAATCAAATATTGATATTAATTCAATTGAGAAAATGTTACAATGATTCTTGAATCTATATCTATTATTGGTTTTGCAATTTTAATTGATTTGATGTTTGGAGATCCAAAAAATCGCTATCATCCAACAGCTTGGATAGGAACATTGATTGCAAAATTTACCCCTATTTCAAAACATCAAAATCCCATATTTGAAAAAATTGGAGGTACTTTAATTATATTAATTACTTCTAGTATTGTTGTTTTATTATTATCAAGTCTTAATTTTGGAATATCCTTAATTTCTATTGATTATGTTTCACTGATTGTTTCTGTAATTGTTGGCGCATTACTGCTTAAAACAACTATTGCTATTCGTGGAATGGAAAAACATGCAACTAGCGTATTGGAATCTTTGGAGAGTAATGATCTAGATATGGCGAGAAATTACTTGTCCATGATTGTAAAGAGAAATACCACAAATTTGGATAAAAACCATGTAATTTCAGGCGTATTAGAAAGCATTAGTGAGAACACTGTTGATGGTGTTACTGGTCCGATGTTTTACTATGCTTTTTTTGGTTTATGGGGAGCATTTGTGTATCGAGTAATCAATACAGCAGATTCGATGATTGGATACAAAAATGATATTTTTAGAAATTTAGGGTGGTTTACTGCTACTTGTGACACAATCTTAAATTATATTCCATCACGACTTACAGGATTAATGATGATTGTTTCAGCAGCTATTTTACAAAATAATTGGAGAAATTCTTACAAAGTAATGGTCAGGGATGGTAAAACAACTGAAAGTCCTAATGCTGGATACCCAATGGCAGCACTAGCTGGTGCTTTAGAAACTAAATTTGAAAAAATTAATCATTACAAATTAGGTGACGGTGAAATTACTCTTACAAAATACCATGTCTTATCTGCAATTAAGATTATGAAACTAACATCAATTCTTTTCTTTGGAATCATCACAGTTCCAATAATTTTGATTTTATCTTTTACTGGATGGTGGCTCTATGTTTAAAGAAATTGGATCTATTTTTTCTTTTTTAACAATCTTACCATCATCATCAAATTCTACATTGAATGAAACTGCAAAATACATGTATCTATTTCCTATTGTTGGAATTGTTATTGGAATTTTAGTTGGTTCATTTGGTTTTGGGTTATCTTTTCTTTTGGATCCAATCATAGTTAGTTTTCTTGTTGTCACATCACTTGTAATTATAACTGGAATTCATCATGCAGATGGTTTAGCTGATTTTGCTGATGGTCTTATGGTAAAAGGTAGTAAAGAGAAGAAACTTAATGCTATGAAGGATCTTTCCACAGGATCTGCTGGAGTAGTTGCAATTGTTTTGTATCTTATTGGATTAGTAGTTGCAATTTCACTTACAACAGGATTTGATTTGTTTAAGGCAATTTTAATTAGTGAAATTTTGGCAAAATTCTCAATGGTTCTGTTGGCAAGTTTAGGAAATTCAGCATCCATAGGCTCAAACTCTCCTTTTATGAAAATTATGAAAGACAAGAAAAAATTAATTATTGCATTGATAATCGTGATTATTCCTATTACATTACTTGGTGAAACTACTGGACTTGTAATGCTTGGTGTGACTATTGTTGTAACATTGGTAATCTTGGTAATGTCTAATCGTAGTTTTGGTGGAATTACTGGTGATGTTCTTGGCTCAACTAATGAATTAACTCGTTTAGCATCATTGATGGTATTTGTATCACTATGATTGGTTTGGTGATGGCTGGTGGTAAAGGGACTCGTATGAATTTAGATGATGAAAAATTATTACTCAAATACAAAAAACCAATAATTCTTCATGTAGTTGATTCTTTAAACGATTCAAAATGTTTTTCAAAAATCCTGGCACTGACTAGTTCTAATTCTCCTATGACAAAAAAATTGTTAGAACAAAATAAAATTGATATTTTTGATACTGATGGAATTGGTTATGTTGAAGATTTGAGTTTAGTACTTCAATCTAGTACTGATTCTGTTTTAGTTACTTCTGGTGATTTACCATTATTAGATAAAGAAATTATACAACAAATTGTTAATTGTTATGATCCTGAAAAAACTTGGACAAGTATACTTGTAACTAATAATTTTTTAGCAGAACTTGGGTTAGAGTCAAATTATTCTATACATTATGATGATCAAAAATGTAATTACACCGGAATTTCTTTAGTTAATGCAAATAAAATTTCTTCATCTGAAAATATCGACGAAAATTATATTATAATTGATGATAAGCGTGTTGCATTTAATTTAAACACAAAGCAGGATTATGAATTACTCGGCACTACCTGAAATTTTGCCATTTATTTTAGCTTTAGAACCTGTTGGTTCTGAAATTGTATTTCCACAAGAATTACATGAAACTACTGTTGACGCATGAGAATATACCACCTGTAATTCACCGCATTCTTCACAATTAACTTTCTGAAACTTACTTGATGGTTTTGGAATTTCTATGTGTCCTTTCTTCATGCTGCTACCAACTCAAATTTCTTAATTCTAACTCCTTTTTTATTGTATTTCTTTTTACATACAGTACATGTCATAATAGGCGTAACTTTCTTTGTAACTTTTGCTGGTTTTGCAAGTTTTGGGAATTTTTGTCCACCATATCCTTTTTTGCGTATAGCGTGACGACGTTCACCTGCTGCCATACCTCGTCTTTTTCCAGCCTTGTAAATTCCAACTTTTTGTTCAGTATGCGTATTACATTTTGCACAAAATTTCCTGATCACCTTTGGAATGTTCATATCATCAAAACCTTCTCAACCGTAATTTAAGCATTGAACCTATAATAATCATAAAATTGATTATTAATTATGGATTCAAGCCTAGCACACTCAATTAATTCACTAAATTCAGTAGCACTTGGTGAAAAAAAATCTGATATTATACTAAAGAATTGTAATTTACTTTCAGTTTACACTAGAGAAATTATCCCAAAAATTCAGATCGCAATAATTAATGATCGTATTGCATATGTTGGTCTTGATGCTAGTCATACGATAGGCTCAAAAACAAAAGTTATTGATATTGAAGATAAATTTGTGAGTCCCGGATTTGCAGATCCTCATTTACACATTGATCAATTTGTGTTACCTTCTGAATTTGCAAAACAAGCCCTTCTTTGTGGTGTAACCTCGCTCTTTTCTGATCCTATTGATGTTGTTAGTATTGGAGGTTACAAGGGTTTTCAAGAATTTCTTAAACTGGGAGAAAATCTACCCATTAGAATATTCCAAGTAGTTCCTGGAGGACTTCCAGTAGATGCAAAATTTAGCAATACTAAATCTTTAACTCCTTTTCAAGAAAAATCTGCAATTAAACATCCACATGTAATTGGAATGGGCGAAGTTTTTTCATGGACTAAAGTAATTTTACGTGAACCTAAAACAATGAAATCACTTTCAACAATGTTAGAATGTGATTGCATAATTAATGGACATACTGCTGGAGCAAGTGATAAAAAACTTAACGCATATGTTTCATCTGGAATACTTTCTTGTCATGAACCCATTAATTTTGATCAAGTGTTAGAACGATTACGTCTTGGAATGTGGATAATGATTAGAGAAGGTTCTATACGTCGTGATTTAAAAGAAATTATTCCACGTGTATTGTCACATGGAACATATCTTAATCGATTAATGTTTTGTTCTGACGGTCTTGATCCGTTAGACATTTCTAAATTTGGTCATATTGATTATTGTATACGTGAATCCATTAAACTTGGTTTAGACCCTATAGACGCCGTTACAATGGCATCTAAGAATAATTTTGATTATTATAATATGGGAAAAGATCTTGGTGGGATTGCGCCTGGAAAATTAGCTGACATTTTAGTTTTTGATAATTTAAAATCATTCAAACCAAAACATGTTTTTGTTGGAGGTAAACTTGTAGTTTCTAATGGTATTTTTATTGCCCCTATGAAGAAAAATATTATTTCTCCATGGATTAAGAAAACTGTTAAATTAAAAAAATTCTCTAAAAATGATTTTCTAATTAAATCTAAAAAAAATAATGTCGTTGCAAATACAATTTTTATGCAAAATGAAATAATTACTAAATTAGGCTCATCCGAACTTTATTCCAAAGATGGCCATATTTCTGCATCTCTTGATTCAGATGTTTGGAAAGTTGCAGCATTTGATAGAATTCATGGAACAAATAAACATTCTATTGGGTTTCTTGAAAATTTTGGTGCTGATATTGGAGCATTTGCTTCAACATGGAGTTTTCATGAAAATAATTTGATTGTACTTGGTTCAAATGATTCTGATATGGCCGTAGCATCTAATCATTTAATTAAAAATCAAGGTGGATTAGTTGTAGTAAAATCTGGAAAAATACTTGCTTCACTTCCTTTACAGTTTGGAGGAATTATCTCAACAGATTCTTTTGAAACTGTTTCATCTAATTTTGAAAAGATCAATAATGCCATTATAGATTTAGGATGTAAATTCACTAGACCCCACTTGATCCCTTTATTCTTACCCTTCTTAGCTTTACCGTCTGTTAGAATCCTTGCAAGTGGAATTGTTGATGTTAAAAAGCGATCTTATATCTCTCCAATTAATTAGGCAATGTTAAAAAGGGGGATTTTGATATTCGAAAATGAATCAAAATGGCATCAATTCAACAAGGACCTAACGGACCAGTTTTAGTTCTCAAAGAGAGCGCATTACAGACAAAAGGTAAAGATGCACAACAAAATAATATTGCAGCCGCAAAATTGGTTGCTCAATTAGTAAAAAGTAGTCTTGGACCCAGGGGTTTAGATAAAATGCTAGTTGATTCCTTAGGCGACGTTACAATTACAAATGATGGTGCTACTATTCTTAAAGAAATTGATGTTCAACACCCAGCAGCAAAAATGATCGTTGAAATTTCTAAAACTGTAGATAATGAGGTGGGTGATGGAACAACTTCTTCTGTTGTATTTGGCGGTGCATTATTGGCTAGAGCAGAAGATCTTTTGAAAAAAGATGTCCATTCTTCAACTATCATTGAAGGTTTCCAAGCAGCATCTGAAAAAACTTTAGAAATTTATTCACAATTATCTAAAAAAATTCAACCTGATGATAAAGCATCCCTTCTTAAAATTGCTTCAACTAGTATGCAATCTAAATTAATTTCTGAAGATAGTACTAATTTATCAAAAATTGTGGTTGATGCAATTCTTAGTATTGCAACAAAAAAAGGTGACAAGTATTCTGTTGATCTTGAAAATATTAAAGTTGAAAAAAAACCAGGTGGTTCAATTGACGATACACAAATTATACAAGGCATTGTTTTAGATAAAGAAATTGTTCATAGTGGAATGCCTACTAGAATAGAAACCGCAAAAATTGCACTAATTAACTCTGCATTAGAAATTGAAAAAACAGAGATGAGTGCAGAAATTAGAATTACTGATCCAACTCAAATGCAGATGTTCTTAGAAGAAGAAAATAGAATGCTAAAAACAATGGTTGATAAATTACATGATGTTGGTGCCAATGTTTTGATTTGTCAAAAAGGAATTGATGATATTGCACAACATTATCTTTCTAAGCATGGTATTATGGCAATTCGTCGTGTTAAAGAAAGTGATATGATAAAACTTTCTAAAGCTACAGACGGTCGTGTTATTAGTAATTTAGATGATTTATCTGAAAATGATCTTGGTCATGCTAATTTGGCTCATCAAAAGAAAGTTGAATCTGATAAATGGGTTTTCATTGAAGGATGTAAACATCCTCAATCTGTTACACTGTTAATTCGTGGAGGAACTCAAAGAGTAATTGATGAAGTGGATCGTTCTATTCATGATTCTCTAATGGTAGTAAAAGATGTAATTGAAAAACCTGAAATTGTTGCCGGTGGTGGTGCCCCTGAAGCATTTGCAGCATCACAACTTAAAACTTGGGCTGATAACTTTGATGGAAGAGAACAACTTGCAATTAAAAAATATGCTGAAGCATTAGAGGTAATACCATTAACTATTGCAGAAAATGCAGGAATGGATCCAATTGATACAATGGCTACTTTAAGATCAAAACAAAGTCAAGGTCAAAAATGGACTGGAATTGATGCTAAAAATACAAAAATTGCTGATATGATGGCAATTAATGTTTTAGAGCCAATTGTAGTTAAAGAACAAATTATAAAATCTGCAACTGAAGCAGCATGCATGATTCTTAGAATAGATGATGTAATCGCTATATCTGGTGGTCCAGGTGGCGGCGGCCCAATGGGATAAATTTAGTTAAAACTTAATCATACTAGTTTTTATAAATTATTGTTGTACAAAATTGGTGTAGATTTAGGTGGTACTAAAACAGAAATTATTGTTCTTGATGAAAACCTAAATGTTTTAGAACGAAAAAGAGTACCTACTCCTCAAAATAATTACGATGAAATTCTCAACACTGTTGCAACTTTAGTTTTTGATGTGTCTCAAAATATTTCTGATTTTTCTTTAGGCATTTGCTGTCCTGGTACAATTTCGAAACAAACTGGACTAATTAAAAATAGTAATACGCAGTGCTTAATTGGTAAATCTCTAAAAATAGATTTAGAAAATAAATTGAAAAAAAGTATTTCCATCGAAAATGATGCTAATTGTTTTACGATGGCTGAATCTAAAATTGGTGCTGGCATTGGGTTTGATTTAGTTTTTGGTGTAATAATGGGAACTGGTGTGGGAGGAGGAATTGTAATTAATGATATTCTCCATTCTGGTAAAAACAATATTGCAGGTGAATGGGGCCACCATACTTTACATCATAATGGAAATCCTTGCTATTGTGGCAAATCTGGATGTGTAGAAACGTACATCAGTGGACCTTCTTTGGAAAAACACTGGAACCACTTAACTGGATTGACTCAATCTATGCCTGAAATTATTGATAATTTTGATATTCGTATAGGGAAAAAATGGAAAGATGAATTTTTAGAAAATTTGGGTTATGGTCTTGCAAATGTAATTGATATTTTAGATCCTGATGTAATAATACTTGGTGGCGGTTTATCTAATATTGATTTTTTATACACTGAAGGTAGGGACTCAATTTATTCAAAAGTATTTTCAGATATCATTGAGACACCTATATTGAAAAATAATCTTGGTGATTCTTCAGGTGTATTTGGTGCTGCACTACTAGATTAATTATTTTGGACATCCTTCCATTTTTACAATAAAATATCCATTTGTCATGATTTCTATTTCTATATCTTCTGTAACTGATTCTGAATGACAGAATTTACATTCTTCTGTACTTACTTTTGCATTTTTTTCACCAATTGATTTTAACCATTCTTTTGCAAAAGAAACTGCAATCGTAGAATCGTTCTTGTCTGTAATTACATCAAAATGCATTGTATGACCGTTGTTTGATTTAACATACGTATCAAAAACATGAAAATTCATATCAATCATAAATTTTTAACATGCTCGTCTCTAATTTCAAGACATTTATCTACAATTTTGTTAACATCTGCATCTAATTCTGTAGTTATCAAAATTAACCCTGCACCTCCAATAGGTATTGTAATTCTATAGATTTTTTCATATTTTGCTAGTGCATAAAGTGGAGTTCCGATTTTATCGGCAGTTTTTTTCCTTGTTGACCATCTGTAGATTGCTTGTGATAGCGATGCTTCCGTTTCTTCTCTAGTTAGATGAGATGTTATTCCTGGTCTGATTTTGTCAACAAGTTCTCCATAATCATAAACAGCTGCATATCTAATTTTGTCATCAGATTCTAATATTTGATCACAGATTTTTTCATAATTCATAATTTTTCACTATTGTGGCTCAATGGTTGCAGGAGGTTTACTTGAAATTGTATATGTCACCCAAGTCACATCTTCAATTTCATTTGTAATTCTATTACTCATTTTTTCTAATACCTCGTGTGGGAGTCTTGTCCAATCTGCAGTCATTGCGTCAATAGAATCTACAACTCTAATCATAACTATGTTTCCATATCTTCTCTCATCCCCTACTACTCCTACTGCTTTATCATCGCCTACTGCTGCATAGGCTTGCCAAACTTTTGTGTAAAATCCAGACTCCATTAACTCTTCTTCAACAATTTTACTTGCTACTTTTGAAATTTCTAATTTTGTTGGGGTTATTTCACCAATTATTCTAACTGATAATCCTGGACCTGGAAATGGATGTCTCATGAACAGTTTTTCAGGAACACCTAAAATTTTAGCAATTTCTCTAACTTCGTCTTTGTATAGCTCTCTTAACGGTTCTAAAATTTCTAAATTAAGCCAATCTGGTAATCCTCCTACATTATGGTGAGATTTTATCATAGCTGCTGGACCTTTTGAAACCCCACTTTCAATTACATCTGGATACAATGTTCCTTGTGCTAACCATTTGAAAGGGCCTTCTTTTTCAGCAAACTTAGTAAAAACATGAATAAATTCTTCACCAACAATTTTTCTTTTTGCTTCTGGATCTTCTACTCCTTTTAATTTTCCAAGAAATTGCTCTCCGGCATTAACTGCTGTAAAATTAACTTTAAAATTTTCTTTAAACATCTCTTCTACTTCTTTTTCTTCGTTTAATCGTAACAAACCATTATCTACAAAAACACACTTTAGTCTATCTCCAATTGCTTTATCAATAAGTAATGCTACAACTGTAGAATCTATTCCTCCACTAACTCCACAGAGAACATTCCCTTCAATTTTTGAAATTTTTTCTACTGCTGTATCAATAAAACCTTTCATTGTCCAATCTTGTTTTGCACCACATACTTTTAGTACAAAATTTTTGAGAATTTGTGTACCTTGTTCTGTGTGCACTACTTCTGGATGAAATTGAATTCCATAAACTAATTTTTCATTTGATGCAATTGCTGCAGCTTTTGCACCCTCTGTATGGCCTATTATTTCAAATCCTGATGGAATTTCTTCAGCCTCATCACCGTGACTCATCCATGCTCTAACTGATTCACCTACTCCGTTTAGTAAATCATTATCGTTATCTATTGTTAAAATTGATGAACCGTATTCTTTGTTTGCTCTTTTTACTTTCCCTCCAAATTTTTCTACAATTAATTGATGTCCATAACAAATTCCCAATAATGGTAAATCCATATCAAAAATTTTATTTTCTGGAACTGGGGCTTCTGAATTATACACACTAGATGGACCTCCAGAAAAAATTATTCCTTTTGGATTATGTTTTTGTATTTCTTCATAACTAATATCATATGGTACTAGTTCTGCAAAAACAGAGAATTCTCTAATTCTTCTACAAATTAAATGACTGTATTGAGAACCAAAGTCTAAAACTAAAATTTTATCCATACAATCACTTACTAATATTTTCCAACATTCTTGTTAATGACCATCCTGCTGTATTGATTAATTCTGTCACTCTCTCTTTTTGTCTATAATTCTTAATTATAATCTCTCTGATGTCTACTCCGTTTTTATTTATAATATAATCAATTATTGATTCTTTTTGGATTTTTCCATTTTGTGCTTCAGCAGAATCTTTCTTCTTCATTTCCCCAATAATTCTATCCAAAAAGAATGATTTGAAAGGTGGAGTGTCTGCATTAATCATAACTTGTTCATCTAAGATTATTGAAACTTGATCTGGTGTAACATATGCATTAGCAATTATTTTGCCGTCACTCCCTCTTTTGATGGGAATTGACTCTTCTACAGGGTTTGACTCTTCTACAGGGTTTGACTCTTCTACAGGGTTTGACTCTTCTACATTTTTTATGATCTCAGGCTCAATTTCTGTTTTTAATTGAGATGCTTTTGTGAAACTAGATCCTTTTAGAAATTCATCTAATACCAGTATGTTTTTTTCCAACATTTCTATGCTTTCCTGATCTTTATCTATTTGTCGAAGCATATTTTCTCTCAAAGCAACTATTTTTTTTACTTGCTCTTCTGAAAATTTCATAATTTAATAAATCAGTGATGGGTATTAAATGCATTCTAGGTAATTATGTTATCTACTTCTTTGTATGATATTTTTCTAAATCCTTCAATTGGTTTTGATGTGGTAAATAATTCTGATTTAGTAATTGTTGATAGCCAAATTAAAAGATCTCTTCCTATTTGTAATTTTTTTAATTTAGTCTCTCTATCTGATTTTTTTGTATTAGAAAATTTACCAATTTGATTTCCAAAATCCATCCCAAACAAAATAATTTTTTTGGCATCAAAATGACTTGCTAAAAAAACTCCTCTATCCCCATCAGTAAAACCTCCAAAATTTTGAATTTTATTGAATGGATTTGTTTGAGTTGTTCCAATACAATTCTTTATTTTTTTTACCATCTGCAACTTTTCAATATTATCTCCATGTGCATGTACTACGAATATTGATTTTGTCTTTGATATTTTTTTAATTGTATCTTCATCTCCATCTAAATCTGTCACAATTATGTCTGGAAAAATTCCATTGTCTATTAGTGGTTTTAATGAACTGTCAGCTGCAATTTTTATGGATTTTTTTAACTTTTTTAATTTTGGAATGGCATTTGCTAACGATGGTCCAGAACCTATTACAAAAACTGTTTTACCGTGAATTTTTTTTTTTAACTTTTCAATAGTATCTGTTTTTTTTAAAATTGAATCTAAAATTAAAGCTGATTCCTTATCTTTTTGTTGACTATAATTTAATTTCTTTAAAATAGAAGAATATCTTTCCCTCCAACCTACCATCATCATATGACTCAAATTGTATGAGGTTTTGATAAACTATATGGCAAAAATTGCAAATATTTCTGTTGGTGGACGGAATCCTGTCCGAATTGTAGGCATTTTGAATACTAGTCCAGAATCATTTTACAAAAAATCAATCAATACCACTCGTATGAAAATCAAAAACACAGTAATCCAAATGGAAAATGAAGGTGCCGACTTTATTGATGTAGGGGGAATGTCTACTGCACCTTATTTGTCTACTAGTGTGTCTGAAAAAGTAGAATCAAAAAGAATTCTTAATGCTGTAAAAATTATTCAAGATAATACTAATCTTCCAATATCTGTTGACACATGTAGATCTAGTGTAGCTAAAAATGCTTTAGAGCATGATGTTGAAATAATTAATGATATTTCAGGATTAAAATATGATCCAAAAATGAAAGATGTAATATCTAAATTTCAACCTTCATTAATTTTATGTGCATATGATTCCAAAATCATATCTGGGAGTACAATAAATTCTACAAAAAGACTTCTTACAGATAGCTTAAAGATTATTAAAAAATCTAATATTTCTGATAAAAAAATTGTACTAGATCCTGCAATTGGATTTTTTAGAAAAACAGGAAAAGGTAAATTTTTTACAAAAATTAAAACTGATTGGGTTGAAAGAGATCTATCTGTCATTAAAAATTTAAATTCTATTAAAATGAATTATCCTATTTTAATATCCGTTTCAAATAAATCCATTATTGGTAATCTTTTGGAAAAAGAGAATCCTTCTGATCGATTGTTTGGATCTATTACTGCTGAAGCAATATGTGTTTTAAATGGAGCCGATCTTATTCGTACCCATAACGTGATGGCTACTAGAGATGCTATTACGATTGCCTCAAAATTATCAAAATAACACAAGGCTTATAATCAATATTTTACTTTTACAACAAGGTTTCATTGGAATTTAAAGAAGGATTAACATTTGACGACGTTCTTCTTGTACCCAAATATTCTGATATAACCAGTAGAAGCCAAACTAATCTAACAACTCAATTATCTAGAAATATTTCTCTGAACATCCCTTTTGTTAGTGCTAATATGGACACTGTTACTGAATCATCTATGGCTGTAGCCATTGCACGTGCAGGAGGAATTGGAATAATTCATAGATTTTTAACAATTCAAGAACAAGCAAATCAAGTTCTTAAAGTAAAACGATCTGGAAGTGTAATGATTGAAAATCCTTATTCTATAACTTCTGATAAAACAATTGAAACTGCATTAGATTATGCTGACGATAAAGATATTTCTGGATTATTGGTAGTTGATTCTACTTCAAAGTTAATTGGAATTGTTACTGAGAGAGATTTGTTATTTGCAAATTCTAAAAATCTTATTCAAGATGTAATGACTAAAGATGTTGTTACTGCAAAATATGGTATCTCTATTGATGAGGCAAAAGATCTCCTACATAAACATAGAATTGAAAAATTACCTTTAGTTGATGAATCTGGATTTGTAAAAGGTTTGATTACAAGTAAGGATATCACAAATAATGCTGCTTATCCAAATGCATCCAAAGATGGTAAAGGTCGCCCTCTTGTTGGAGCTGCAGTCGGGGTTAAAGGTGACTTTTTAGAAAGAAGTGAATCTCTTTTAGAAGCAGGTGCTGATACTCTAGTTGTTGATATTGCTCATGGTCATAGTGAAAATGCAATTAGTACTGTAAAACACATCAAAAAAGCATTTCCTAATTGTGAATTAATTGCAGGAAATATTGCAACTGCTAAAGGTGCTGAAGATTTAATGAAAGCAGGAGTTGATGCGGTAAAAGTTGGTGTCGGTTCAGGTTCAATTTGTATAACTAGAGTAATTACTGGTTCGGGAGTTCCTCAACTAACCGCAGTAATGGATTGTGCAAAAGTAGGACGTGATTATGGTATTCCAGTTATTTCTGATGGTGGAACTAGAAATTCAGGCGATGCTACAAAAGCACTAGCAGCTGGTGCCTCAACTGTTATGGTTGGAAGTATGTTGGGAGGAACTGATGAATCTCCTGGAACCGTATTAACAAAGAATGGGAAGCGTTTTAAAATATATCGTGGAATGGCCTCTCTTGGAGCCTCTATTGGAAGAAAATCTAAAGAAAATGCTTCTACATCTTTTGATGATCTTAATGATTATGTTGCAGAGGGTGTTGAAGCAATGGTTCCATACAAAGGATCTGTTGTAGATATTCTAAAGCAACTTACAGGTGGTGTTCGTTCTGGTTTAAGTTATTGTGGTGCACATACAATTCCCCAAATGCAAACAAATGCTGAATTTATAAAAATGTCAAGAGCTGGATTTGCAGAAAGTCAGCCTCATGATGTTTCTTTGATGTAGATAATTTTTTAAGCAGTATCTAAAGTCATTTTATTATGTTAGCTGTAAGAACTATTATTGGCTTAGTTGTTGGTAGTCTTGTTATCGGTCTAGGTGCTTTTGCATTAGTTAATTCTTTAGCACCAACAATTTCTATGAATGAAAATTTTATTATATCTCCTGGTGCTTCTGAATTCTTTACAATTCCTGCACCTAAAGATGCACCACAATATATGATGATTGTTGGAGATTCTTTTGATCTTAAACTTACAAGTCCTGGTGATGGCTTAAGCATACCTAATACTTCTTACAAAAAAGAATTAGTTTTAGATTGGAGTCATGCTGAAGATGGTCAAACAATAATTGTAATTCAAAATACAGGTGCTAGTGAATTAGAAATTGTAGCTAATACCAATCAAACACCTGATCCTTTTGGAATTACATTTGATTTTATGGTGATTACATCGGGAGTAGTTATCTTGGGATTTAGTTTAGGTTTTACTTTACGAAAACCAAAAGGCTTTTAGCTTAATTTTGCAGACGGATAAGAACCCAGAATTTTCATGAAAAGTGTATTTTTCTTTATTTTATTTAGCATTTCTGAAATACTGTTATTTTTTTGATGACCTTCAAAATCCACATGGAAATTATATTCCCATATGTTAGATTTTGTAGGCCTTGACTCTATTTTTGTTAAATTAACATTATTTTTATTAAAATTTTCTATGATTCTATACAGTGAACCTGGTTCATGCTTTATTGAAAAAATAATTGAAGTTTTATCATTTTCAGTTTCTAACGATTCATCTTTAGATAATATTAGAAATCTAGTATAGTTGTTGAGATTATTTGCAATATTTTCAGCAATAATAGGCATATTGTAAATTGATGCAGCTTCTTTACTTGCAATACATGCACAATTATTTTTATTTAATTCTTGAATAATTTTTACACTGCCTGCTGTATCGTATGTGGGAATTGTTTTCATACTATTTTCTTCAATAAATTTTCTACATTGACCTAAAGCCTGTGGATGTGAATACACTGTATCTACGTCTTCAATTTTACCAACCCCAATTAAACAATGTTCAATTTTATGATATGTTTCTCCAGTTGCATTTAGATCTGTCGAATATA
The DNA here is from genome assembly GCA_028351415.1 of Candidatus Nitrosopumilus sp. Classification (GTDB taxonomy): domain Archaea; phylum Thermoproteota; class Nitrososphaeria; order Nitrososphaerales; family Nitrosopumilaceae; genus Nitrosopumilus. The sequence continues at coordinate 127,385 of JAOMJV010000001.1, forward strand.
ATAAATCATAACTTTCTCCTACACTTCCTTCCAATGAATTTTCTACAGGTAAAATTGAATATTCTGTTATGCTTTTAGATGTATTTTGTAAAATCTCTGCAAATGTGTGAAATGGAATTGTTTTGATATCCTTATCGAAAAAAGATTTTGCTGCAGCTTCACTATATGCTCCTCGTTCACCTTGGAACGAAACACTTGTCATTTCTTTATTCTGTTAAATGTACGAAATCAGTTTTACCAAAATTTGAAGAAAGTTTTCTTTCATCAATCCATGAACAATCTGTACATTTAATGGCATCACGCATTGTGACAACTTTTCCTCCACATTTTCTACATTTTGTAAACATAATTCCTAATTCTTTTTCATCCATAACCCCATGAATTGTTCCATTAAGATGTGCAACAACTTTTAATGTTGCTATATCGTTAACTAGTGCTACATTTCTTATTCTCATATTTCGTGTACCGCAAATACATTCTACTTTTGAAGTAGTTGGCTTTCCATTAATGTAATCAACTGTAACTGCAATCATTGATGACATTACTGCTGCCACTGTCCCAATTATGATATCTCCTACTTTTGGAATTGATAGAAGTTTTGGGTGATTGACATTTGCTATTCTTGTTTCTTTATCCACATCTTTTTCCCCCATTGTAGCTGCTCTGACCATATCTCCATCATCAAAAGTATTGTGGCCTGCCTCATATTCCTCAATTGATGCTATTTTATCTCCTGGAAATACTGAATTATCTGACATAATCTGATTTTTGTTGTTATGATTATAATTGTTTATGGTCTAAAATATTCTGATAAATCATATATCTCTAAAAACTAGAAAGAAATCATGAGGGCATTAGTATATGATGAATACACGACAGACGATGATTTTTCTAAAATTTTAAAAATCAAAAATCTACCTAAACCTGAACCACGTTCTAATGAAGTCGTTTTCAAAGTAATATCTGCCGCATTAAACTATGATGATATTTGGGGCATGCGAGGCAAACCTCTGGCAATACCTTTGCCTCATATTTCTGGAACAGATGCTGCAGGTGAAGTTGTTGCAATAGGTTCTGATGTCAAAAATATCAAGGTTGGAGATAGAGTTGTTTCTCATGGAAATATGTCGTGCAGAGTTTGTAAATCTTGTACTAGTGGACGAGAATTTGATTGTAAAAAAAGAACGATTTGGGGTTTTGAAACAGGACCTCTTTGGGGAGGTTATTGTCAATTCACACATTTGCCTGAAGTTAATGTGCATAAAATCCCAGAAGGTGTATCGTATGATCAAGCAGCAGCTGCATCAATGACCTTGTTGACATCTTGGCACATGCTAGTTGGTAGAGCTAAAATTCAACCTGGACAATTAGTGTTGATAATGGGTGGTAGCTCAGGTATTGGTACTTTTGGAATTCAAATTGCAAAATTATTTGGTTGTACAGTTATTGCAACAGCAAGCCCTGATAAACTAGACAAATTACTTTCATTGGGAGCTGACTTTGCAGTTGATCATAGAAAAGAAGATTGGCACAAAGAAGTTAGAGCAATTGCAAAAAAAATCCCTAAACCTAATGGTGATGTTTCTGGTGTAGATGTAATTTTTGAACACATTGGTGGTTCACATTGGAATAAAGAATTGACTTTGTTAAATTATGGTGGAACTATTGTCACAACCGGTGCTACTACTGGATATGATGCTAAAACTGATTTACGACATATTTTCTTTAAAGGAATTAATATTTTAGGCTCCACTCAAGGTACTCGAGCTGAATTAGAAGAGGGTTTCTATTGGATGTCAAAAGGTAAAATTAAATCTATTATTGATTCTGCATATTCATTAGATCATGCAGTTAAGGCTCATAATAAAATGCTAAACGGTAAAGGTCTTTTTGGTAAAATTTTGATTAAACCTAATTCTGATTAGTTATGATTGATCCTAAAGTAAATTCAATTTTAGATGAAGGTAATCGCTTATTTTTACAAGGGAAATTTCAGCAAGCAATTGCATATTATGATAAAATACTAGATGAGGATCCAAAAAATATCAGTTCTCTTAACAATAAAGGATATGCTCTAAGTAAACTCAAAGATTTTACCCGTGCAATGAAATATTATGATCTTGCTTTAGAATTATGCCCTGATGACTTATCTGTATTAATTAACAAAATATCTTCTTTTCGAAAACAAGGAAATTTACTTGAAGCCTTATCCCTTTGTGATAATATTTTAAAAAATAATTCAAATTATAATGTTGTACTATATCATAAGGAGCGTATTTTATTTTCTATGCATAAATTTGATGAATCCATTTCTTGTTGTAATGGTATACTGAAAGATTATCCTGATAATGGTGATGTTCTTTTTGATAAAGCATCTAATTTTGCAATGCTTTCTAATTTTGATGATGCATTAGATTTACTTGAACGTGCTATTTCTCAAGGAATTGAATACAAAATTAAAGCAAAAAAATCAAAATCTTTTGAAAATTTATCTGATAATGTTAGATTTCAGAATTTAATATCTTAATTATAACCAATGTGGAATTTCTAAATATTCATCAATGTTCTCTTTTCGTAAAACTTTGAGAAGTGCATTTGCTTGAGGTGTTGATAAAACTGGTTTATCAAATTGATTATCTGTAGAAATTCTTGGACATGCAACTTGAATAAATGCATCAATTCCTCTTAGATTATTTAATCTGTCATTTGTGATGTCTGTCAGGGCAAATAATTGAACTTTTTTACCCTCTTTTTCTAATTCTTTTTTAAATTTTAAACCAAATACTTTTGATAATTGTCCTTCCTTTAATCCAATAATTATTCCAAATGAATCTGCTTCTGCGGCTTTGTATATTGCCATTGTTGCTTTCTTTTTTAGAGTACGTGCAAATTCTGTTACTTCTCTTACTTCATTAAAGTAAGGATCTAAAACAAATGTTGGTAAATTTGTTGATAATGCAATTCCTGCTGCATGAAAATTACTTTGTCCTAAAAATACGTAAGCGTCTACTTCTTTTTTTAACTCTGTTGCAGGGTAAAATTCACAACCAAACACCTGTCCGTCATTTAATTGCCCTTTACCTTTTCCAATTTTTACTTTAATTCCATTTTTTGTTAAAATTTTCTCAACTGTATCCATCTGGTGTAAATGTTGACTATCAGTAACGAGTGAAATCAATTTTCCTTTTAAAAGATCTGTACATTTTTCTGCAACTCCCTCAAATCCAACATCATCAAAAGCATCGATTAAAACTAAATTTTTTTCTAACGATTCTGTATTGATTGTATGGCCAATATTAAATTGAATTTCTGCTCCTAATATTTTTGAACCAGTTGTATTCAAATCACAAGTTCCCCACGTGGTATCTGCCAAAACATATGCTGGTATGTCGTATTTTGTTGAAATTTTAACTGCCATATCTTGAACTTGTGGCAACATGCCGTCTGGACCATTTAATGAAACTGATGCTGGGTTCTTTTCATCTATTTCTTTAAAAATTCTTGCTTCATCAATTATTATCAATTTAGCTTAGAATGGAATGTTATTAATTTAAACCAACTGTAATTTACAACAACTAAAAATGTCTGAACTACTTGGATAAGTTATGATTAAAGAATCTGTTTTAAATATTGGATTTGATGATACTGATTCACCTACTGGAATGTGTACAACATTTCTAGCCTACAAAATTGTTGATTTACTCCAAAAACAAAAAACTGAATTCCTTGATTTTCCAAAATTAATTCGATTTAATCCTAACATTCCATGGAAAACACGAGGAAATGGAGCTGTTTCATTGAAAATCAAGACTAGAAATCCTTCTAAAATAAAAAATCAAATTAAAAATTTAGTCTCAAAATATTCTGATATTAAAAATGGAGCAAATCCTGGACTTGTTTTTTTTGAAAGTGATGCTATTCCTTCTGAATTTACAAAATTTAGTAATTTAGCTTTATGGCAATTAATTAATAGAAATGATGCTAAAAAATTAGTAAAAAAATTTAATCTTGATTTCTTTTATGAAGGAAATGGTCAAGGTTTAGTTGGAGCAATTAGTGCAATTGGATATGATTTTCATGATCATACATTGGAGTTGTTAAGTTATCGAAAAAAAACAAAATTTGGAACTAAGAGAAAAATTTCAGTAAACAGTGTTAAGGAAATGCAAGAAAAAACTTTTCCATACACATTCAATAGTTTTGATGTAAAAAAAGATCGAGTTTTAATTACTCCTCATGGACCTGATCCAGTTTTTTATGGAATACGTGGAGAAAATGTAAATTCATTAGTTGATGCTACTAAGATTCTAAAAAGTAATGAAAAATTAGATGGATATATGATTTTTAAATCTAATCAAGGAACTGGTGATCATTTAAAAAATGAATTAAATTTTGAAACAATGAAACCATATGCTTCTGGAACACTAAATGGAATTGTATCTAGTATTCCAAAAATAGTCAAAGGCGGTCATGTTTTTTTTACTATTATTTCCAAAAATCATGAATTTTGGTGTGCTGTGTATAAAGAAACAGGACTTTCTACTATTGCTTCAAATTTAATTATTGGTGATGATATTTCAATTGGTGGAGGGGTTAGGAAAGCTTCCAAAAATTTTCCACGAATTATTAATCTTGAATTTATTAAAATTCTTAACCTTAAAAAAAATCTAATCTCATCTAACCCCCTTTGTAAAAAATGTAATAAAAAAATGAAATCTAAAGGTCAAAATCAAGGATTTCAGTGTGTAATTTGTGGAAAAAAGAACTCTAAAAAAATAATCGTGGAAATTCCAAGACAACTCAAAAAACAACTGTATATTCCTAAAATTTCGGCTCACCGACATCTAACACGACCTCTTCAGCGAACTGGATTAATTAACAAGGATTCAAAATTTGATAAAACACTTTCTTGGTTTTGTGTTTATAGAACATAAGTAGCGGGGAGTAGATTTGAACTACTGGACTGCGGGTTATGAGCCCGCCGGGATGACCTGGCTTCCCCACCCCGCTGAAAATAAATAAAGTTCAACGGTATATACGCTTTATCAAATCTTTGAAAGTAATTAATAGCATTTGATAAGATTATTTTTTGATGGATAAAAAAATTCAAATTATTGCAATTGCATGTGCTATAGCATTTTCAATATTTATTTTGACTTCTCCTGACAAAACATCAATTCCATTACCTCAACCAAATTCATATTCTGAAAATGATTCTGTACTTATTTTAGCTGAAAATCTTGATAAACCTCGTGGGATTGCTGTTTCTGATAATAGAATTTTTGTTACAGAAAAAGATGGCTACATTAGAGTTATTGAAAATAATATTTTATTGGAATCTCCATTAGCTACATTTCGTACTGTAAATGTATTTGATGGGGGATTATTGGGAATTACACTTCATCCAAATTTTTCAAATAATCATCTTTTGTATGTTTTTTTAACTTATGAAGAAAATGGAAATTTATGGAATAAAATTTTACAAATTACTGAAGAAAATAATAAATTAAAAAATATTGAAATAATTTTAGATAAAATCCCCGGTTCCTCTTTTACTAACGGTGGTTTTCTGAAATTTGGACCTGATGGAAAATTATATGTCGGTACTGGCACTGTTTCTGAGGAATCTCATTTACCTCAAGATATCAATTCTCTATCTGGAAAAATTTTAAGATTAAATGATGATGGTACAATACCTGATGATAATCCATTTCCAAATTCACCTGTTTACTCATTAGGGCATAGACACACACAAGGGATGACTTGGGATGATGATGATAATTTGTTTGTTGCAGAATTTGGACCTGAAAAAAATGATGAAATTAATTTAATCAAAGCTGGAAAAAATTATGGATGGCCTGAACAGCAATGTTTTGGAAATCTTGATTTTGAAGATCCAATTATTTGTTATGATCCAAGTATAGAGCCTGGAGGAATTTTATTTTATTCTGGAGATAGAATTAATTTTGAATCTAAATTCATAATGGCTTCAATGCGAGCTTCTAATCTGTATCAAGTTGATTTTGAAGATGGATTAAGCTCACAAAAATCAATTCTTAGTGGAAATGGTAGAATTCGTGATGTGGTGGAGGGATCTGATGGCAGTCTATACGTAATTACTTCAAATACTGATGGAAAAGGTTTTCCAGATAGATTGGATGATAGATTATTGAGGATAATGAAATAGAATGCCTGATTCATCCATTTCTAAATTTTTTGAAAAATCCCGAAAAGAAAGATTGAATACAATTGCAACATTTGCAAATCTTTCTAAAGATGAATTAGATATTTTAGAAAATACTGATGGTGGAATTTCTTTTGATAAAGCAGATAAAATGATAGAAAATGCAATTGGAACTTTTTCACTACCTCTAGGTGTTGCAACAAATTTTAAAATTAATGGCAAAGATTACGTGGTTCCAATGGTTATTGAAGAGCCTTCTGTAATTGCAGCTGCATCAAAGGGTGCTAAAATTGCAAGAATTAAAGGCGGGTTTGAAGTCACTGCTGATGAATCATACAGTATTGGTCAGATTCAAATTTTAAACGTTGATGCAAATTTAGCTATTAAAAAAATTCAGGATTTTACTTCTAAAATTTTAGAATTAGCAAATTCCAAAAGTAACACTCTTTCTAAAATGAATAGGGGAGCTAAAGAAATTTCATGTAAGATTATTGATACGCCTTCTGGTAATATGCTGATAGTAGAATTATTGATTGACGTTGGTGATGCAATGGGTGCAAACATTACAAATACTATGTGTGAGGCAGTATCGCCATTTATAGAACAAATTACTGGTGGTAGAGCACTACTTAGAATTTTATCAAATTACTCTACAAGACGTATGGTAAAAGCAAAAGCTATCTTTGAAAAAGAATCTGTTGGTGGAGAAGATGTAGTTGATAATATTATCTTAGCATTTGAGTTTGCAGATAATGATGTTTATCGTGCAGTTACTCATAACAAAGGAATTATGAATGGAATCATATCTGTTGCCAATGCTGTGGGACAAGATAGTAGAGCTATTGAGGCTGCTGCAAATGCATATGCTGCAATTTCAGGAAAATACAGATCATTAAGTAAATGGAGTAAGGATGGTGATGGAAATTTAGTTGGAATTTTAGAAATCCCTCTTTCAGTTGGAATTGTTGGAGGAATTGTCAATGTACATCCTGTAGCTAAGGTTTGTGCAAAAATACTCAATGTTGAATCTGCACAAGAACTTGCTTGTGTGATGACTGCTACGGGATTAGCTCAAAATTATAGTGCGATTAGAGCCCTTTCTACTGAAGGGATTCAAAAAGGACATATGCGATTACATGCACGTAACCTTGCAGCAGCAGCAGGGGCAACTCCTGCACAAATTGATCAAATTGTTGAACAAATGATTCAAACAAAATCAATTTCACTTGATAACGCTAAAAAATTACTTCAGCAAATTTAAACATCCTATTATATAGCTAAAAAGTGAAAACTAATGAAAATGTCTGATGTTAAATTTGCCATACCTAAAGGAAGTTTAGAGGATGCTACATTCAAACTACTTGAAAAATCATGGACTAAAGTTAATAGAAAAAGTAGAACATATCGTGTTTATCTTGATGATCCAAGCATTATAGTCAAAATGCTACGTCCACAAGAAATTCCTACTCTTGTATCTGAAGGACTGTATGATGTTGGTATTACTGGTAAAGATTGGGTTGGAGAAACTAATTCTGATGTTGAATCAATCCTTGATTTAGAATATGGAAAAATTAGACTTGTAATTGCATTTCCTGATAAATATACTTACAAGAATCTTGATGCAATGATTGCTGATTATGGAAAAAAGAAAAAAACACTTCGTATTTCTTCTGAATATTTAAGGACTGCATCCAAATTTATCAAAAGTTTAAAATCATATCAAAAGTATTATGGTAAAAAAGATCCACTAATTGTAACTCCTTGGATGCGCTTAGGAAATAACAAAGATGTTCAAATTCATTTATCTTTTGGAGCAACTGAAGCAAAACCTCCAGAGGATGTTGATGCAATAATGGATGTTACTGAAACTGGAACAACTTTAAAACAAAATAAATTAAAAATTGTCGATGAAGTTCTAACTTCAACTGCGCATTTAATTATTAATAAAAAATCATTAAAGGATCCTAAAAAACGTGAAAAGATTTTTGACATGATTACATTAATTCGAGGTGCAGTTAATGGAAGAAAGTATTTACACATTTATCTTAATGTCGAAGAAAAAAATCTGAAAAAACTTTTATCACAAATGCCTTCTTTAAAGAGACCTACAATTAGTCCCCTTAGTGAGGACGGTTGGTTTGGTGTAAACACTGTGATCAAAAAAGAAGAATTTCACAAACTTATTCCTAAATTAAGAAAAATTGCACAAGGACTCGTAGTTCATGAACCACGTCAAATATTGGAACTAGAAGAGATTAAACGCGACGAAGAAAATTGATGAAAATCCATAAAGTAAGCAATATTGAACAATTTGTTGCAAAAATTATTCCAAAACAGGCTCAAAAAAACAAGTCTATTGTTGAATCTATTTTAAAAAATGTTCAAAAAAATGGTGATTCTGCAGTAAAAAAATATGAAAAAAAATTTACTGGTGCTAGCATTTCCACTTTACGTATTTCTAAAGTAGAAATTAAAAATGCATATTCTAAAGTTTCAAAAAATGAGATTACTGCATTACGTTTAGCAAAAAGTAGAGTTGAAAAAACTGAATCTTCAATTAAATCTATTTTTAATGATAAAAAAATTAACCATGATGGTATACAGATAACAAAAAAATTCATACCAATTCAAAGTACTGGATGCTATATTCCTGGTGGCTTGGCAAAATATCCAAGTTCTGTTATTATGTCTGTAATTCCTGCAAAAGTTGCTGGAGTAAAACGAATAGTAGTAGTATCTCCTCCAAACCCTAATGGAAAAATTGATCCGTTAACAATTGTTGCTGCTGATATTTGTGGTGCAACTGAAATTTATAAAACTGGAGGTGCACAGGCAATAGCTGCATTATCTTATGGAACTAAATCCATATCAAAAGTTGATAAAATTGTTGGACCTGGAGGTGCATTTGTTACTTTAGCTAAATCAATAGTCAATGATAACACTGGAATTGATATGCTGGCTGGACCTACTGAATTAGGAATTATTGCAGATAATTCTGTTGATCCTGAATTTATAGCTCTTGATTTAATTTCCCAAGCAGAACATAGCAGTGATACTTTTTGCTATTTAATTACAAATTCAGAAAAAATTGCAAAACTTGTTAATCAAATAATATCAAAATTATTGCCCACAATTCAAAGAAGAGAGTTAGTTAAATCAAGTTTATCTAAAAATGGATTTATTGCAGTATGTAAAAATAATTCTGATATGGTAAATTTAGCAAATTCTCTAGCTCCTGAACACCTGCAAATTATGACAAAAAATCCAAAATTAATTTCATCAAAAATAACTACCGCCGGACTAGTTTTACTAGGAAATTATTCTCCATCATCTGCTAGTGACTACATTTTAGGCTCAAATCATATTCTTCCTACTAATGGATTTGGCAAAATTCGAGGTTCTCTTTCAGTAATGGATTTCATTAAGATAAACACTGAAGTTACAACCTCAAAATTGTCTTTATCAAAAATTGCAAAACATCTTGATACATTAACTACTTCTGAGGGATTACCCAATCACTATGGGGCAGTTAGGGGTAGATTGCAATGAAAAAAAATTGGTTTGATTCAAAGGTTAAAGAATTTTCTTTAATTGGTGGATATCAAAAACCCCCATTAAATGAAAATTCTGTTAAATTGGATTCAAATGAAAATTATGTTCTTTCTAAACAATTTCAAAATGATATTGTATCTGAAGCTAGAAAAAATTCTGATGTTAGAGAATATCCTCTTGGTGGAGTTGAAAGATTAATTGAAATGATTTCAAAATTTCTTAAAGTCCCTACATCAATGATTGGTATTGGAAATGGCTCTGATCAAATTTTAGATTTAATTTTATCTAATTTTGCATCAAAACAAACTAAAGTTCTTACATCAAATCCTACTTTTAGTTTTTTTGAAGAGAGATGTAAATTATATTCAATTCCATTAATTGCAATTCCATTTTCAGATGACATGAAATTAGATGTTACTAAATTTCATAAGGAATCAAAAAATGCAGACATTTTATATCTTGATTCTCCAAATAATCCTACTGGCTTTCAATTTTCAAAAATAGAATTACAAAAATTAATCAAATCATTTGATGGCTTAATAATTATCGATGAAGCTTATGGTGAATTTTCTGATTATTCTCTTTCCAGTCTTGTAAAAACACAAAGTAACCTCATTGTAGTTAGAACTCTATCAAAATCATTTGGAATGGCAGGTATTCGATTAGGTTATTTTGTTGCAAATAAAAAATTTACAGATACATTTCTTAATGTTTTACAATATCCATATCCTCTAAGCACCATTACCATTGAATCTGGAATTTTAGCCTTGGAAAAAGTGAATTTGATGGATAATGCAACAAAAATAATTAAAAATGAGAGGCAAAGAATTATTGAAACATTACAAAAATTTGATACCTTTGAAGTCTTTGATTCCAAGGCTAATTTTATATTATTTGACGCACATAGTTCCTACAAACGAGTTTATTCAGCACTTGCAGAACAAGGAATTTCCATTAGAAAATTAGGTAAAATAGGAAATCATGAAGGGTGTCTTCGAGTAACAATTGGAACAAAAGAAATGAATTCAAAATTCTTATTGGCTATTCGTGATTTATTGCAATGACTCTGAAACAAAAATTTGAAGGAATCTATGTTGATGATTCATTTAATCATATTGACATTGATAGTTTGATTTTTGATTGTGATGGTGTATTAATTGATATTACAAAATCATATGATCAAACAATTATTACTACCGCAAAATATGTTTTAGAAACTTTAGCAAACATTAAAGATTCAATTGATATAGATTTTAAAATTATTGATGGATTCAAATCTACCGGAGGATTTAATGATGAAGTTGATTTAACTTATGCTGCAATTCTTTCAATTATTGCTGCAAAAAAATTAAAAAAAAATCAAAATGAGTTTATTTTTACTGTTATAAAAAATTCTGATTCAACTGGTATAAAATCGGTTGAAAATTTTTTAAAAAACCAAGTTGATATTTCTAAAATTATTAATCAACTATCTTATCCTGGTTCTCATAAAGAAAATATTTTGTATCAGATATTTGATCAATTATTTTATGGACCTGAACTTTATTTAAAATTATTTAAAACTAATTCAAAATTTTCTAGTTCTGGTTTAATTGAAAATGATGATGTGATTCTTAAAAGTGAATTATGCATAAAATTGCAAAAAAAATTTGGTAAACAAATTTCTATGGTTACTGGGAGAGGTAAAGAATCTGTCAGTTATTCTTTAAAAAATTTATTACAAAAATTTGATATACCAAATTCAGTATTTTTAGAAGATGAATCCAGAGATCTTGCAAAACCAAATCCTCAGGCACTTGTAAATTCTATTAATGGCATGAATAGTGAATCATGTTTGTATGTAGGTGATTCAATGGAGGATTTCATTATGGCTAAAAAGGCAACAATTTTAGGCAATAAAACTACTTTTTGTGGAATAATTGGAACTAGTAAAAATCCCCAGGAAAAATTGAAATTATTTGAAGAAAACGGAGCAATTCTTGTTTTAGACTCTATTACTTTGCTACCAAAGGTATTAAATTTAGAATAAATAATATTAGATAATCTGTAAAGAATATGACTCCAAGAAAAACATCCATTAATCGAAGTACCAAAGAAACTACAATTTTTGTATCTGTGAATCTTGACGGATCTGGAAATACTAGTGTTAAGACTGGAATTAATTTTATTGATCACTTGATCACATCTTTTGGCAAACATGGAATGATGGATCTAAAAGTCAATGCAAAATCAAATGACGGTATTGAGCATCACTTGATTGAAGATACTGCAATTACTATTGGTCAGGCAATTGACAAAGCATTAAGCTCAAGAAGTGGAATAACTAGATTTAGCTATGCTTCAGTACCTATGGATGAATGTTTATCTGAAGCATCCATTGATTTAGTAAAACGCCCATTTTCAAAATTAACTTTATTATTAAAACGAAATAAAACAGAAAATGTTTCCAAAGAAGATCTTGAGCACTTTTTTCAATCTCTACTTCAAAATCTGAACAGCTGCATTCACCTCACTGTAAAGTATGGCGATAATGATCACCACAAGGTTGAATCCGCAATTAAATCACTTGCTGTTGCATTTAGAACTGCATCGTCATACGATAAAAAACAAAAAGGAATTCCAAGTACCAAAGGTTCAATGTAATGGTTAGTGTAGCAATTTTTGACTATGGTGCTGGAAACATTTTCAGTCTCAAAAATTCCCTTGAGCAGGCAGGTGCTTCAGTAGATGTTATCACTTCTTTTGATAAACCTAATGTTTATTCTGGATTATTATTGCCTGGAGTGGGTAATTTTGATCCTGCAATAAAAAGTATAAATGAAAATTCAAAAACTAAATTTCAAGATTTTGTAAAGCAAAATACTCCTGTTTTAGGCATCTGTCTTGGCATGGAAATGTTTTTTGAAAAAAGTGAAGAGGGTATTGAAAAAGGATTCAATGTAATTGATGGCGAGATAGTGGTTTTACCATCTACTGTAAAAGTGCCTCATATGGGGTGGAATAATTTAGAAATCAAAAGACCTGGAGTTATTTTAGAGGGGGTCAAAGATGATTCCTGGGTTTATTTTGTTCACTCTTATCGTGCACAACCAAAATTTAATGATGTAATAACTGCTGAATCCGATTACGGCGTTAAAATTCCTGCAGTTGTTGAGAAAAATAACTTCTTTGGAACTCAATTTCACCCTGAAAAGTCTGGAGATGTTGGAAAAATCATGATACAAAATTTTCTAAGCGTGTGTAAAAAATGAAAGTAATTCCTGCAATTGATCTTATGAACGGGCAAGTAGTTAGATTGTATAAAGGTGATCCCAACCAAAAAACAGTATACAGTGATGATCCAATCAGTATTATAAAAAAATGGGAAGATGCTGGCGCTGACATGATTCATCTTGTAGATTTAGATGCAACCTTGGGCCTGGGCTCTAATTTTGAATTAATTAAAAAAATTGTTTCCTCAGTCTCAGTACCTGTTGAAATTGCTGGCGGATTGCGCTCTGAATCATTAATACTTGAAGCTCTAAAAATTGTTGACAGAGTTGTAATTGGAACTTTTGCTTTCAAAGAACCAGAACTATTACAAACATTACTAACCAAACTAGGCCCTGAAAAAATTGTTATTTCCGTTGATCATAAAGACGGAATTATTGTAACGCATGGCTGGCAGGATACTACTGATATTTCCTTAATTGACTCGATGAAGGAATTTTTGCATGTTGGATTTACAGAATTTCTTTTAACCAATGTTAATCGTGACGGAACCTTGGAAGGACCAGATTTAGAATTTCTTAAAGATGCATGTGATTTAAAAAATGCAAATGTAATTGCTAGTGGTGGAATTTCTAATGTTGACGATATTCCTAAAGTAAAACAAAGAAATGCATGGGGTGTTATTTTAGGCAAAGCACTTTATGAGAATAAAATTACAATTCAGGAGACCAAGAAATTAGCATGACCCTAACTAAAAGAATTATTCCTTGTTTAGATGTAAAAAATGGCAGAGTAGTTAAGGGCTTGAATTTTGAATCCATTAAGGACGCTGGAGATCCAGTTGAATTAGCTGCTAAATACAGCAATGAGGGTGCTGATGAACTTGTATTTCTTGACATTACAGCTTCTGATGAACAACGAGAAACAATTAAGGAATTGGTTCGTAAGGTTGCATCTGTGATTAACATTCCGTTTACTGTTGGCGGCGGCGTAAGATCAATTGACGATGCTCGAAACATTTTACTTAATGGCGCTGATAAAGTCGGGGTCAATACTGCGGCAATAAAAAATCCAGCACTGATTACCGAACTGATGACATTGTTTGGCAGGCAATGCGTTGTAGTTGCAATTGACGCAAAAAGAAATTATGACATCAAAGAAAATGTAAATATCTTTTCAGAAGATGACAAAAAATTCTGGTTTGAAGTTTTTATTTTTGGTGGAAAACAAGGAACTGGAATTGATGTAATTACGTGGGCAAAAGAAGCTGAAAAATCAGGTGCTGGAGAAATTCTACTTACTAGTATTGACGCTGATGGTACTAAAAATGGATATGATGTTTTACTTACAAAATCCATTGTTGACAATGCATCTATACCCGTAATTGCATCTGGTGGATGCGGAAAACCCGAAGACATGGTGGATATTTTTGAAAAGTCAAATGTTGATGCTGCACTTGCAGCCTCAATTTTTCACTATGAATCCCACGGAGTTACAGGTGTGAAATCTTTTCTTAAAGAGAAAAAAATCCCTGTAAGATTATAATATCTAGGCTGTATGCAGTGATTATGAAAAAGTCTGTTGATGAAATTGATTTTAAAAAAGGTGATGGTCTTGTGCCTGTAATTGTCCAGGATGCAAACACAAAAGATGTTCTTACTCTTGCTTATGCAAACAAGGAGTCTTTGGAACTGGCAAAAAAAACTGGTAATTCTTGGTTTTGGAGTCGCTCAAGAAATAAGCTTTGGATGAAGGGTGAAGAGTCTGGTAACACTCAGAAAATTAGAGAAATACTAGTTGACTGTGATTCCGATGCAATAATTTATCTTGTTGAACCATTAGGTCCTGCATGTCACACTGGTGAAAAAGTTTGTTTTCATCATGAATTAAAATAATTTAGCAGACTGGTTCAAATGTTCTTTTATCCCATGAATTGGTTTGATTTAGTAATTCAAAATTTATATCTGCAAACTCTGTTCCAACAAATTTTACCATCCATGGACCTACAATTTCATTTGTCGAGCATATATTTTTTATTTCTGAAAGTTGTGGTTCAAAGTATAAATTAAATTGATTTTTTTGTTGTCCGTCATAATTAATTGTAAGATACTCTTTCCACATTGTACTATCTACTTGTCTAAAAAATATCATCTGTCCTTTTTGATTTTCAGATATATCTGATACACTTATGAAAATTTTGTCTCCTAAATTATATTGACTTTTATCTATTGAAAAAGGCCCTGATGTTACTCGTTCTCTTTCCCATCTTTCTTCTACTGTTTCTTCTACTGTTTCTTCTACTGTTTCTGTCACTTCTTCTTCTACCCCTTGATTTGAATTAACTAATATGACTGAACCAATTATTACGATCCCAATAATTATAGAAATTATTATAATTTTTTTCATGTTCATTGACTCTAAAAAAATGTCTAAAAAGTTTGCTATTGTTCAATTTTATTATATTTTCATGATCTGATTCATTCTCAAGTTTTATTATATTTTCATAGACTAAAATTAAGTATTACTTAATCTAATATTAGAATTTTTTATGTATCTTAGCAGGTAATTATTGATCTTGGCTAGAACTTCATTACAATGTAGGGAGTGTAAAAAAGAATTTGAAACCGGTTTCAAGTATGTCTGTGATGACTGCTTTGGTCCATTAGACGTCAAATATGACTTTCCAACTTTGAGAAAAGATACATTTTCTAATCGCGAACAGACCTACTGGCGATATTTTGAATTGCTTCCAATAGAGAATAAATCAAATATTGTTAATATTGGAGCTGGAATGACCCCACTTACTAAAGCTGATAATCTTGGAAAAAAATTAGGACTAAACAATCTTTACATAAAAAATGATTCTGTAAACCCTACATTCTCATTTAAAGATAGACCCGCTGGGGTTGCAATTTCAAAAGCAAAGGAACTTGGATTAACTGCAGTTGGTTGTGCATCAACTGGTAATTTAGCATCTGCAACTGCAGCACATGCAGCTAAAGCCGGACTACCGTGCCATGTATTTGCACCAAGTAATATTGAGATGCCAAAAATTGCTCAAGCATTATCTTATGGTGCAAATTACATTGCAGTTGATGGAACTTATGATGATGCAAATAGAATTGCAGCACAAATCGGTGATAGTAAGGGAATTGGTATAGTAAACATTAACCTACGTTCACATTACGTTGAAGGCTCTAAAACATTTTCTTATGAAGTTGCAGAGCAGCTTGGTTGGGAAGTGCCTGATCAATTAATAGTTCCTGTTGGAAGTGGCGCAATGCTTAATGCAATTTGTAAGGGATTTGAAGAATTACAAACTGTTTCATTGTTAAATGATGTCTCCAATATGCATATGGTTGCAGCACAACCGCATGGATGTGCACCTATAGTTGATGCTTTTAAGAAAAATTCTAAACAAGTAATTCCAGTCGAAAATCCGGATACAGTTGCTAAGAGTTTGGCAATAGGTGATCCTGGAGATGGAAGATATGTTTTGAAAAGATTACAACAGTATAATGGATTTGCAGAAGAATGTAACAATAAAGAAATTTTAGATGCTATACTTCTTTTGGCTAAAACTGAGGGCATATTCACAGAACCTGCTGGGGGTGTAGCTATTTCTGTATTGCAAAAAATGGTTGAACAAGGCAAGATTGATAAAAATGATAAAGTTGTATGCTATGTTACTGGTAACGGTCTGAAAGCAACCGAATCTATTATGCAAGTATTGCCGCAACCAACTGTATACAAACCAAACATTAATGAAATCTCCGAGGCGGTTTAATAATATGGCAAATATTACATTTACAATTCCTTCCGTACTAAATGCAGGCGGTGGGGAGAAAAAAATTGAAATCTCTGCTAATTCTCTACAGGATTCATTTGTAAAAATATCTGAACTTTTAGGTGATGACTTTAAGCGTCGAGTCTTAGAGGCTGATAACACGCCTCGTTCTTTGATTAATATTTACATTAATGGTAAAAATGCCAAATTTTCCAGTGGCATGGAAACACCTCTAAAAGATGGTGATGACGTCTATATCTTACCTGCAGTTGCTGGAGGCTCTGAAGATTTATCCTCAAAAGAACTTGATAGATATTCCCGTCAAGTAATGCTTGAAGAAATTGGATACAACGGACAATTAAAATTAAAAAATTCCAAGGTTTGTGTTGTTGGAACTGGTGGATTGGGACACCCAATTATTACAAGATTAACTGCAATGGGTGTTGGTACATTAAGAATTATTGATAGGGATGTAATTGAACTATCTAACTTGCATAGACAAACATTATTTGATGAAGATGATGTTGGACAAGTAAAAGTTGAGGTAGCCGCAAAAAAATTAAAAAAATTAAATTCTGAATGTAACATTGAAGCTTTAACTGTTTCTGTTAATGATTATACTGCACTTGAAGTTGTAGAAGGATGCGATGTTGTAATTGATGCACTTGATTCAGTTAATGCAAGATATGCATTAAACAAAGCATGTGTTAAGTTTGGAATTCCATTTGTTACAGGTGCTGCAGTTGGAACATCAGGACAAGCATTTACAATTTTACCAAAAGAAAGTGCATGTTATTATTGCATGTTTCCAGAACTTGATGAAGATACAATGCCAACTTGTAGCATTGAAGGAGTACATCCATCAATTCTTTCTATCATGGGTGGAATAGAAGTTGCAGAAGCTGTAAAAATAATCACTGGAAAGAAACCAAATCTTTCAAATAGAATTTTACATATTGATTTAGAAAATTTAGATTTTAACAGTACAAGAACATTTAGAGCTGATGAATGTCCTATTTGTGGAACTGGAAAATTAGAAGTTGTAGAAAAACAAGAATTAATTTTAGAAGAATTATGTGGGAGAAATAGAGGAAAGAGAACATACTCTATTACTCCAACTGATACTTTTGAACTTGATTCTGTAAGCGTTTCTGCAGTTGCAAAAGAAAAAGGATTTTTAGTTGAAAATTTAGGTGATTTGGGATTATCTATGAGAACAAATGATCTTTCTGTTAATTTTATGAAACGTGGTTCCGCTGTAGTTGTTGGATCAAAAGATGAGTCTGATGCTGTAATACTTTACAAAACTCTTCTATCTAGAATTTAGCCACAACATTTTTGAAAATTATATTAAAATCTAGCTATATTTGCAAAGATGTAAATTCATATTCTAATTTGTTTAAAGATTTGTAAATTTACAAATTGTTATATTGTTTTTGAATATCTAAAATCTTGTTGTTAGATATTGAAAAAATGAATAAGATTGATAGTAAAGGTATGTACAAAATTTATGATAGGTGGCCTGAAATTGCAAAGGAGGCATTTGAATCTAATTTAGAGTCAGTAGATTTTAAAAATATTGATCACATAGTTTTTGTTGGAATGGGAGGTTCTGGTGCAATAGGCGATTTATTTGCATCAATTTTATCAAAAACTAATATTCATGTATCACTAGTGAAAGGTTATCTTTTACCAAATACTGTTGATAAAAACACTTTGATAGTTACAACAAGTGTTTCTGGTAATACAATAGAAACTTTGACAGTACTTGATTCAGCTAAAAAACTTGATTGTAACATAATTGCATTTTCTTCAGGTGGAAAAATGGAAGAATATTGTAATAAACATCAAATAAATTTTAAAAAAATTGATTTAATTCATTCACCTAGAACATCCTTTCTAAAATTTTCTTTGTCTATAATGAATATATTAAATTCAATTTTACCAATTGAAAAAAGTCATGTAATTGAAACAATAAATGAATTAACGAAAATTCGAAATTTAATAAATTCCCAAAATATTTCAGATTCAAATCTTGCACTTAATTTAGCAAATTTTATTTCAGGAATTCCTCTAATTTATTATCCCTATGGTTTACAATCATCTGCAACTAGATTCAAATCATCCATTCAAGAGAATGCAAAAACTCATGCTATCATTGAAGATGTAGTTGAGGCATGTCATAATGGAATAGTTGCATGGGAAAAATCATCATCAATTCAACCTATTTTATTGAGAGGATATGACGATTATACAAAAACTAAAGAAAGATTTGAAATTATTAAAGAATTTTTTGGTCAGAATAATATTCAATACAAAGAGATTAACTCAGTATCAGGAAATATCCTGACTAAACTAATGACGTTAACTTATCTCCTTGACTATTCATCAATATATCGTGCAGTTTTATCTGGAATTGATCCCTCCCCTGTTTCTTCTATAAATTTTATAAAAAGCAAGATCTGAAGATTTTTGTTCTTGATATTTTATCATTAATGATATGTCTGAATTGGTTTCTGTAATCATTCCCGTGTATAATGCTTCACCGTTTCTAAAAGATTCAATAGAATCTGTAATTACTCAAACATATTCAAATATTGAGATCATTTGCATAAATGATGGTTCAACTGATAACTCATTACAAATTTTAAAATCATTTTCTGATAAAATTACTATTATATCTCAAGAAAATCAGGGACTAGCTTTTTCATTAAATGTTGGAATTAAAAAAATGAAAGGTAAATGGTTCAAATGGTTCTCACCTGACGATGTAATGTTTGCTAATACTATAGAGACATTAGTTAACAGTGGAGAAAAATTACATAATACAATTATTTATTCTGATTGGGAATTAATTGATGAAAAAAATAACCAATTACGTAGTTTTGAAGAATCAAACTATAATGACTTATCTAATTTTGAATATAATGTTAGATTATTAGATAGACAATTAATTAATGTCAATACCACATTAATTCCATCATCATTACTTCAAAAATGTAGTATTAGAGACCTTGATGATCCTGTGGCAATTGATTATGATTTATTTCTTAATGCTGCTTTATTATTTAATACTAAATTTCATCTAATTCAAAAATCACTTATAAAATATCGAATTCATAATAAACAACTTTCACATCAAAGTATAACAAAAACTTTAGACTATATTTCAAAAATTAAAAATGAAATATTACAAAATCTTGATGAATCATCTAGAAATGAATACATTAGTAAATTAGAGAAATACCAAAAAACAAAATCTGTTAAAACAAAAACAATGGAATTTGGCATGAAATTATTTTCATTTATGCCTTCATGGGCTTCTGATAGAATTCTTATTTTTTATTTGAATAAAATACGTCAAAATCGATAAATTAATTTAAAAATACTTTTAATATTATAAAAAAATTTGAAATACATGAACTTTCCAAAAGTTTCAGTAATTATAGTTAATTATAATGGACAACCATTATTAGAAAAATGTTTAGAATCTTTGTTTAAAGTAAATTATGATAATTTTGAGGTAATTTTAGTTGATAATAATTCAATTGATAAAAGTATAGAGTTTGTTAGAACAAATTATCCATCTGTAATCATAATCAAATTAGATTCAAATAAAGGATTTGCAGAACCAAATAATACTGCTGTTAAAGTTGCTAAAGGTGAATTTGTTTTATTTTTAAATAATGATACAATTGTTACCACAAATTTTATAACAGAATTACTTTCAGTTTTTACAAATTCTTCCAATGTAGCTATTTGCCAAAGTCTTCTGTTAAAACTTGACGGAAAAATAGATTCTAGTGGAGATTTCATTGATCCTATTGGTGTTGTTTATAATTCAACGAAAGCCGTGGATAATGTTAGACAAATTTCTAGTGCAAGAGGTGCATCAATGATTATTAGGAAAAAAATATTTTCTGATTTAGGTGGATTTGATGAAAAATTTTTTGTTTCTTTTGAAGATGTTGATTTAGGTTGGAGAACTTGGATTAATGGCTATAAAGTTGTAATTAATCCAAAATCTATTGTGTATCATTATGGTGGGAAAAGTCATAATGCTATCAAAAATGAAATTGCATTTCATGGGTTTAAAAATCAATTAGCTATGAAAATTACTAATTTTGAAACAAAATATAGATTTTATAAAATGCTAAAATTTATCATCATCATTGGTTTTCGTGAATTAAAGATTCTACTAGATTATCAATTTACTGGCAAAACTTTGATGACTTCTACAAAATATGTAGATACAATTGCTCCAAAACCTAGTATTAAAACGATAATTAGAGCATTTTTTTGGATAGCTTCTAACACTAAATATATTTCTGAAAAAAGTAAAAAAATTAGTAAATCTAGAAAGTTTTCTACAAGTGAACTTGAAAAAATGGGTGTTCTAAGTGACATTCAACAGTAGTTTTCTAATCAACTTAATCGATGATTTAAAAATACAATTAAAATTATATTAGTATATGAAAAGATCTGATAAAATAATTATAATATTTTATATTATTCTTGGTGCATCTTTAATATCTGTATATTCTCATTTTGATTCCTTATACGAACGCCCAGAAATAGATATACTTATTCCAACTGAACCAATAAAAAAAATTAACTTTCAAAGTATTGTAAATAGTATATCACAAGAAATTATGTATGATGTACTTACTAGTGTGGATGAATATCCAAAAATTCTCCCAAAAAATATCTTACATGTAGAAATTCTGAATAAAACAGACAATACAATACTTGCAAAAATGACATTTATTGAGAATATAATAAGAGTTGATCTTACTACTCTTCATACATTCGAACCTATGAAAAAACATACTATTGAAATTCTCGATGGTGATGCTAAAGGTACTATTATTACTCAAACTTTTGAAAAAATTGATGATGGATCAGCCGATGGATATACTCTTCCAGGATTCAAAATAGATACTAGTGTTGATTTTAATCTTAAAGGAGTTTTGTCTCCTATTGGATTTATACCTAAATCTAATTTAGAACATGCTCTACATACTGTTATTACTGAATTTGCAATTTATGGAGACACAAAATACTTTCATTCTGAAAATGAAAAAATTATAGATTCGTTATACCGTGAAATTTTACTTAGACCTGCAGATAATGGGGGCCTCAAAAATTATGTTACAATGCTTGAAGATGAGGAAATGACATATGATGATATAAAAAAATCATTGATTGACTCAGATGAATATCAAGAATTAGAAATAATAAAAAAATTTAAAGCTCTTGAAAACGTATCCCCAAATATCAAACATTCAATTAACGAATTATATTTAGAAATACTACTTAGACCTGCAGATGATGAAGGATTAATTTATTATTCTTCAATGCTTGAGAGTAATGTTTTATCTATAGATGAGATTAGAGATATATTGTTAAACTCTGAAGAAGCAAAAATTATTCAAGGTCAAAATTAATTTTTATTTTAATTCCTTGATTATTCCTTTTACTATATTCCTTGTTTTATTATCTACTAATAATGTTATACTGAAGTATAATATCATAGCAAAAAATACATAGATAATCATATTGGGTAAAAATTCAAATATATTTTCTGTAAATATCAAATATTCTTCAACAAGATAATTTGTTAAACCAAAAACACCTAGTGCAATGACTAAATAAATTAAAATTTTTCGATCTAATTCGAATTTTATCTGTTGTTTCATAACAAAATATAAATAAATTGTAAGAGGAATTTGTACAATTACACTAATGATACTCCAAAATATTATTAATTCAAATTCTGAATAGATATCTTTTCCAAATTGAAAAAGTATTATCAATGTAATTAAATAAATTGAAAATTGTAATACACGAAGATTTGGCATGAAAAATAATTTACTTTTAGTATAGTCTCTAAATGATGCTTTTTCATTTAAGTCCACTTTATCATCTCCTATCATAATTTGTGAAAAAATATTGGTTAATGTATGAAAGAAAAATCTAAAAGTAATAAAAATTGCAATTGGTACTGCAATTGCATATGTAGGATTTAGAGTATAAAGTCCTGCTTTAGAAAATACAATTGCTGTCATTAATAATGGAATGGAAAAATAAAATACTAATCTTAATGTTTCACTAACTTGTTTTTGTTTACCTTCTAAGAGTTTTGGATATAGTCCTGTGGCAATAGTTCCACCTGAAATAACTACTCCAGCAATCAATGTAGCAGCAGCAAAATATGATAAACTCTCCATAGAATTAATAATTACAGCAAAAATTATGATATCTGTTTTAAAAACTAAATTGGTAAAACCCGCAAAATATCCTGGTACCCAACTTAGTTTTATCCATTTTAAAAATAAATCTCGTTTAATTTTATGCACTAATTTTTTCCTTACAAAATAGAGTAAAATCACATTACTTATCAATGTAGAAATTGCATAACTTACAATGACCCCGTATATTCCAATTTCTAATACTTGCAAAAAGAATAATGCAGATAATATTTTTGAAATTTCTAAAGTAATTAGTCCATAATTCATCAAATGTGGTTTAAAACCTAAATTTACTGAAACTAGTACTCTATTGACAAAAATAGTAGGTATCCATACTATTCCAAATAGTAGAATCTCTAATTTTATTTCTGTTTGGTAACTTAAAACAAAAATTGTAATTAAATAAACTACTACTCCTAATATTGATAAAATCATACTTCCGATAATTGCAGTTTTAGTTGACTCTATACCTCTAGCAATCTCTCTTGTATTCCAGAATGAAATTACTGGTGCTAAAATTACACCGTACAAAATTAAACTTGAAATTACTGTCCATGTACCATATTCCTCAGGAGTTAATGTTCTCGTAATTATTAACATAAAAGCTAAACCAGTAAAAAGAGTAGAGATGGATGTGATGAATGAAATTAATCCTGAATATGTTACTCTAATTTCAGACAATATGTGTAATCTCCAATAAAATATTTTTTAAATATATAGAAAAATACTTCATATCTAATCTGTTATAAAATGCCAAATAACTTTAATGGTTGATTAAAGACATTTTTCTTCAAAAATTGAAAACTGGAAGATTTTATTTTATAATTATTCTTTATTGAGAATTTTCAATTAGTTTAATAGTATTTTATTTGCTAAATAGTTATTGAAAAATAAAATCTTATTTTGGATTGATGCTTCTTTAGTTGAATTTGGTGTTGCTAAATATATGCAATTCAATTCAAATTATGAATTCTATGGAATTTTTGATTTAAATTATAAATTAAAAAATAATTTCATTAATCAATCAATAGTTTCTTTTAAAAAAGAATGGTTTTTTTGGGATCATGTAGATTCTAAACCTACAGAAGTTGATATGGAATATCTTAAACACTTTGAGGATAAATTTCATATCAATTTATGGAATTTAGCTTATTCTGAAAGAGTTTTTTCAAAATTTAACCCATTTCATGTTTTTTCTTCAAATGAAATTTTATCAATTTTAGAACAAGAATGTAAATTTCTTGAGCATGTATTATCTGAAATTAATCCTGATTTTCTAATAATCAAGGTTACTGATTTTCATAGAAATCATCTATTATCATTAATGTGTCAAAGTTTAGGAATAAAAGTTCTATCTATAATTCCTACTAGATTAGGATCACGTACATGTATATCTTCAGATGTAAATAAAATTGAATCATGGTGGACTGAAAATATTGAAGAAACAAAACAATTTGATTTTAATCATTTCTTAAAAAATAATGGAAGATATAGACAGACTACTAAAATTATATCATCTGGTACCTCTCTAAGTTTTCTAACAAAAATAAAACTTGGACTAAATTGGGCATTAACGGATATTACAAAGGATTTTCATAAAACATATGATCATATTGGCATTACTCGTTTTAAAGTACTGATTTTTTTTATTAAATCAATTTTTAAAAAATATTTTCGAAAATTATTCATAGATAAGCATTTTTCAAAAGAAATTATTGATGAAAAATTTATTTTTTTTACATTACAAGTAGAACCTGAACGAAATTTATCATTAGATGCACCATTTTATACAAATCAATTATCTATAATTGAAAATATTGCTAAATCTTTACCCATAGATTGTACCTTGTATGTTAAAGAACACTATAATATGATAAATAGAAATTGGAGACCTATTTCTGAATATAAAAAATTACTTAAAATGTCCAATGTTAAATTAATTCATCCTTCTGTTCCACCTAATATTTTATTTGAAAAATGTTTAGCTGTTTCTACTATTTCAGGAACTGCTGGATTAGAAGGATCATATTATGGTAAACCTTCAATTATTTTTGCAGATACTATTTATTCCAACTTATCTTTTGTTACACGAATTACAAATTTTGATGAATTATCTAAAAAAATATCAAATTCACTAAATCAAAAAATTGACATGATTGAATTAGAAAAATTTCTTAAATTAATTTATTCAGCTTCATTTGAACTTGATGCTTTTAATTTATCTGGTGAAATTTCTAAAAAATTCCATCATTCTGGTTTTATAATATCTTCCAGTATAAATTTAGAAAATTTAAATCAATTTTTTGAAAAAAATATAGATACATATCAAAAATTAGCTAAAGAATTTTCTAATTCAATTACAAAATATCTGAATTTTAAAGTAAATTAATTACTGTTTAGAAATTCTTTGTCATCCATAATTGATTTCTTATATCCTTCGTCTATGACATGTTCTTTGTTTATTTGAATTAAATGTGGTTCTTCTTTACATATTCTTGTTAATTCTTCTAAATTTACTGGAATTTTTTTAATTTTTTTTACAATTTCTTTTATAAATATTAAATCTGATTCTCTATCTATTGTAAATCTTAAATTAGAAATATTTTTTCCAAATTCTAAATTTAAAATTTTAAATATATTCTGGTTTTTTTCAATATACGGTGATACATGTTCTCTTTCTGAAGGGAGTTGAGCATCATTCCAAGTTTTTTCTAATGTTTCAATAGAATATACCTGTCCAAATATTCCTTGTGGAAAACTTCTCTTTAATTCATTTGTGCCATAATCATATTTTTCACCAAGAAA
>JAOMJV010000010.1 GCA_028351415.1 Candidatus Nitrosopumilus sp.
AATTATGGAAGAACAAAACATTATTTCTAAAATTGAACAACCTAGAGTTTCAGTTCTATACATTAATGATGATATGCAAAAAGTTGCACATTCTATTACGTCATTACTTCGATTAAATAAAATACCCACTGATATTGATTTAGCAGGAAGAAATTTAAAAAAACAAATGGATATTGCTAATACTTCAAGATTTACCATTATTGTTGGACCACAAGAATTAGAACAAGGAAATATCGTACTCAAAGATATGAAAACTGGAACTGAAGGAACTATTTCTTTAGAAAAATTAACTGATGATCCAAAATCTGTTTTTAATTTAGAAATGCTCTAGTTAAATTCATAATTTCAGAACCGCTAGTCATTGAACCTACTATGATACAATGATTATTTGCTAAAATTCCTGATGTAACATATGGAACACCTCCATTTATTGAAGTTTGTTCAATATTTACCGATAACAAATCTGCAATAATTTCAATATCTTTTTCTTCTGCTTCTGGATGAATTACGCCCCCTGTGTTGTTTGCTTTAACTGAAACTCCTGATAAGTGAGATCCTGCTATCTTTTTTTGAAGTACTTCTACATCCATTACATCTGATATTATTTTACAATCTTCTTTTGATAATGCAGGTGAAACAATTGCCCCTTTATCATTGGCACAAATTACATTTCCCAGTGCATTAAATTTAGTATCTAAAACTCCTACTTCTAGATCTGTTTCATTTTTTAAATAATCATATTCATCTTGATATGCAGTTGATGGTAACAAAATTCCTTTATTGTTCATTACTGACAATGTTCCAATTAATCTAGTATTGGCAATTGCTGTGTAAAAAATTTCTATATTCAAATATTCTGCTAGTTTATTTGCTTTAGTTTCTGCAAATCCCATCGGAACTAATCCTATTGTATCATTAACATTGATGTAAACCCCGATATTTGGCTGTCTATACACATCATATTTGATAATATCCATATCCAGATAACTGATCATTCAGCGTTATGAACGTAAGGAAATCCTTTTTGCCTGTTAGGTTCAAGTTAATTTGTTAGTTTTAACTAATTGCATCTAGCTTTAAATAATAACTTCAAGAAATTTTAGCATGCCAATAGCAGAAAATTTCCCTGAAGGTTTAACTCCAACGGGAAAAATTAACCTAGATGATGGAAACTTCCATATCATGTGGGGTCCAGGTAAAAAAACAAACACTGATGGTTCACAAGCTGAAGTGTTTGCAGATTCAGACGTTGTAGCTGCATATGCTGCAAGGGGTGAAGAACAAGTTCCTCTTGGTGTAAGTGGTACAATGGTTGCAGTCGATTGGGATTCATGTGTTGCAGATGGTGCATGCATTGAAGCATGTCCTGTGCAAGTATTCCAATGGTATAGAACTGAGAAAGATATTGCAGCAAAAGATATTGTTGGTCAAACCTTTGCAGGAACTGGCAGTGATGTTAAAGATGAGCGTAAAGATCTAACTGATAAAGCAGATCCAATTAGAGAACATGATTGTATTTGGTGTATGGCATGCGTATCTGTGTGTCCACCTCAAGCTATCAAAGTTGATCAATCTAATGTTGAAAAACATGAGAGCGCAGCTAAATCTTTGTAAGTTTAAATCATTTCATATTTACTTCATTTTTTTTTAATTTAGTTTCGACTAATTTTCATTAATTTTAAATAACATTCTTAAAATTTGGAACATAATGGCAGACTTACAAATACCAGAAGACTTTTGTCAACAAGGAGATCCTAAAGGAAAAACAAGCCATGGTGATGGTGAAAATTTTCATTATATCTGGGGTGACGGAAGAACTGATGGTGCAGCATTCTCAAACGAAGATGTAAAGGCAGCTTATGAAGAAAGAGGAGAAGAACAAGTTCCTCTTGGAATTCATGGTACTAGCGTTGCAGTCGATTGGGATTCATGTGTAGCAGCTGGTTCATGCATGAGTGTATGTCCAGTTCAAACATTTCAATGGTTCAGAACTGAACAAGATATTCCAGCAGCAGATTGTCTGGATACAACTTTTGAAGGAACTGGTTTAACCGAAATGGATGAAAGGCTAGATTATACAGACAAATCACAACCAATCCGAGAACACGATTGTACGGTTTGTATGGCATGTCAAGAAATTTGTCCTGAAGGAGCAATTCTTATCGAATCAGCTAACCAAGAATGGCACGAGAAGGCAGCTGGAACATACGTTATGATGAAATCCACTTCTGTGAATCCTCACGCACACGATTAAAGAATTTATTCTTTTTTTATTTTTCATTATCAACAGATTTTAATCACTATTTTCAAACATTTTTTGCCGAGGTCGCTTAGTCCGGTAGAGCGCGGGCCTTGAGAGCCTGTGTACGCAAGTACGCGGGGGTTCAAATCCCTCTCTCGGCGTTTTATTTCTCTATTTTAGCAAGTTCTGCAAGCATTGCAGATAATTGAATTTCAGAATTTGCTCCAACTAAAATCCTATAATCATATTTTGCTATTACTTCTAAAATATCTGATAATTTTTCATGTTTAGATTTGAAGACTGCTGAGTTAATGTATTTGAGAAAATCTGACACTGACATTCCATAAACTTTAATCAATTCAATCATTTTCTCTCTTGATTTTATAACATCTCCTGACAGTGCAATTTTTAAAACCTCGTCCACATCACTTGTTTTAGTTAAACCTGATGAGACTTTTACAGTTTCTTCAGTAATTTCACCAAGACTTGCAGTTGCTTGCATTAAATTAATTGCATGTCTTAAATCCCCTTCTGAATAATCATAAATTGCTTTTAGACCTTTTTTATTTGTCTTCACTTTTTCTTTTTTAGAAATTACTTCTAATCTACCTATGATGTCATCTTCTGACACTATTGTAAATTTGAATGTAGCACATCTGCTTTGAATTGGATCAATAATTTTTGAAACATTATTTGCAATTAAAATAAATCTACAAATTTTAGCAGTATCCTCTATAATTCTTCTCAGTGCTGTTTGAGCATCTGAAGTCATCTCATCTGCTTCATCTAAAATAATAATTTTAAATGGTGCATCTGATAATCCTGCAAAAGCTGAAAACTTTTTTACCTTTTCTCTAACCATACCTATGCCTCTTTCATCAGAAGCATTTAGCTCTAGAAGATTTCCTTCAATATTGTCCCCTAGAATTTGTCTTGTAATGCATAATGCCGTAGTTGTTTTACCTACTCCTGCAGAACCTGAAAACATCAAATGAGGCATATCTGTTGGATCTTTGATTAATGCCTTTAAACTCCCAATAATTTCAGTTTGACCTATAATATCTGAAATTTCTTTAGGTCGATATTTTTCTACCCACATTCCTGTTGCAGACATATGAATATCGAAACTCTAATCCCACTAATAAATCCGAATTGGTTATTATCCTATACTATATCTTAAAATCAAAACCTATTCTAACGTACACTGTAGTCAGGCTGTGATTAATTAGGATCAAATGATCTCACTAAATTGTTAACAGAATTGATCGATCCGATACTTGAGGATCTAAAATTGATAAGTGATCTCATATGGAAATTAAAAAAATAGAAAAAGTGCATACTATAGGATATAGGCTAAAGGATGCTAAACTTACAGTTAATCAGGATTTTAAGTACAATATTGCCGGTATCAAAATTGAAGGTATTCAGGGTGATACAAATAACATGCCTCAATGGATTGGAAAAATCTTGAATGATAGTGGTGTAGGTACACTTGATTCACCTGATATGATTACTCAATTAAAACAAGCATTATCTAAAGAAAAAATGGTTGGAGAATACCAATTATCTACATTAGAACCTCATTTTTATATCAAATTAAAAGAATCAATAAAAGAATTTGATCGTAATGAATTTGATCAAGTTGAAAGTATACTGTTAGAATTATTTAGAATGAGAAGAGGTAAAATTGTAAAACTTGCAGATTCTATTAAACTAAATTCTGATATTTATAAACAACTAACAGTTGAAGAAAATATTTTCTATAAAACTATCTATGATAATAGTAAGGAATTTGAAAACCAAGTAAGGGGAAGTAGAAATGAGTAATACTCAAACTAGTACATTTACTGATTCTGCATTATCAGATAAAGTAAAACAATTTTTAACTAGATTCAAGGATAAACAAGGAAATTACAGATATGTAGATGCAATTGATTCAATGATGCCAAAAATTGCAAAATACATTGTGGTTGATTATAATGATCTTGTTACTGAACCTGAAATAGAAATTATATTTTCTGAGAATCCTGATAGAATTTTTGATGCTTTTGGAAGAGCAATTAAAGAAGCATTACAAACAAGATTTCCAGGCTATGCCGAAAAAATTAAGGAAGAAGTTCGTGTAAGGATAGCTAATTTTCCATTAGAGAGAAGCTTAAGACAAATCAATGCTGAAACAATTGGAAATATCACCAGTGTTTCCGGAATGGTTGTTAGAGCATCAGAAGTAAAACCCCTTGCAAAAGAATTAATTTTTACTTGTCCTGATGAGCACATTACAAAAATAATTCAACTAAAAGGAATGGATGCAAAAATACCTGTAATTTGTGATAACCCAAGTTGCAAACAACGAGATTTTGAATTAAAACCTGAAGCAAGTAAATTTATTGATTTTCAAATTCTTAGATTACAAGAACTTCCTGAAGATTTACCTCCTGGACAATTACCTCATTATGTCGATGTCACAATTAGGCAGGATTTAGTTGACAATTCAAGACCTGGAGACAGAATTATTCTTACAGGCGTAGTTAGAGTAGAGCAAGAGTCTGTTGCAGGTGTTCAAAGAGGCCATAGTGGGCTCTATCGATTGAGAATTGAAGGTAACAATATAGAATTTTTGAGTGGTCGTGGTTCTAAAACTGATAGAAAAATTGGTAGGGAAGAAATTTCACCAGAAGATGAAAGACGAATTAAATCTCTTGGTCAAAGTTCTGATGTTTATCAAAGATTGATAGATTCATTTGCTCCACACATCCAAGGTCAGGCATTAATCAAAGAAGCTATCCTCTTACTTATTGTTGGTTCTAATCAGAGACTTTTGGGCGATGGCAGTAAGATTAGAGGAGACATTAATGTATTTTTAGTTGGAGATCCTGGTACTGCAAAAAGTGAAATGTTAAAATTTTGTGCAAGAATTGCACCACGAGGTTTGTATACTTCTGGTAGAGGTTCAACAGCTGCAGGACTTACAGCTGCTGTAGTTCGTGATAAATCTGGAATTATGATGTTGGAAGCAGGAGCAGTTGTACTTGGTGATCAAGGTCTAGTTAGTATAGATGAATTTGATAAAATGAAACCTGAAGATAGAAGTGCATTACACGAAGTTATGGAGCAACAATCTGCAAGTATTGCAAAAGGTGGAATTGTAGCCACACTAAATGCTAGAACATCAATTTTAGCTGCAGCAAACCCTATGTATGGAAAATATGATCCATTCAAAAACATTACAGAGAATGTAAATTTACCTATTCCGTTATTGACAAGATTTGATTTAATTTTTGTTGTTAGGGATATTCCTAGTAAAGAAAAAGACACACAAATTGCAACACATATCATTCGAAGAAATACTAGCTCTGGAACTGATAAAAAATCTGTAATTGAAGTTGATTTGTTAACTAAATATCTTTCATATGCAAAACGTGGTACCCCTGAATTAACAAAAGAAGCTGAAGCAAAAATTCTTGATTATTATTTACAGATGAGAAATGTAGAATCTGAAGAAATGATCACTGTAACTCCTAGACAATTAGAAGGAATTATTCGACTTTCAACAGCCAGGGCTAGATTACTCATGAAAGATAAGGTTGAAGAGGAAGATGCTGATCGTGCAATATTCCTAATTCAAAGCATGCTTCAAGATGCTGGTGTTGATGTGAATACTGGTAAAGTGGATCTTGGTGTTTTACAAGGAAGACCTAGAAGTGAGGTTTCAAAAATGCAATTATTCATGGACATACTAAAAAGTCTTGAAGGTGACAATAAAGTCCCCGTTGAGGAAAGAGCATTTGTGGAAGAACTTGAAAAAAGTGAAAAATTTAGTGAAGAGGAAGCAAGAAATTACATTAGACGAATGCTTAGAGAAGCATCTATTTATGAATCAAAACCTGGTCATTATAATCGAGTATGAAAATAGATACGTTAGCACTTCCAGACTCTGCAATTCATTTTTTACAATCACAAGGATATGAAAAATTATATCCGCCACAATCTGATAGTGTTAAGTTTGGATTATTGGATGGAAAAAGTATTCTAGTTTCTGCACCTACTGCTAGTGGAAAAACTTTGATTGCAATGCTTGCAATGCTTAGTTATATTTCAAAAAATAATGGCAAGGTAGTTTATCTCAGTCCATTACGTGCGTTAGCTGCTGAAAAATTTACAGAGTTTAAAAAATTAGAAAAAATTTCAATTGGCAAAAAAATTAAAATTGGTATTTCTACTGGAGATTTTGAACATATTGAAAAAAATTTAGAAAATAGTAATGTATTGATTTTAACAAATGAAAAAATGGATTCTATAATTAGACATGGTGCTGAATGGGTTGAAGAAATTGGTCTGGTTATATCTGATGAAGTTCATCTGATTGGAGATGAAAGTAGAGGACCAACACTTGAAATGATTTTAACTCATTTAAAATTATTAGATACAAAACCTCAAATTGTTGGTCTTAGTGCTACTATAACTAATTCTGATGAAATTGCAAAATGGCTTGATTGCAAATTGGTAAAAAATGACTGGAGACCTGTTCCATTATCTGAAGGAGTATGTGATGGAGGACAAGTTACCATGAGTGATGGTAAAACATTTCAGATTAAGCCTAGTTTACGCGGAATTCCTATCGATTTAGGCGTACAATGTGTTCAGGATGGTGGTCAATCTCTAGTTTTTGCAGCAACTAGGGTGAGTTCAAAATCACTTGCGACAAAAGCATCTGATATTATTTCACAATTTTTACAAAAAAAGGAATTAACTGCATTAGAAAAAACATCAAAACAAATCCTTGCAGAAAATGAACATACCGAAATTGTAAAAACTTTGGCGATTCTTGTAAAAAAAGGAGTTGCATTTCATCATGCTGGATTAAATCAAAAATGCAGAGAAATTGTAGAAAAAGAATTTCGTAAAGGTACAATTAAACTATTATCCTCAACCCCGACATTAGCAGCTGGTGTAAATCTTCCAGCAAGAAGAGTTGTAATTTCAAATATCAATAGATACAATGCAAAAATTGGTGCAAATAGACCAATCAGTATTTTAGAATATAAACAACTTTGCGGTAGAGCTGGAAGACCACAATACGATGATTATGGTGAATCTATTATTGTGGGAAATGGTAACACTGAAGATTTAACTGAATATTATATTCATGGTGAACCAGAACCTATAGTTTCAAAAATTACTGAGGATAAATCTCTTAGAACACATATTCTAAGTGTAATTGTTATAAATCCTGGAATAAAAAAAGAAGAACTTCTTGAATTCTTTTTACAAACATTGGGTGGATTACAATCTTCAAAAGCTACACTAAGTTTTGCAATCAACATTTCTTTACGTTTTCTTTCTTCCCATCAATTAATAATTAAAAAAGGTGATAGATATGCTGGAACTGCATTTGGAAAAAAGACATCAATGCTTTACATTGATCCACTTACTGCAACATATTTTAGAGATGCCATAGACAATGTATCCAACCAACGAAAACATACTTTTGGATTTTTACATTTAATGATAAATTGCGAAGAATTTTTTCCTAAGTTTTCACTTCGAAATAAAGACTATGAATCAACTAGCCTCATGATTGAAAATCATTCTTCCGAATTAATTGAACCCATTTCAGAATATGATTGCTCTCGAAGTCTTTTGGCTTTACAAATGTGGATTACTGAATCTACTGAACTATCTCTATCTGATACTCTTGGAATTGAGGCTGGAGATATGCACAGAATGGTAGAAAACGCAAATTGGCTATCTTACTGTTTAAGAGAGATTTCTAAGCATATTGAAAGACCTGATTTACTTGAGGAATTCAATGATTTAAGAAAAAGAGTAGTTTATGGGATTCGAGAGGAATTGTTAGATTTGGTACGTGTAAAAGGAATTGGAAGAGTTAGGGCACGTGTATTGTTTAAACATAATATAAAAAATCTAGATGATTTACAAAAAATTCCTACTCATAAATTAGGTGAAATTGATAAAATTGGTTCAACCGTTGCAAATAACATAAAAGCTGAATTAAAGAAAGTTAGATATTGATTGAATTAATTATTCCTACAATAATTTCTTGTTTACTTGCATTTTTTATTGTATTTTTTATCACTCCTCTACTAATCAAAATTTTAGAAAAAAAAAATTTTGTAGTAAAAGATGTAAATAAAAAAGGAAATGTAATGATTGCAAGACCTGGTGGATTATCTATAATACTGGGAATTATTATTTCAGAACTTATTTTCTATATCTTTTTACAACTAAATGAAATCCTTGCAATAATAATTACAACTACACTCGCATTTTTCATTGGATATGTTGATGATAGAAAAACTATGGGTGGTTGGTTTAAACCCGTAATGCTTGCAATTGCAGCACTTCCAATTATTTTTATTGGTGCTTATGACTCAGATCTTACTTTTCCACTATTTGGAGATGTTCAAATCCCATTACTTTATTTTGGATTAATAATTTTTATGATTCCTATAACTGGAAATACCATTAATTCTATTGATGTTTTAAATGGTGTTGCTAGTGGTTTTATGGTTATTGCAAGTTTTACACTATCAATTTGTTTGTTTATTTTACAAAACTATGAAATTGCAGTTATTAGTTTACCTTTGGGATTTGTTTCATTGGCATTTTACAAATATCACAAGATACCCAGTAAGATTTTTCCTGGAGATTCAGGTGCATTAGCATTTGGTGCCATGTATGGTGTAATTGCAATTGTTGGAGGCGTAGAAATTATTGCAGCAATTATACTACTGCCTGCTATAATTAACTCATTTTTGTTCCTATCCAGTGTTAAACGAATAGTTGAACATAGACAAATCAAAGGAAAACCTGTAGAGCACACTGATGATTTTAAACTTAAGGCAACTAAAGATCAGACTGCACCTGTAACTTTAGTGAGATTAATTCTTACCAATGGACCATTATCTGAAAAACAAGTTGGATTAGAAATTTTTAAACTGGCAATATTTTCAGGAATATTGGGAATCATTACTGCATTTTTTATGGGTATTTTTGTTTGAAATATACTCTCTATGGTTTTTTGTTTGGAATGTGGATTTTGATAATTATTGGTGGTGCAATTGTTACCCTTGTTTTGGGACCTATCTCAATTAGTCAATATGGCGAATTTAACTCATTTTTTGGTTCTGTGATTCAGGGAAGTGTTGCAATCATTTTAGTTGTAATTTGGATTTTAATTTTATCTACATTAAAAAATTGGATTTTTAAAAAAGAATTAAAATTTTAACTCTCTATCCATTTTTTTCTTTTTTTATCATATTCTTCTCTACTATATCTTAGAAAAGCTGGTGACCCTGCAACAACCATATTTTCATCAACATCTCTTGTTACAATTGCACCCATTGCAACCACGCTATTTTTCCCAATTGTAACCCCTGCTTTAATCACTGCACGTGCGCCAATTATTGCATTATCTTCAACTGTAATTCCTGCCATTTTATCACACATTGGAAATGGATCATTTGTTAAAACAGCCGCTGGACCGATGAACACATTTTTTCCAATTCTAGATAATGGTGGAATGTATGCTTGTCCTTCAATTTTTGTATTATCTCCAATTTTTACATCATAATCAATATGTGCATGGGATCCAATTTTTACATTATCTCCAATTTTTACATTATCTCCTACATATGTAAAATGCCAGATTTGGACATTTTTTCCAATTATTGCTTTTTCAGAAATAAAATTTGTAACCATTACCTTACAAATGCCATGGATTTGCGTCCGTAATAATTTTTTCAGGCAATTTATCTTTATTATTTTTTAAAAATTCAATTTCATGTTTTTTGTCTCTTAATTCATCTGGAAGCATTATTGGAATTTCCTCCATAATTGGATAAAATCTAGAACATTTTGAACAAAATATTGCACCCTCAATTATCACGCCATCTTTTTCCTTAATTTCAAATAATTCTAAGGGATAATTCTTGTCTATTGGACATGCTAGTATCTCCATCATTGTTTTATTCATTTTAAATCCAGATAAATTGGGGTTCCTTTTTGACTAGATAAAAGTGCCGCTTCGGCAATTTTTGTAACATTTACTGCTTCTTGCGATTTAACAACTTGTTTAGTTTTATCCATAATGGAATCTAAGAAATTTTGAATTTCTAATCTTAATGGTTCTTGTTTTTCATTTTTGATAGTTTGGGATTCCTCTTCTTTTTCAATTATGATTTCTTGAGTGAGAAAATCCGATGAAATAATTGCTTCTGTACATACTGCAGTAAATTTTCTAATTTTTTTTGGTGTGATCCAATTTGATGAAATAATTGCCACTTTGTTATTTTTATACCCTAACATAATATTTGCAAAATCTTCATACTCATGTTTAATTTTTCCTGCACGTGCAAAAATTACTTGGGGCATATCATTAAACAACCAATTTGCAGTATCGATATCATGAACTGAAGTATCGTGGATAATTCCAACATCTTTGATATGTAGTGGTATTCTGTTCTCTCTATGAAATTCAAGCATTACTAAATCTCCAAATTTTTTTTCATTCACTACTTTTTTTACTGCATCTACTGCTGGATTGAATCTTTCAATATATCCGCAAGTAAGAATCACTTTATTTTTTTCTGCAAGTCTAGCAAGTTTTTCACCATCTTCCGATTTGTATGTCATTGGTTTTTCTACAAACACATGTTTTCTAGCTTTCACCAATTTCATTGCAATTTCTGTATGTGTTGATGTAGGTGTTACTACAATTGCACCATCAAATTCTTCAGAATTTAATAATTCA
The DNA here is from genome assembly GCA_028351415.1 of Candidatus Nitrosopumilus sp. Classification (GTDB taxonomy): domain Archaea; phylum Thermoproteota; class Nitrososphaeria; order Nitrososphaerales; family Nitrosopumilaceae; genus Nitrosopumilus. The sequence goes on from JAOMJV010000010.1 coordinate 11,016, forward strand.
TCTAATGATCCATAATGATTTATGGAATATTTCTCTCCATACTCTTTACTTATTTTATAATTAGTATCGCATATTGCTGTAAGTACGCCTAATTCTGATAGAATTCTAGCATGGTTCCCCCCCCATCCGCCAACTCCAATTTGAACAATTTTCATCTAGTAGACCTTCGTTAACCAATGAGAATAATCTATATTTTTATTCATTATGATGTCTGAATACTCTTGCATCATTTTTTTTGTAATATCTCCTGGTTTACCGGTACCTATTTTTTTAGAATCCATTGAAATTACTGGTGTAATTTCAGCAGCAGTACCTGTTAGAAAAATTTCCTCTGCTATGACTAACTCACTTCTTTTGAAGTCTCTCTCGATTACATCTATGTCCAAATCTTTTCCAATTCTGATAATTGCATCTCTAGTTATTCCTTCTAATGCTGAAGATGATAGTGACGGTGTAATTAATTGACCATCTTTTACAATGAATATGTTTTCTCCTGGGGCTTCACTTACATTTCCATTCTGATCAAGTAGAATCGCTTCATCTACCCCATTTCTTTTTGCTTCTTGTGTCGCAATAATTGAATTTAGATAATTTCCGCCCATTTTTGCTTGTGTAGGTGTAGAATTATCTGAGAATTTCCTCCAAGATACTATTGCTGCAGTAATTCCGTTTTTATCAAATAAATCTCCAAATGGAAATGTAAAAATTGCAACATTGGTTGGTGCTTTTTCTGTTACGTGAAGACTAATTCCATAATCCCCTACAAAATAAAATGGCCTAATGTAACATGATTTTTTTATTTTATTTTTTTTGCAAATACCAATAATTGCATTACTAATTTGTTCATCTGTAAAATTTAATGAAATATTATAAAATTGACCTGATTTTCTAAATCGTTTTACATGTTCTTCTAATCTAAATACGTGAAGATTCTTTCCATTCCAATATGCCCTTATTCCTTCAAAAATTGACGTTCCATAATGAAGAGCATGAGTAGTTATTGGCACTTGAGCTTTCTCTGTAAGAACATATTTTCCATCAAACCATACATATTTTGATAAAGGAAGTTTCATACAAAAGTTTTAGACAATCTCTATTAATCTATTTTCAATTAATTTACCGATTCAATACTAACAACTTTTATTTTTTTTTGACCAACCTTCTTTAGGAAATTTCATTCCTACAACTCGAGTAGTCATATCTTCACTAGATGAATATTTTTCTACAGTTTTCCATTCCTCTTCAATAATTTTGACTATTTCTTTTGGAACGTCTTCCTTCCAATTAGAATTTTTTTCTATTGCTGCATCATATAATTTTTCTTTAACTGATGCTGCAGACAAAGATTTTCTTTCACCAATTTTTGGTTTTAATCTATACATTTTCAACATATATCCTTCTGCCTTATCTCCGGTATATGAAAAATAATCCCCTTTAACTCCGTCAAGAATTTGTTTTCTTAATTTCCATGATTTTCTTCTTATCAATGGCGGAAGATATTTTTTAAATGGAGCTACAAATGCATAATCATCAGTTATTTTAATTGAATCTCCAAAAATTGATTCAAGCATTTTTTTCCTAATCTCAAAATTAAATGGAAAACTTTTACTGTTTACTTCTCTATCATCGTACCTAAAAATTACAGGCATTACTTTTACAATATCTGCGTCTTTTTTCAATTCCTTAATGATCTCTACATGAGCATTCGTTACTGGATTTAGATGTGCAAGGTATAGAGCTGTAGTCAATTATGATTTCTAAATAATTCTCATATTTCAATGATTAATTTTTTACTAAATCTATCCGTATGACTCGTATTTGACTTCAAAGCTTCCATCTTCACGTTTGGCATTTTCAGTCATGAATCCTTTAGGTTTTAAAAAGTCCATAACACCATCAATAGTTCCTTGCCATCCACAAACATAGAATATTGTATTATCTACGGTAATTTTATCTCCAATTAATTCCTCAAGTGGAGATTTACCGCCATCTCTAGGTCTTAGAAATGTTTCAACTCTACCGACTTGACCTGCCCAACTTCTGTTAAACCATTCTTGTGGTCTACTTATTGCTGCCCTATATCTGAAATTCCATTTGTCTCTTCCTACTTTTTCACTTTCATCTTCAAGACCTGTTAGCAAATCTTTGTAACTTAATTCATCAACGTAACTTGCACCATGCAAAACAATAATTTCTCTTTTATCATGGGTATCATGGAAATGCTGTGCAAAACTTACAAATGGTGCTAACCCTGTTCCGCCACCGATACAAATTATTCTTCGAGTATCTTTTTCACCGTTTGGTAGTTCTTCACTAATTCCTAATGCTCTACCTGTAGGTTTCAAGTATGATATCTCGTCTCCTTCTTTTACATTAAATAATTGTGTAGTTAATCTTCCTGGAAGTGGTTTTCTAACCCATCTAATTACAAATTCAATATACTCTTTATTTTCTGGATGTGATGCAATTGAATATGCTCTTCTGACAATTTTACCTTCGTTTTCTGGATTTGGTAAACCTAATGTGAGAAATTGACCTGCTTGAAAATCTGGAACTGGACCCTCATTTGGAACAATTCTCATTATTAGAAGATCTTCTTTTATTAATTGAACATATGTGACAGTTGCTTTGTTGTCTACTACCATAACAATTGAATCAGAATATTGAAGCTTAAATATATTGTGATAATTTCATTACTTTGCATTTAATAAAATCGCTAAACGTTAATAACCAATTTAAGAAATATTATTCAATCAGTATTCTGATTATTGGGCCGGTCGTCTAGTCTGGTAGGATAGGTGCATGGCATGCATCGGATCAAGGGTTCAAATCCCTTCCGGTCCACTTATTTTTTTAATTTTAACAATAATTTTTTAATTTGTAAATCATCTATTTTTTCAATTTCTTTAATTCTATCTGTTGAAACAATTATGTCTGTTTGAATTGCTGCTTGTAATGCACTTTTTTGTACCTCTAAATTAGAATCTGAAAGTAATTTTAAAATAATATTTGTAATTTTTTTAGCCTTTAGATATCCCAATGCTCCAATTGCACATGATCTAACCATTCCGTGTTTATCTTCTACAAGTTTTATTATTTCTGGAATTGCACTTTTTTCATTTCGATTAGCTAATGCTAGTGATGTAAAACCCCTGATATTTTTATTTGAAGAATTAAGATTATTAATTAAAATTTTTGAAATTTGATTTTGGTTTAATAAAATTGAACTAAATGCCTCTCCTCTAACTTGAATACTATCATCATTTAATCTTAAAATTATCTGTTCTAGTATTTTTAATTCATTAGTATCATGCAATGTTTCTAAGATTTTAATTTTTTCTTCAGATTTTCCTAATTCTAATATTTTTATAATATTTTCCAAGATGATATTAAATTCTATTTTGAACTTAATAATCCTTAAATTTTTTATAAATATTATAAAAAATTCATTTTAACTTTAAATTGTCGTTAGGTATTAAACTAATTATGTCAACTGAAACTAGAGATACTATATTTATTGGTAAGAAACCATTGATGGCATATGTGACATCAACGCTAATTCAATTAGCAAATGTACCGTCAGTTAACATCAAAGCTCGGGGACTTAGTATTGGCCGTGCTGTGGATGTAGCTCAAATTGTTGCACGGAAAACTGAAAATACTGGATATTCTATTGGAAATATCAAAATTGATTCAGAATTATTGGAATCCGAAGATGGTAGAAAACGAAATGTTTCAACAATAGAAATTGAAGTAAAGAAAAATACAAGTTGACTTTACTTGAAATTTTTTATTTTCTTTAAATTATATGTGATTTAAAATTAGACCAAAGTTAATAATTTAACAAAAGCATTAAGAGAACAGAAATTAATTAGTAGGCTTGATTTGATTATTTGTATTTCAATGACTCTATTTTCACTTTATTCCCTTATCCCATAAATTATGGTTTGATATTATGGTGAGTATTACCCTGGAATTTACAATAATAATAAAAATATCGAACTAAATTTTACATTATATTTTATGGGTCTAGTGATGATATGAATTCATAATAATTCTATTTCATCTATTGTATAATTTTTAAATTCACTTTGTAGTTTTAATTATTTTTATTTAATTCCTAATTATTCTATTTTAATTTTTTTTACTACTTTTTTTCCATTCATTTTATCTAATTCACTTTGAAGAAATTCTTTATATTTTTGCGTTTCTTCATCTGTCATATTTGTTATGTTCGAACTTAGAATTGATCCCATTGAAGAAATTTTTTCAAGTATGTCTAATGCAACAAATCTTCCGACATTTCCTAATCTGAAAAGAACTTCTAACTGATTTTTAATAATATCGTTTATTTTATCAACATCTTTTGCTGTCTCTTCACCTTCTTTTGTTAATTGATATTTTCCATTTTTTGTTTCTTGAATTAAATTTTCATCTAAGAGTCGACCTAATAATGGATAAATTAATCCCGGTGATGGTTTCCAAATTCCATTACTTTGCTCTACTGCATAATCAATGATTTCCTTTCCAGTGTATGTTTTTTCTTTTAATAATTCCAAAACAAAATATCGTGAAAATCCTCTTGGAATTGAACTTCCTACTCTTTGAAACCATTCAGAAATCATCACTAGTAATATCGCTAGTGATATATTTTAATATTTGTTAATATGACTGATATACTTCATATTTAACCCAAAAAATAGTATATTTGTCTTAAAAATGGTTAACTCTCTAGAATATGATCTAATTATTTGTGGTTCAGGACTTGCTGGATTACGAGCTGCAATAGCAGCTGCAAAAAAAGGTCCACATCTAAAAATTGCAGTTGTTTCTAAAGTACAAGTTATGCGTTCTCATTCTGTTTCTGCAGAAGGTGGAACTGCTGCAGTACTTTTTGAAGATGAGGGGGATACAATTGAATCTCATGTTTATGATACTGTGAAAGGCAGCGACTTTCTTGCAGATCAAGATGTAGCTGAAAGATTATGTGTTGAGATGCCACAAGAAATTCATCAGCTGGATCATTGGGGAATGCCTTGGTCTAGACGAGATGATGGTAGAATTGATCAACGAAATTTTGGTGGTTACAGTTTTCCAAGGGCTACATATGCATCAGATAAAGTTGGTTTCTTTGAAATGCAAACTTTGTATGATACATGTCAAAAATTTGATAATATTGAATATCTTAACGAATGGTTTGTAACATCAATTATTCATGATGGAAAAACATTCATGGGAGTTACCGCTATCGAATTATCTTCTGGTACATTTTATACAATTAAAGGAAAAGCCCTGATCATTGCAACTGGTGGAGCTGGAAGACTGTATAGTTTTTCAACTTATGCTCTTTCTTCAACTCCTGATGGTTTGGATATGGGATTCCGTGCTGGCATGGCACTAAAGGATATGGAGTTTGTACAATTTCATCCTACTGGAATTTTACCTTCCGGAATATTGATCACTGAAGGTGCAAGAGGCGAAGGCGGTTATTTGCTTAACAACAAGGGAGAGCGATTTATGAAAACTTATGCTGCTGGAAAAATGGAATTAGCTCCGCGTGATATTGTTTCAAGATCTATTATGACTGAAATTGAACAAGGTAATGGTTTCAAACATGAGACTGGTGTTGATTGTATGAAACTTGACATTAGACATCTTGGTGATGAGAAAATTAAAGAAAAATTAGGTGGAATTAGAGAAATTTCTATCAAATTTTCTGGAATCGATCCTGCTAAAGACTTGCTTGACATTAGACCTGTTTGCCATTACATGATGGGTGGATTACATACTGATATTGATGGCGCCACTGAAATTCAAGGTGTATGGGCTGCAGGAGAGGCTGCATGTAACAGTGTCCATGGTTCAAATCGTTTAGGTGCAAATTCAACTTCAGAATGTATTGTTTGGGGTAAAATTACCGGCGAATTAGCAATTGATTATATTAAAAATAAGACAACATCAAATCCGTGGCCACATCATTTAGTTGCCTTAGAAGAGAAAAGAATATTCGATGGAATATTTAGAGGAAATGGAGATGTTAATCCCTATGAGATTAGACAAGAACTTACTGACACTCTAAACAATAAGGCATATGTTTACAGAAATGAAACTGATCTTGTTGACGGTTTAAAGAAAGTTAGAGAATTAAAAAAACAAGCTTGGAAACACGTTGATGACAAAGCAAAAGAATACAATACTAATTTCGCAAATGTTATGGAACTTGATTCTATGTTTAGAGTTGCAGAGGTAATTTTAGTTGGTGCAATTAATCGAAAAGAATCTCGTGGTGCACATGCAAGAACTGATTATCCTAAACGTGATGATGCTAATTTCTTACATCATACGCTAGCGTATTATGATCCAAATGAACCAATCATGAAAACACATCCTGTAACAATTACTAAATACCAACCAGTAGAGAGGAAATATTAGATGACTGAAGATGAACATCGTGAAGGCATCAAAGGAATGGCTAATCCTGGCCGCTATGGAATTGAACGTATTGCATATTTGTTGATGCGTTTAACTGGATTAGGATTACTAGGTTACTTTATTGCACATGTTTATGAAACAAGTAATATTTTACGGGGTCGAATGGGTTGGGATGACTTTCTAGCAATGACTCAAACTACTGAAGGGCATATCTTTTTAGCACTTGTGATTGGAATGTGTGTTTTTCATACTGGAAACGGAATTAGAATTATGTTGGGACATGGTGGTGTTGGTGTAGGTGCACCTGCTAGACCTGATTATCCATATCAACCAGCATCTCAAAATTATAGACATAAAATAGGAATCTACTCATCCATTGTTCTTGCAGCAGTTGCAATGATGTATGGAATGGCAGTAATGTTTGGTGAATGATATGAAAGAAAGTACAATAATGAAAATACACTATGGAACTGCTTTAGCATCAGTTGGTTTAGTCGCAGTTCATATTTTGATGCGTTTAACAACCGGATTTGCCGATTCTTTATCATATGAAAACGTTTTAGCTAATTATCAATCGGTTCCATATGTTATCATGCTTGAATTAATTTTGATTTTACTTGCAGTACATGGATTTAATGGATTAAGAGTTATCTTATTAGAATTAAAACAAGGCAGAGTATATGAGAAAGCCGTTTCATATGGTAGTATGGTGGGAATGATTGTATTAATTGGATATGGTTCAAGAACTATTATTATGACAAATATGGGGATGACATAGAATGGCTCAAGTATCTAGTATTGCAGATGAACAAGCATCAACACCGTTATCTTCACCAAAATCTATTGTTTTAAGAATTTCAAAATTTAATCCAAAATCAGATGAATCAAGTAAATTTATGGAATTTACTGTTCCTTATCAAAAATGGACTACTGTATTGGAAGCAATTCTTGATGTCAAAAAACATTTTGATCATTCTGTTGCTGTTCGTTATTCTTGTAGACAAGCTACATGTGGTTCATGTGGTATGATGATTAATGGAAAACCAAAACTTGCATGTTTTACAAAAATTAGTGAATTAGATTCTGATGTTGTTACAGTTGAACCTATGAATAATTTTCCAGTAATTCGTGATTTAACAGTTGGATTTGAAAAATTATTTGAGAAACATCAAAAAATCCAACCTTACCTAATTCGTGATGACAGTGAACTAGAATCGGATGAACGAGAATTTTTACAATCGCCTCAAGAAGTAGAACAATACATCCAATTTGCTAATTGTATCAAATGTGGATTGTGTAATTCTGCATGCCCTACCATGGCTACTGATTCTTCTTTTGTTGGGCCTCAGGCATTAGCACAAGCATATCGATATGTTGCTGATAGCCGAGATAAAGGAAAAGATTCTAGATTAAACATAATTGATGAATCTCATGGAATTTGGAGATGTCATTTTGCTGGCTCATGTAGTCAAGTATGTCCAAAAGGTGTTGATCCTGCAATGGGAATTCAATTCCTTAGAGGATATTTGCTAGGATTTAGAAGTTAAAATAATTTTTAGAAGTTAAAATAATTTTTAGAAGTTAAAATAATTTTTAGGCTTAGGATTCTATAATTTTTTAGGAACTTCATCCAATTTTTTAGGAACTTCATCCAATTTTTTAGGATTAGGACTATTGTTAACCTGATTGTTGATTTGTTCTGCCATAAAATGATTTGATACATTCACTTTGACATCATTTACACCATCTACTCTCAAAAGATAATCGTGTACATCTTGACAAATTTTGAAACCAAATACTGCTGGACAGAAAGGACTAGTTAGATGCAAATCTACCTTGACATTACTATCGCTGATATCTACCTCATCAATTAACTCTAATTCTACAATTGAGGTGTTGATTTCTGGATCTACAATCTTTGATAATTCATCAAAAATTTTGACTCTAAGTAATTTGATATCTTGACTCATAACGGCAAAAACATTTATGCTATATATAACCATTTTACAACCTTAGTTGATGTATCGTTCACGACTTGGTACTGATTTGAGTAATATTACTTTAGATTATGTTTCATCTATAAATGATGATTCTGAAATTGCTTTGTACGATATTATTGGAAGTCAAGCTCATACAATAATGCTATTTCAAAATAAAATTATTACAAAAAATGATGCAAAAAAAATTCTATCTTCCTTAGAGAATATGAAAAATGAAAAATTTGATACTTCATCTGGTGCTGAGGATATTCATGAACTAATTGAATCTCTGGTAATTAAAAAAGCAGGTATGGCAAGTGGTGGAAAAATGCATACTGCAAGATCTCGAAACGATCAAGTTGTTTTAGATATTCGAATGAAAATTAGGGATGACATTAACATTATGTGTAATTGTCTTTTAGATACAATTGAATCACTTGTATCTGTATCCCAAAACCATCAAAAAACAATTATGCCTTTTTACACTCACCTTCAACAAGCTCAAGCAGGTTTATTCTCTCATTATCTTTTAGCTCAAGCCGATATTTTGTCGAGAGATTTTCAAAGATTGTTTGAGACTTTTAAAAGAATTAATCAAAGCCCTCTGGGAGCTGGACCTATTGGAGGAACTAGCATTACAATTGATAGACATAGCACTGCAAAAATGTTGGGTTTTGATGGTGTTGTTGAAAATTCTATTGATGCAACTAGCACTCGTGATTTTGTTGCAGAGTATGTTGCAATGGTTTCAATTTTAATGACTAACTTAAGTAGAATTTCTGAAGATTTTATTATCTGGTCTACATCTGAATTTTCTTTTATTGAATTATCTGATGAGTTTACATCACCTTCAAGTGTAATGCCTCAAAAAAAGAACCCTGATATTTTAGAACTAACTCGAGGTAAAACTGCAGAAATTATTGGAAATCTTACTGCGATTTTAAGCACTATCAAAGGTTTAGCTTCAGGATATGGACGTGACTTACAACAAATAAAATCCTCTATCTGGTCTACATCAAAAATATCTATCAGTGCGTTATTAATTATAAAATCCATTGTTCTAACTATGAAAGTAAATACAAAACAAATGAAGAAAGTAACAGAATCTAGTAATTTAATTGCCCTGGATATAGCTGAGAAATTAGTTCAAGAAGGAATTCCATTTAGAGTAACTCACAAAATTTCAGGCGTTTTGGTCCAATTGGCACATAATTCAAAAAAACCTATTTCAAAATTAACTGTTTTAGAAATAAAAAAATCTGTAGAAGGAACTTCTGTAGATCCTAAAATTGTATCTGAGATTATTTCTACTACTAGTGTTGTTTCTTCGCTAAAAGATAGAAAATCGTTTGGTTCTTCTGGATATGATGAGCAAAAAAGAATGATTTCTGATAGAACTCAGAAAATTAGTATTTGGAGATCAAATATGTCTGAAAGAGACAATAAAATCAAGTCTTCTATTGATGAACTTCAAAAATTAGTTGATGAAATAATTTAATGAATAAAATGGAAAGCGGGTCTAGAGGGATTCGGACCCTCGACAACCGGATTAAAAGTCCGGTGCGCTACCTGGCTGCGCCATAAACCCACACAAAAAATATTGAACCTGTATAATTTAGCCTTTTACAAATCTATGGGTTATGGCAGAAACTTTTAATCTAGGATTTTGATTCATACTACTAGTGCCCTTGTAGTATAGTCCGGTCTAGAATTCGACCCTGTCACGGTTGAGACGCGTGTTCAAATCCCGCCGAGGGCGCCATTATTTTCAATTTTTATAGCGATCATTATTTATTTCAATTTTAGAATGTCCCTAAAATCATCCTACAATAATATTAAAATTCAGGCAATTTCAGGTGAATTTGTTGTCTGAAGAAAAAAAAGAGTCTGAAGTAGAAGTAAAAACTACTGAAAATTCCGTATCTGAAAAACCACCCGTTGAAGATACTAAAAAAACTGAAGATGCAAAAATAGAGGCTGAATCTAAAGCAGCTCAGGAAGCAGCATCTAAGGTAGAGGCAAATTCAAAAGCAGTTGCTGAAGCCGAAGCTGCAGTGCAATTAGCTCTTGAAAAAGCAAACGCTGCAAGAGCAGAATTAGAAATATCTGCAGAAGAAGAATACAAAGCAATTGCTGCTGAAGTTAAAGCTGATACTACAAAAAAATCTGATTTTACATTTAAACGAAAAGGTGAAGAAATTTTTAGACGAGAAATGGGTGAACCTGAATTTTGGTTAGATAAAAAAGATAGATTTCCAAGACCTATCCTTACACAAGATCAACAAGAATCTATTACAAGAGTTGCAGAAACCCCTCAGGATCAAACTCCAAAATATGATCCACAACACATTCTCAGTCCTGAACATAATGGTGTTTCAAATTATGAAAATGGTGTAAATTCTTTCTTAGATGAATTAAAATCTAAACTTACTACACAAAAAAGTGATCCCGAATCAACTGCCCAAGAAATACTTGCAACAGAAAATGAAATTACTTATTTGGAATCTATACATGAAAATTTCTATATTGGAATGAATGTCTTCCGAACAGCAAAAGGTGGACGGGATAAGATTAACGCATAATTAGGTGATATGATATGGAACACGTAATTTTTGATGTAATGAATACGAGAGTAACTTTCAAGAATATCCCCATACATGAATTATCTAAATTTGCTTTCAAAGATGTCGGTGTTGCATGTGAAGAATTTAAGAAAATTCCTGGTGTTGATGAATGTATTATTATTCAGACTGCCAGTAGAATTGAAATTTTTACAGTAAGTAATACTGAAAATATTGATTCTCCTGATGCACGAAGAGCTGAGGGTAAAACTTTGATTTTAAATCAAGTTAAAAATACATGGATCTCATTAACAAAATTAGACGAAATTGATGTTGATCATTTTGATCAAACTATTGAAGTTTACAAAAGTGACGATGTCTATCTTAATCTTTTACGCTTAGGATCTGGTATAGACTCATTTGTTGTTGGTAAACAGGAAGTTTATGATGAAATAGTTCAATCATTATCTCATGCTAAATCTGCAGGTACTTCCGGAACTATTCTCAATAAACTATTTGAAAATGTAATTCGACTATCTACTCGAATGAGAGATACTACTGGAATTGCAAAAGATGTTATTTCACTTGGAGATATTGCAGTAAAATTAGTTGATGAAAAAGCCGGATTAGATTCAAAGAAAAAAATATTGTTAATCGGTACTGGTAATTCTGCTGCTCTAGTTGCTAAATGTCTTAATAAAAAAGAATTTTCTTATGACGTTACAAGTAGAACTTTAGAACGTGCAACTGGATTTAGTACAATTGTTGGTGGAAATCCTATAAATTTTGATGATGCTTTATCTACTTTTGATAAATATGATATTATTTTTGTTGCAACAACATCTGACTATTTCCTAATTACATTTGAAAGAATTCGACTTGTAATGGAGGCAAAGAAGAAAGGTACATTGATTTTAGATTTATCTGACCCAAGAACTGTGGATGAAGGAATTTCTGCTTTACCTGGAATTAAATTATTGTTTAGAGATCAAATTGCTGAAATTTATGAAGAAAGTGTAAAAGATAGAATTACAATTGTTCCTGCAGTTGAAAAAATTATAGAAAAAGAATTACCTGTATTATCTGCTAGAATGAAAAGATTAGATGCTTAGTTTGTTATTATTTTTGTTTTCTTAATAGGAATTGCATTACTGCCTCTTTTGAATAATCAATTCCATGAACATCTTCGGTATGTGTTCTAAAATCTTCTATTACTTTTTCTTGTTCCCCATCTATCTCAAAATCACATTGAAAACCATAATCATTACACTTTAGCTTTGGCATATTTTGATGAAAATAATATCCGTATAAAAATTAAGATATTTTTAATTTAATAGTGCTATGGTAAAACGTAATTTTTATCCGTAGGATTCGTATTTAATTCCAAAACTACCGTCAGATTTCTTTTCATGTTCTGTGACAAAACCTTTAGAATCCAAGTTATCAATCACACCATCGATTGTTCCTTGATATCCACAAATGTAAATAATTGAATTTTCTGGTGTCAGTTCCTCCCCTACCATTTCTTCTATTGGCGATAAGCCTGTTTTTTTATCTGCTTTAAAAAATGATTCAACTCTACCCACATGACCGTTCCAAGATCTATTGAAAAATTCTTTTGGTCTACTAATTGCTGCTCTGTATCTGAAATTCCATTTATCCCTCCCATTTTTTTCACTTTCTAATTCCATATCGGTTAAAAGACGTTTGTAACTTAATTCATCCACATAACTTGCTCCGTGTAAAACTATGACTTCTCTACTATCCTTAGTATCCTGGAAATGTTTTGCAAATGCAACAAATGGTGCTAAACCTGTTCCGCCACCTACACAAATTACTCTTCTATTGTCTTCTTTACCGTTGTGTAATTTATCGCTAATTAGTAATGCTGCCCCAGTTGGATCTCCAAGGGTAACTTCGTCTCCAACACTGAGATAAAATAATTCAGTTGTTACACGACCTGGAAGTGGTTTTCTAACCCATCTAATTACAAATTCAAAATAATCTCTATTTTCAGCATGTGATGCAATTGAGTATGCTCTTCTAACTACTTTTTTTTCTGCTGGAATTGGAAGACCAATTGTTAAAAATTGTCCCGTTTGATATTCTGGCATTCCGTTCTCAGGAACTAATCGTATGATTACTAGATCTTCTTTTAGTAACTCTCTGTAGACAACTTTTGCCTTCATTTCAGATACCATACAACGAGCTTTATCGTTACTTTGGTTAAATATATTTCTCTTACAAAATAATTGTGAAAATTTGATAAATTGTATAATTCTAATTAATTTGTGACATTATTTCATCAAGAATTTTTTGATTTGCTGCGGCAATGAATGAGACTCTTGTCTCATAACTTAGATCTGCATCTAGCGGATTCAAATTTGCATCTAGTAGTAATCCTCCTGCCTCTTTAACAATAATGCATCCAGCAGCAATGTCTTGAATTCTAATTTTATCTCTAAAGTCAATAAAAATGTCCATCACACCTCTTGCAAATAATGCCATTTCTAATGCATTGGCACCAAAATGCCTTGTATGGTTGTGATTTTGAAATATTGGATACATTCGTTTCATTAATTCATTTGAACCTCCAGATGTGTTAATTCCAACTATTTTGTAAACTGGTTCTTTTTGTTGAACTTTAATTTGTTTTTCATTAAAAAATGCACCTTTATCTTTTGAAGCCCAATACATATCCCCATTTGTTAAATCTGTTATTACTCCATCTGTAATTGAACTGAGTTTATTTTCTGTTGCAAATGCTAACGAACTACAAAAAAATGGCACACCACGTACTGCGTTAGCAGAACCATCAATTGCATCCATTATGATGTAGCCTTTTGGTTTTTCTGATAATTCCACTCTTCCACATTCTTCCCCTAGCACAACACATTCAAAATTAATTTTTTTTAGATAATCTAAAACTGTTTTTTCTGCAATAATGTCTATGTTTCGTGAAATATCTCCACCTGCACCTCTTCCAAAATCACCTGCAGCATCTTCTGTTCCTGCAAGATCTTTTACATTCTGATAAATTTGATTTGATGCTTCACGAAGAATTTCTACAATTTCCACAAAAAATAATTATCTCTTCGTAATTTAAGTGAAGAAAATTTTTGTATTGAAAGCATAAATAACAACAAATAAGATCGTGTTTGTGAGTGGAAAAGACGAATCACTTTTTAGTAAAAGTGCTTTGATGGGAACTAAACCTGGAAAACAAATCATAAAACAAGGTTTATTCAAATCAAAAGGATTCAAGCAGTTTAATCAATACAAGCAAGAAGCTGAAGATACATTCCCTGCATTTGCCCAAAGATTTGCAAAAAACCTTTTTGATCAAATTAATGCTGATAACTCTCCAAATACAACTCAACAACAATTTGCAGAAGAAGTTGGTTCTACAGAAATTATTTTAAATGCATCTGAAATTGAGCCTATAAAATCCAAATTACAAGATTTTGATACTTTACATGATAGAGTTCTTAGAATTTTAAATTCAAATTTTGTTAAAATGACATTCCCTGTTTTTAATGGTCTTTTTGACGCATCTACAGATTATTTTAAAGATGACAAAAGTACCACTATGAGGGAAGACATTGTTGATGGTCATATCATTGCAATTGATCTTAGTGAGCCCATGGATAGAATTGTAGACAAAGATGAAGATTTAGAATATTTGGATGATTACAAATTAATGAATCCATATATCTTGAAACTTGCCAGAGAAAAAATTTCAAAAGGTGGTGAGGATGTACTCAAAGAATTTGAAGAAGGTTTCAAACAAGCAAGAATTGGACAATATCTTGATACAAAATTAAAAGATAAACCTACGGAGATTACCGAAGAAGAATTAGTTGAAAGCTACAAAAAATATCGTTCTGTAATGGGAACTGCTGGTAGAAACATGGCCTTAAATCGTGCACCTTTAGCTGATATCTTTTACACTGGAATGGCAAAAGCAGCTGAATCTGTTGGATGCGGAAATGAAATTGAAGATAGTATTAGAGACAGAGCTGCAAAAATTCCCTCTTGGCCATTATTTTATTCATTAAAAATGAATGATGCAAAAAGTGGATTTGAAGAAACAATGAATCATAGCGAATCATATCTAAGTGAAGCAAGAACTGCACTTGAAAAATTACCTGATAATTTTTCACATACAAAGTTTTTAGAATTTCTATTTCTTACTGTTGAGCATTATAACCAATTTTGGTATAAAAAATTACAACAAGAAAACATCTGGTCAGATTTGAACAAAAATCTTCCAACCAAGTGATAAAATTGATGTGGTCTGAAAAATATCGACCTCAGATTATTTCTGATATGGTTGGTAATGAGGAGCCTCGTGCAGCCATAATGGAATGGTTTGCAAAATGGAAAAAAGGAACAAAACCTCTTTTGGTCGTGGGGCCCCCTGGAATTGGGAAAACTACTATTGCATATCTTTTGGCTAAACAATTTGGTTATGATCTGATTGGCCTTAATGCAAGTGATGTTAGAAGTAAATCTCAAATTAATGAAATCCTTGTACCTGTTTTAGGCAATGTCAGTGTTTTAGGAACTCCTATGATCTTTATTGATGAGGTTGATGGTATTCATGGCCGTGGGGATTATGGCGGTGCTGCAGCACTTGTTGATATTTTGAAAAAACCAAATGTGCCCATTTTACTTGCTGCAAATTTTGATGATTCAGACAAAATGAAGAGTATTAAAAAAGTAACCACAACAATCTCTTTTAAAAAAATACCGCCACGTCTTTTGCGTGTTTATTTACATCATATTTTAACAAAAGAAAATACAAAACTAAGTCCTGGCTCATTAATCAAAGTCATTGATAAATCTCAAGGTGACATTCGTTCAATGATTAATCTAACACAGTCTTTGCTAACTGGATTCAATCCTCCGACAGAAACTTCTTTTGAAAGTATAAACATTGAAGATGGAATAAATGCATTTTTCAAAGCAAAATCTATTCAAGAAGCTAGAGGTGTTTTATATTCAATACAAATTGCCCCTAGAGACAAAATTAATGCATTTTATTCTAGTATAGTGAGTAGTGATCTAGATAGTGCTACACTTGGAAAATATTTAGAAGTTATTTCAAATGCTGATATGTTACTTGGAAAAATTATGAAAACACAAAATTGGAGATTACTACGTTATCTTAATGATATTTTAATTAATTTATATGAAAAAGATGACCGTATACGATATTCTAAATATAATTTATCTTGGCCTTTACTAAATAGAATTCGTTGGGATGGTGCTAAAATTAAATCGTTATCTTCTATAATGGCAAAAAAACTACATCTTTCTTCCAGTGCATTTGTAACATTATGCTTGCCCTATCTTTTATTTTGTATTAAAAATAAGACTTTGGAATTAGAACTGGAAGAAACTTTTGGTGCTATTATTGATAAGGAGATTGAATTGATACAATGAGTTGGATAAAAATCCCCATGAAATTTCCAGGAACCTGCATTGTTTGTAATGATAAAATTGAAGTCAATGAAATTGGACTCTGGTCAAAGGGATCTGGTGTTAAACATGAAAAATGTGCCCAAACCAATGAATTGAAATGCATTGTTTGTGGTTCTTCTGCTGGATGCTCTCAATGTGAATTTCAAGATATTTGTGATATTCCAAATGTATCCCAATTATGCATATGTAAGAAATGTGGTGATGAAACGAATGCCTTTGATTCGTACCAAAAATCATCTAAAAAGAAATTTTCTATTCTAAATTCTTAGTTTTTTATAATAATTTAAAATTTTTACTATTTCAATCTAAATTAATATAGAGAAAGAATCTGTTTTCAGATCACCATTATGCACTCTGAAAAGATTGATGAATATACTAAAAATAACAACATATCATTACAAGGGGGCGGTCAAGATCGTATTAGTGCTCAGCATGAGAAGGGTAAACTAACTGCTCGTGAAAGGATTGATCTTTTACTTGATGTGGGAACTTTTGTTGAAATTGATCCATTAACAACTCACCATTACCATGAATACGATATGCAAAAAAAGAAATTTTTTACTGATGGTGTAGTTTGTGGTTATGGAAATGTTTCTGGAAGACAAATTTTTGTTTATGCTTATGATTTCACTGTTCTAGGTGGAACATTAAGTCAGATGGGGGCTAAAAAAATTACTAAATTAATGGATCATGCTTTAAACACAGGTTGCCCTATTATCGGTATTATGGATTCTGGTGGTGCTAGAATTCAAGAAGGAATTATGAGTCTTGATGGATTCGCAGATATCTTTTACCATAACCAATTAGCTTCTGGAGTAATTCCACAAATTACTGCAAGTGTTGGTCCATCCGCAGGTGGTTCTGTATATTCTCCTGCAATGACTGATTTTGTTATTATGGTTGACAAAATTGCAAGTATGTTTGTTACTGGACCTGATGTTGTTAAAACTGTATTAGGTGAAGAAGTGTCATCTGACGAACTTGGTGGTGCAATCACACATGGTTCAAAAAGTGGAGTTGCTCATTTTGTTGCTGAAAATGAATACGAATGCATGGATTACATTAAAAAATTAATTTCCTTCTTACCTCAAAATAATTCTGAACAACCACCTAAACTTACAACTGATGATGATCCAAATAGATTGGATCATAATTTAATTAATATAATTCCTGAAAATGCTTTGCAACCTTATGACATGAAAGAAATTATTCATTCCATTGTTGACAATCACGAATTTTTTGAAGTTCATGAATTATTTGCATCAAACATTATAGTTGGATATTGTAGATTAAATGGAAATGTTGTTGGAATTATTGCCAATCAACCAATGCATCTTGCAGGTGCACTAGATATTGATTCATCAAATAAAGCATCACGTTTTATTCGATTCTGTGACGCATTTAATATTCCAATAATCACTTTAGTAGACACACCTGGTTACATGCCAGGTTCTAATCAAGAGCATAATGGAATCATTAGACATGGAAGTAAACTTCTTTATGCATATTGTGAAGCAACTGTACCAAGAATTACATTAGTTATTGGCAAAGCATATGGTGGTGCATACATTGCAATGGGAAGTAAAAATCTTAGAACCGATGTAAATTATGCATGGCCAACTGCTAGATGTGCTGTTTTAGGTGGAGAGGCAGCTGTAAAAATTATGAATAGAAAAGATCTTGCTGCTTCTGATAATCCTGAATCTCTTAAAAAAGAATTAATGGATGAATATACGCAGAAGTTTGAAAATCCTTACGTTGCTGCATCTCACGGAACTGTTGATAATGTAATTGATCCTGCTGAAACAAGACCTATGTTAATTAAAGCACTTGAAATGCTTGCAAATAAAAGATCTAAACAATTACCTAGAAAACATGGGAACATCAATCTGTGATTAATGATGATTGAGAAAGTACTTATCGCTAACAGGGGAGAAATTGCTTTACGTGTAATTAGAACTTGTAAAGCACTTGGAATTAAGACAGTTGCTGTTTATTCTGACGAAGATCGTAATTCAATGCATGTTAAACAAGCATCTGAATCATATCATATTGGTGATGCAGCTCCTGCTAAATCATATCTTAATCAAGAAAAAATTCTAGATGTAATGCTATCATCTGGTGCAGATTCAGTTCATCCCGGTTATGGTTTTCTATCTGAAAACGATGATTTTGCAAGACTTTGTGAAAAAAATAAAATTATTTTTATCGGTCCATCTGCTGATTCAATGAATCTTTGTGGTGATAAAATGAAATGTAAAGCTGCAATGTTAAAAGCACAAGTTCCGACTGTTCCTGGAAGTCCTGGTTTAGTTAAGGATGCAGATGATGCAGAAAAAATTGCTAATGGTATTGGATATCCCGTAATGTTGAAATCTGTTTATGGTGGAGGCGGTCGTGGAATTAGAATTGTAACTAATGATAAAGAATTACGTGATGGTTTTGAGTCTGTAACTGGAGAATCTATTGCAGCCGTAGGAAAATCTGCAATACTTGTTGAAAAATATTTAGAAAAAACACGACATATTGAATATCAATTTGCTAGGGACATACAAGGCAATGCCGTTCATATATTTGAAAGAGAATGTTCTATTCAAAGACGTAATCAAAAATTAATTGAACAAACTCCTTCTCCAATTGTTGATGAAGAAACAAGAGCACGTATTGGTGAATCAGTTTGTAATGCTGCACATGCCGTTGATTATACTAATTTAGGTACTGCCGAATTTTTACGAGCTGATAATGGTGAATTTTATTTTATTGAAATTAATGCTAGATTACAAGTAGAACACCCTATTACTGAATTTGTTTCTGGATTGGATTTAGTTAAACTACAATTAGATATAGCAAATGGGGAGCCAATTCCTTTCAAACAAAATGAATTAAAAATGAATGGATATGCAATTGAGTGTAGAATTAATGCTGAAGACACCTTCTTGGATTTTGCTCCTTCAACTGGACCTGTTCCAGATGTGACTATTCCTTCAGGACCAAGTGTTAGATGTGATACCTACCTTTATCCTGGTTGTACAGTTTCACCATTTTATGATTCACTTATGGCAAAACTCGTTACATGGGGTCAAACTTTTGAAGAATCAAGAACTAGAATGCTTTCTGCATTAAATGACTTTTACATTGAAGGAGTTGAAACTTCTATTCCTTTGTATAAGACAATTTTAAACTCTGATGAATACAAAAATGGTGATCTTTCCACTGATTTCTTAAAACGTTATGATATGATTGATAGGTTAACTGAAGATCTTAAGACAGAAAAAGAAAATAAAAGCGAAGCAGCTTTAGCAGCCGCAATTATTCATTCTGAATACTTTAAGAGTCGTGTACAAAATACTACTAACCATAATTCTAATTGGAAAAATAAGCTGGATTGATGATATGACCAATTACAAAATACAAGATATTGAAAAATCATTTAATGGACATATAGTAAAAAACTTTGGAAATAATAATTTTATAATTAAAATTAATGATGATGAACATGAGCTAAAAATTATTACTATGAATTCAAACAAAATTGAATTTATTTTAAATCAAACATATCATAGGGCAAAATATCTTGATCAATCTACAAACGAAATGAATATTGTAATTGATAATGTTCCGATGACAATTAATTTACATACTCATTTTGACAAAATTGTTTACAAAAATTCTGGCGGTGGCGGTTCTGGTTCAATAAAAGTAGGATTGAAAAGCCAAATTCCAGGAAAGGTAGTTTCAATTTCAGTTGCAGATGGAGATTCTGTACAGAAAGGTGATGTTGTTTGTACTTTGGAATCTATGAAAATGCAAGTTCAGATTAAGGCACACAAAGATGGAGTTGTAAATTCTATTAAAGTTAAAGAAACCGGAACTGTTGCTAAAGGCGATTTAATTGCAAATATAGAATAAAAAAAATTATTTATTTTAAAAAGTTTTTAATTTCTTCATAATTTGGTTCTTTTAGTGGGTCTTCTGAAACCCATTTGTAACCAATTTTACCATCTTCCATAATTATGAATACTGAACGTTTTGCAGCATTGTAATCTTTGATGTGTAGTAAATCTTTAAGCAAAATATCGTATTCTTTGATTGTTTTACTGGTATAATCCCCTAATAGTGGGAAATTGAAGTTATTTTTTTCTGAAAATGCTTTATTGGCAAATGGTCCGTCATTACTAATTGAAATTATTTGTGCGCCCATATCTGATATTTCTTGCCATGAATCTCTGAAAGTACATAATTCCACCTCACATACTGGTGAACTTGCTGCAACTATGAATGACAATACAATTTTTTTACCCTTAAATTCATCTAAAGTCCTTAATTTCAATTCTGTATCTGGAAGTTCAAAATTTGGAGCAATATCACCTACATTTAATGACATAACCCATATTTCACAATTATCCTATTAATTAGTTTACAAAAATTATATTCATAAAAACTTGATCGGAAAAACGAAGCATACGTTATTATACAAAAATTAGGGATGAAATTTAAATTGGTCGGAGAAATAGCGGGCAATTATAGCACCGTAGTATTGATGTTTGGCTTTGCGATTGTGGCAATGGCACCTGCACTGATACTTTCACGTATGATTTCACCTCGTAAAAAAAGTAATCCTGTAAAATTTTTGCCAATGGAATGTGGTCAAGTTCCTAGTGGTGAGGGAAGAACACATTTCATGATGCAGTATTATCCGTACATTTTGATGTTTGTTGTTTTTGACGTAATGGCAATTTTCATGTATGCTTGGGGTAGTACTCTTTTAGAACTTCCAAAGAGTGCAACTTTGCCTATGCTGGCATTTTTCGCAATAATGTTTGGTGCAATGGCATTTGCACTTTATCAATCAGGGAGAAGAAGAATATGGTAGTTATTTATAGAAATAATATTGATGAGGATTGTGAATAGAATTGCTTAAAGATTTAATGACACCAGAAAATGCAAATGTCTTCATTGGAAAACTGGGGGATATTTTAGAAAAAGCCATTGATACACCATTAGGTTATGCTATCAATTGGGGTAGAATTTGGTCCCTCTGGCCTGTACATATTGAAACAGCTTGCTGTAGTGTTGAGTTTGGTGCAGCATCAAGTCCTAGATATGATGTCGAAAGATTTGGTATCATTGAAGCGTTTGGATCACTTAGACAATGTGATCTAATTGTTGTTCAGGGAACTATCACGCGAAAAATGGCTCCCCGTCTTAGATTAGTTTATGATCAAATGCCAGAACCAAAGTATGTAATTGCTATGGGTGCTTGTGCAATTACTGGTGGTTTGTATTTTGATTCATACAATGTACTTCCAGGAATTGACGGTATTCTTCCGGTTGATGTGTATGTTCCAGGTTGTCCACCTAGACCTGAAACTCTCATACAAGGATGTATTTTGTTACAAGAAAAAATTAAGAGAATGAAAGCTAGGAAGTTTGTATAATGAGTGCTAATACTGAACAAGTTAGTATTGAAGAAAAACCAGCTGAAGAAAAACCCGCAGCTAAACCAGTAGCTAAACCCGCAGCTAAACCAGTAGCTAAACCCGCAGCTAAACCAGTAGCTAAACCCGCAGCAAAATCCGTGGAATTACCTGCATTTGAAAAAAATATTTCTGATAAAATTGTTGAAAAATTTGGTGATAAAATTGTGGTTTCATTTGTTAAAGAAAATCGTGTTGGAATTAACGTTGATAAAGAAAATGTTCATGATGTCGCTAGGTTCATTCGTGATGAACTAAATTATGATCATGTAGAGTCTGTTTCAGGTGTAGATTATCCAAAAGACAAAGAAATTGAAGTTGTTTATCATATTGGATCTTATTCTGATCCGTCACTAGCAAGTCAACTTATTGTTTTAGCAACTAGAGCTGAAAGAGAAGAAAATCCAATACCTGGAAAAGATGCAACCAAATTACCTACTCTTAGAGATATATTTTACAGTGTAGAATTTCATGAAAGAGAGGTTTTTGAAATGTTTGGAGTTTACTTTACTGGTCACCCTGATAATCGACGATTACTTTTACCTGAAGACTGGGCAGATTTACCTCCTCTTAGAAAGGACTTTGCAATAAAGGGACGATAGAAATGACTAACGAATTTTTACCTCCTGGATTAGCACTCCAAAAAGCCGATGAGAGAATTATGACTCTTAATGTTGGACCACAGCATCCTGGTTCCGGACATATGAGAATTATTGTCCAGATTGATGGTGACTATATTGTTGCATGTGATCCTGACCCAGGTTATGTACATCGTGGGGAAGAAAAAATGGCTGAATACAGAAATTACATTACAAACATTCCTCATTTGGAAAGACCTGTAATTCATGATTCTTGTAATGTACTTTATCCTTATGTCTTGGGAGTGGAAGACTTACTTGGAATTGAAGTTCCAGAACGTGCAAAATATGTTCGAGTGATTTGTTCAGAATTAAATCGATGTATCTATACCATGTATTGGCTTGCCATCTATGGTATTTTCTTAGGTCACTCTACAATGTTTATGTGGCCCGCAGGTGATCGTGAACTTCTAATTGATCTTATGGAAAAAATTAGTGGCGCAAGAGTTACACACGCACACTTTGTTCCAGGTGGCGTTAGAAATGATTTACCTCCAAACTTTGAAGAAGTATGTTTGCGTCAAGTAAATTATTTTGAAAAACGTATACGAGAATACGCTGCAGTATTTTATGATAACCCAATTTTAATTTCAAGAACACAAGATACTGGTGTACTTTCTCGTGAAGATGCGATTCGACTTGGAGTAACTGGTTCTGTGCTTCGTGCAAGTGGAGTTGATTATGATCTTAGAAAAAAAGAGCCATATGACGTTTATGAAGAATTAGACGTTCATAGCAATGTCATGAAAGAAGGTGATTCATATGCACGATCTAAAATCCCATGGCTTGACATGTTGGAAAGTTGTAATATAATTAAACAAGCATTAGAAAAGATGCCAAAGTCTGGTTCTGTTAGAGTTAAACTAAAACCAAATCCAAAAGGAAAAGGACTTAATTCTGTATACAAACGTGTAGAATCTGGTAGGGGTTCACTTGGATGTCATATTGTTTCTGATGGTAAAGTTGAGCCATACAGATTAAAACTAAGTGTTGGTTCTTTTAGAAATTTAATTGCATTACCGTATCTTCTGAAAGGCGAAAAACTTGGCAACATGCCATCTGTTTATTGGAGCCTTAATTATTGGCCAGTGGAGGCAGACCGATAAATGTCTGTTATTGCACCTGACTTCAAGTTTAGTAAATTTATCCAATCTTTAATCAGTGATGTTGTTTGGTTTGTTTTGATATTCTCATTAATTGGATTCCCGATAATCATGATGGTTTTGTTTTTTATTCCAATGCCTGTAATTGATGGAGAATTACTTACACCATTTCTTGCATTTACTTACTTAGCTGATCCAACACGTACACTTCCGATTGTTCAGTCATTCATGATGACTGATATGTTTAAGATAATGGCATTTCCTGGATTTGGTTTTGCAGCATTGTTAGCCGCAGGAACAATTTTTGTTGAAAGAAAAATGCTTGCAAAATTACAATTAAGAGTTGGTCCTTTTTACTGTGGAAAAGTTGAAGGCATTTTACAATTAATGGGTGATGGTTTAAAATTAATTTCCAAAGAAATTATTATTCCTGCAAAAGCTGATAAACCTATTTTCTGGGCAGCGCCTGTTCTTTTTGTAGCATCAGCTGCAGCATTTGTTGCATTAATTCCTGTTGCGCCAGGTTGGGTAGTTGCAGATGTGGATATGGGATTACTTGCTGTCTTTGCAGTAATAGGATTTTTCCCAATTGTAACCATTCTCTCTGCATGGTCTGCAAATAGTAAATTCCCATTCATTGGAGGAATTCGAGCATTATTCCAAATGGTTTCATTTGAAATTCCACTGATCTTATCTTTGTTAGGAGTTGTTATGGTAACTGGTACTCTTAATTTATCTGAAATTGCTGCCAGTCAATCTAGTTTCCCATGGATTCTCTTTTTGCCAGTCGGTGCTATTGTATTTTTCATCACAATGCTTGCAGAATTGGAAAGAATTCCATTTGATTTACCAGAAGCAGAAAGTGAAATTGTTGCTGGATGGTTAACTGAATTATCTGGAATGATGTATGGACTTGTTCAATTAGGAACATATCTCAAACTTTACGCATTTGCAGCATTGTTTGTTGTATTATTCCTTGGTGGTTGGAATGGTCCTCAGATTGTACCGCAATTCCCTATGGAAATTGTAACTGAAGGACTTGAGCTTGGTCCTGTAACTGCAAAGATAGGTGGATTGGAACCAATACTTACTGAATTAATTACTCCAGAAATGATTAATGGAGTTCTAATGTTTGTTCTAAAGACAGTTGGTGTTATCTTTTTCATACTACTCCCAAGAGGTGTATTTCCAAGAATTAGAGTTGATATGCTGCTAAATCTTGGTTGGCACAAATTGATCGGACTTGCATTCGTTAACATCTTTATTGCACTAGCCTTGGTTTACGCTGGAGTGCTAGGACCAGGAGGTTTACAATGACAAATACTGCTACAGGAATCATACGTGCACTAAATTCTGGAATTAAACACATTGCCACAAAAAGATTTACTCTTCGTTATCCTGAAGAGAAACTAAAGTTTGTCGGTGACGGTTACCAATTTGATCCTTCTACAGGTGTTGGAATTGCTGGATTAAAGGGACGTCATATGTTATTCCACGATCATTGTACTGGATGTCAATTATGTTCTATTGCATGTGAAGGTGTTGCTGAAGCAATTGCTATGGTAAAAGTTCCAGATCAACAAAAACAAAATAAAAAATCCATCATGCCTCAAATTGATTATGGAAAATGTGTCTTTTGTGGTTTATGCGTTGATGCATGTCCGTTTTATGCTCTTTACATGACTAATGATTATGAACTCTCTTCTTTTACCAAAGAAGGTTTGATCTATACTCCTGCACAACTTCAGGTTAAACCCTATGTTGCACAGGACAGTGAAATTATAATTACTAAATGGGGCGCAACTCATGGCTGATGCTGCATTCCTTGCACTAACTGTAATTACAATTGGTTCTGCAATTGCCGCACTTGAAATGAGATCATTGATTTATGGTTCTATTGCATTAATGGGAACCCTTGGTGGAATTGCTGGATTTTTCTTTTTACTTGATGCGCCATTTGTTGCATTGTTTCAATTAGCAGTTTACGTTGGTTCAATTGCTGTCTTGATTCTATTTACTGTCATGCTTGTAAAGAGGGAACTTATTTTTAAAATGATTGAAGATCGAAGACGAAAATTTGCAGGAATTGGTTTGATGTTAATTATCATGGTATCTTTAGGTGCAGTGTTTTTGGATTCTGGAATTAAAACAATAACTACTGACGAACCAGCAGTTGATTTTAGAGATATTGGTAAAAACTTTGTAACTTATTATTGGCCTGCATTAATTTTGATGGGTTTGGTTTTAGCCGGTTCCGTAACTGGTGCACTAGTTCTAGCTAGAAGGGAGGATGTGGAAGATGACCAACGAACTAATTGATTTTACATTAGTTTCTGTTGCCATGTTGGCAATAGGAATTTACGGACTTGCAGTAAAACGTAACTTTATTCGAATGTTATTTGCAGTTGAGATTATTATCAATGCCGCAAATCTTAATCTTGTTGCATTTGGTAGATTTTTACCTCATGCTGGTGGTCAAACTATGGCATTATTCTCAATAGCAATTGCAGCTGCAGAAGTAGCCGTAGGATTGTCTTTAATCATTGTAGCATACCGTATGTATCAAAATGTGGATATAGCTGACTTTAGGAGCTTGAAAGGATAATGGAATATGCATTACTACAGGCAGTTTTCCTGCCCTTACTACTGTCACCAGTAGCTTATATTCTTGGAAGAAAATTAGGTCCTGCTCCAGCAATGTGGTTTACATTTGGGATTTTACTTTACACGACAATTCTTATAATTAATGCAGCATTTTCTGGAACCGTAGAGGAACATTATCCATGGACAGAACAATTTGGAGAATTTGGTTTCATGCTGGATGGCCTTGCATCTCCGTTTGCAATAATGATTTATGTATTATCTACAATTTTGGCAATTTATTCAAAACCATACATGCTTCATAAATTCCATCAACAGTTTGAAGAAGAACAAAAAATGAAAGTTTCTGAAAATGGTCAAACTTCAATTGTTGAATCTACTGCTCTTTCAAATTATGTAAATGCAAAATCTGGTCTTTACTTTGCACTTTATCTCGTATTTGCAATGGGAATGCTTGGAACCGTTCTTTCAACTAATCTCATTGAATTTTATATTTTCTTTGAAGTTATGCTAATCCCTGGTTTCTTTTTAGTTGCATTATGGGGTGATGGACCGAGAAGAAAAATTGGTTTAATGTTCTTATTTTGGACTCATGCTGGTGCAGTTGTTTTATTATTAGGATTCTTGATGATAGGTCTTACACTTGGTAGCTTTGACTTTGCAGATATCAAAGAATCTGAAATCCCTGCAGATATTGTGATGTATGCTGCTATCGCAATTGCGATAGGTCTTGGTGTTAAACTGGCAGTTTTCATGTATCACATTTGGCTTCCATATGTTCACGGTGCAGCACCTACTCCAATCAGTGCTCTGTTATCACCAGCTATGATTGGAATTGGAGCTTATGGTATTTTTAGATTAATTGTTGAATTCTTACCTGCGACATTTTCAGAACTTGCAATATGGTTCCACATCTGGGGTCTTGTCACTATGATTTACGGTGGTGCTATGGCATTAATGCAAGATGATTTGAAACGTTTCCTTGCTTATTCTAGTATAAGTCAGATGGGATATCTGTTATTTGGAATAGGATCAATGTCATCACTTGGTCTTGCTGGTGCAGAAATGATGTATGTAACACACGCTATTGGAAAAGGTATTCTCTTCATGATGGCTGGAATTATAATTGTTAGAGTTGGAACTAGAAGCTTCTCCAAACTTGGAGGATTAGCTGGTAAGATGCCAATCACTGCTGTATGTGCAGTTATTGGTGCATTAACAATAATGGGTGTACCTCCAACTAGTGGATTTATGGGTGAATGGATTATGTTTTACGGTGCATTAGAAACTGCTATTTCAGAAGGTTCTACAATCAGAGCAGTAGCATTTGGATTAGGTTTAGTTGCAACTGCACTTACAATGTCTTACATGCTCTGGATGCTAAAACGTGTATTCTTTGGAAAACTTCCTGAAAATCTTCAACATGTGAAAGACGGAAGCTGGTACATGACAATCCCTATGATGATATTGGCTGGATTTTCAATTGTAGTTGGAATTTATCCTGATATTTTCTTGAAAACAATCATTCCATACATGAACGGAGTAATGGGGGTTTAGAATATGGCAATTGAAATTTTAGGAATGTCCGTTGAAGTATCCGCTGCATGGTTGATTTGGATACTTCCATTTGCTGCAGCATTAATTATGCCTGGCATTGGAAAACTATCTAAAAAATCAACTGGATACGTTGCAGTTGGATTTGCTTTAATGAGTGCATTATCTGCAGTATCTCTAATTCCTGTTGCATTAGAGGGACATGAAGTTCATAGCCAAATAATGTGG
>JAOMJV010000011.1 GCA_028351415.1 Candidatus Nitrosopumilus sp.
ATTCATCATTCCAACTCTAATCATAAAGTCTTCTGGAATTTCTGAAACTGTATTTACTAATGTTGGTAAGTCCGTTCCAATATCCAAACCATAACATCCGTTATCTGTTGATGTTAGCCATACTTCTTTACACCCTTCTTTGATTTCTGTTTGAACTTGTCTTACAATATCTCCTAATCTGTAACTTGTGAGATCTCCTTTGGCCAATTTAGTCTGACAAAATGTACATTCGCTCATACACCCACTTGCAATTTCTACAATCCCTACTGCTGAATTTAGTCGAACTTTTGGCAGTCCTACTTTTGATAAATCTGAATCTTCTAAAGCAATTTGTTTTTTACCCATTAATGTTGAGTTAATCACATCAAGTGTTTTGCCAAGTGAATTTGGTCCAAGTAAACTTGCATTTTCTATAAATTTTTCAACAGTACTTTGCTCTGCTTTTGGTAAACACCCTGCTACGATTAACGGTTTTGTTTTTAATGATTTTATTCTGTGCATCATTTTGTTTGCAGTAGTATCTTTAACTGAACATGTTACGATAAGATTAAGATCTGATTCTGATGAATCAGTTGCTAACGTATGTCCGCCATTTACAATTAATCCTGAAATCATCTCTGAATCTGCAAAACTAGCAGAACATCCGTATGCTTCTACAAAAATTTTTGCCATGATTTATTTGAATAAAGAATCGATTTCTTTGTTACTCATTATTTTTTTTGAAACTACTAAATCTCTAATTGTTTTTCCCGTTTTTAGTGACTCTTTGAAAAGTTCTGCTGACTTCAAATATCCTATTTTTGGAGTTAGCAGTGTTACTATAACTGGACTATTTTCAATATTTTCTTGTAGTTTTTGTTTATTTGCTGTAAGTCCGTCAATTAGATTTGCAGAAAATATTGGTAAGAAATTTTTTAGCATATCTGTTGACTCTAATACGCACTTTAGCATTCCTGGTAACATTACATTGAGCTCAAACTGTCCTCCTTGCGCTGCATATGAAACCGCTGTATCGTTTCCAATAATGTTGAAACAAATCATATTCATGCATTCAGCTAATGATGGATTTACTTTTCCTGGCATGATTGATGAACCTGCATGAACTGCTGGAATTCCTATTTCTGCTAACCCTGCAATTGGACCTGATGCCATTAGTCTGACATCATTGGCAATTTTTCCAATTTCTAATGCCAAGTTTTTCAATGCACTTGATGCATTTGCAACTGGGAATTTACTTTGTAAACTAAATTGCATATCTGGTTCTGGTTTTAATGTTAATTTGGAAATTTTTCCAAGTTCTGTTATTGCAATTTTTCTATACCCTTTTGGTGTGTTTGCCCCATTGCCTACTGCAGTGCCTCCAAGTGCTACATTTTGTAATTCTTTTTGTGCTAAAATGATGCTATTTTTGGCTTTTGTAATTGATGTGGCATAAGCTGCAAATTCACTACCTAGTGTAATTGGCAATGCGTCCATCAAATGTGTTCTTCCAATTTTTTTAAATGATGAAAATTCTTTTGCTTTTCTGGATAATGATTTAATTAAAATTTCAATTGCAGGAATAGTTTCTTTAAGATTCATCAAAATTGCAACATGCATTGCAGTTGGATATGTATCGTTACTTGATTGTGACATGTTTACATGATCATTTGGATGTAGGAATTCGTGCTGTCCTTTTTTCTTGTGTAGGACTTCTAATGCTACATTTGATACCACTTCATTAGTATTCATGTTAAATGCAGTTCCTGCACCTGAATTTATCATGTCTACGACAAATTGATCAATAAATTTTCCTGCCAATATTTTATCGCATGCTGAAACTATTGCTTTTCCACGTTTTACGTCGATAGCTTTTGTTTTCATGTTGGCTACTGCTGCAGATCTTTTTATCATAACAAATGCATTAATCAAATTCCTGTGGGATTTATTTCCTGTAACGTGATATTGCTTAATGGCCCTTCCTGTAAATGCTCCATAATATGCGTCTGCTGGAATTTTGACCTTTCCTAGAGAATCCTGATCTAATCTAAATTCCATGTTGACTATATCATTTCACTTCTATTATTCATTCCTTTTCCACATACATGTTCTATAGATCTAGAATGAATTCCATGACATAATATCGATCTTAACTCTAGATTAGATCGTTAGCACCATGAAAATACTGGCTTGATATTTATATTACATTTCTAAACTTGTACCATGAATAAGCAAACTAGTATGCTCTTTACTATTGCAGCAGTAGCTGTAATGGGAGCAACCTTATTCGGAAGCACATACACACAAACCCAAATTAGTGGACAAGGACTTGACGTCAGCAAATTAGATGCCAACGTACTTGAACAAATCCACCAAATGGGCGGTTTACAACTCGTAATGCCTCAGGCATTCGCAGAAACTGATTGTGGTGCACTTGCAGATACTGGACGCACTGTCGTTGAGTTTAATCTAACTGGTGAAAGTGTCGAACTTCCAATTATGGGAGGAAAAACCTACAACGCAATGACCTTTAATGGACAAGTCCCAGGACCAACATTAAGAGTTACACAAGGTGATGTAGTTCACATGACATTAGAAATTCCAGCAGATGAAGTTACTGGTCACGGTAACGATATGCACGCATCACAAATGTCAGCAACTTACTTTGATTCTGTTAACCCAGGAGAGACAAGTGAATATTGCTACATTGCTGAATCAGCTGGTGTTTTCAAATACCATTGTTCTGGTGTTCACTTAGCAGGTATGGATCAACACGTTCTTTCCGGCATGTACGGAATTGCAATCGTTGACCCAGCTAACGGATACAAGAAATTAATGGTAGAGAAAACTAGCGGCAGCGGTGAATTAGACAGAGTTTTCTATGATGCAGATGCACTAGAGTTCACACTCCAATACAATCAATTGTACCTTACCGCAGACGGTAATTATGACGCAACAGCAATGTTTGGTCATCAAAACACCGCAACTGTAGTTAACGGAATGCAATTTGGTTATGTACCAAACATGGCACACAACTTACTTGTAAATGGTGATACCAACAAAAATATTTTTGTTGCACAACCATGGAATGGACTTGAGCACGAGCAATACCAATCACAACTCTTGTTTGTTGAAAATGATCAACACGTGAGACTCTTTATTGAAAACCAAGGTAACGAACCAGTTTTCTTCCACATTGTTGGAGAAATCTTGGATAGAGTTGTCCAAGGCAATAGAGTACAATCCGCAGCAACTGAAACATGGTTACTCGGTGGCTCACAAAACATGATTGTTGATTTAGTCTTTGATGAACCAGGTGTATACGCAGCAGTAAACCATGATTATGCAGCAATTTACACTGGCGCAGCAACAATCTTTGTTGCAGGTGATCCATTCGGCTTGAACCCAGTTCTAGTCGGAGCTGAGATTATCCCAGCACCAGTCGCATCTTATGCATATGTTTTAGGCAATCCAAGTGATGCCGTTCCTCCAACTGGAGTCAACAGTATTGCCCACCCTGCAGTAAACATTCACGGTTTATACACTGATGAAGTAGCTTCTGAAATGAAAGACAATGGTGTAATTCCACTCTGGGAAGTAATTCCTGTAGTAGCTGGAATCCTCACTGGTCAATAAACTATAATATTTTTTTATTTTTTTAATTTTTTAATGAATTATATGCCGCATTTTATTTTACTGTGTTATGAGTTTTCAAGATTCAGTATTGATTTGTGATGAAGTAGATGCTGTATTAAATAAAATCTTGATAGATAATGGTCTAAAGGTTTCTTATGAGCCTGAAATTACACCTGAACAAATTTTAGAAAAAATTTCTAATTTTAATATCGTTATTGTAAGAAGCAGAACTACCATCACAAAAGAAATGATTGACAAAGCTGATAATTGTAAAATAATTGCACGTGTTGGTGTTGGACTTGACAATGTTGATCAAGTATCTGCTAAGGAAAAAAATATTCGTGTAATTAACGCTGTAGAGGGTGCAATGAATGCTGTTGCAGAATTAGTTTTAGGTTTGATGCTTTCTCTTGCAAGACAAACAGCTAGAGGCGATCGAGCAATTCGTGATGGTAAATGGCTCAAAAAAGAACTAAAGGGAACTGAACTTCGTGGAAAATATTTGGGAATTATTGGTTTAGGTAACATTGGAAAAAGATTGGCACGACTTGCACGTGCACTTAACATGAATATTATTGGATATGATGTGATGCCAATTGATGAAGAATTTGCAAAAGAAGTTGGTTTAATGAAAGCTGACTTGAATACTCTTTTACAAAGTTCTGATTACATTTCAATTCACGTTCCACTTTTAGATTCTACTTACCATCTTTTGGATGCACAAAAAATGTCTACAATGAAAAAAACAGCAAAGATCATCAATACATCTAGAGGCGGTGTCGTTGATGAGGGTGCATTGTATGAAGCAATTAAAAATGGAACTTTGGGTGGTGCAGCTTTGGATGTGTTTGAAAAAGAACCTGCCACTGGAAACAAGTTAGCAGAACTTGATAATGTTATTTTAACTCCTCATATTGGTGCTCAAACAAAAGAGGCCCAATCTTTAGCTGCAAACGTGATTGGTGAAAAGATTATTCAAATTCTTCGTGGTGTAGTTTAGATTTTTTAGTGATTCTTTCAGCCTAAATTTTAAAAATATATAAAAAAATTGACCTATGCGTGATTAATTATCGTCTCTTTGTTTTTAAGACCTTTTTTACGATTGAAATTTGTGTTGGAGAATAAAAATATGAATAATTTGAAATCTGAACTTATTGCATATTCTCCTAATGTAAATTCATTAATGAAAATATCCCTTGTATTGATCTTCTTTACTATACTTTCTACGGCATTTGTTTATGCTGATGACTCTTCTTTTGATGTTCCATATACTACAACTGGTATGACTATTACTGAAATTGAATCTGATACTGAATCCATGTCTTTGATATTTTCTGTTGATGTCCATGACTTGAATGGCACATTAAATGTTGTATTGGACCGCTCTTTCTTTGACTCTGTTTACAATAAAATTTACACTGATTTTATTATTTTAGCTGATGGGGATTATGCTTTGTTTGAAGAAACTGAGATAAATTCCAACACTCGAACTTTGAGCATTACTGTTCCTTCTGGAACTGAAGATATAGAAATTATTGGTTCTATTCTTGATGCTTCTCTTCCAATAATTTTAGTTGATTCTGATGAAAATAAATCACCATCTCATGTGATAGACAAAGCAGCAGCAGACAAAGCAGCAGCAGACAAAGCAGCAGCAGACAAAGCAGCACAAACACAATGTGGTCCTGGAACTATTTTGGAAGGCAATGCGTGTGTTCTTGATGATAGATGTGGTCCTGGAACTATTTTGGAAGGCAATGCGTGTGTTCTTGATTCAACTCTCGCAAAATCTTCAGCACCAATGGGATATACTAAAGAATTAATCATGAGTGTTACAATTACTTTAGGAATTGCAGGAATTGTTGGTATTATTCTTGCACTAGTTGCAAGAGCCAATAAAAATAAAAATAAAAACTAGTTACAGGATAATTCTTTATTTTTCATAATTTGATCCAATTCAAATCCTGACATTTGTATTGTATTTGAATATGGGATTATACCCATTATTGGAGTTTGAATCGTTACTAATACTATGAATTTGTTAGGATCTACTCTAATTGCACCTCCATCAAACTCATAATCTAATGTCATGAACATATGTTGAGTTGCTTGAAATTCTTCAGTTGAAAAATTACCCTTTTCCACAATCGATGATTTTGGAGCAATATTTAATGAATTAGTTTCAAATTCTCCTATGTTTTTTTCATCATAAAATGATATTATTTTAAATTCTTGAAAACTTGTGGGAAATGGCATTGGATTACAAAATTCCACTTCTCCATTATTTGACATTTCAAAAAATGAAAATTCTTCTACACTACTCCAATTATACTCCAATTGATTAGCTCCGATAATATTTAATCCTGAATATGCGAATGGGATGATGATTGCAATTATTGCAATCAATGTAATTGCTGAATATCTATTCATATTTCATTCTCTTTTTCTATTGGAAATGAGATGATTTTTTCATCTATTAAATATTGTAAATTTTGAACAAACATTTTGTCTGATATTATTCCCATCACCCATCCTTTTGCAATACTCTTAACCCATTCTGGAATATTTAATTTATCTATATTTTTTTCTGTAAATTCAAATGGTATGACGATTAGTTTTTTATCTACAATATTTTGAAATCCACTAATTAACATTCCATCTGTGAATTCTCCATTTATCCATTTTACTACAACTGGTTGCATTGCTTCAGAAATACACATGTTGTCTGAATCTATTAAATTAAATTCTGCGGAAGTCTCTATTCCTAAATACTGAACATCAATGAAATATTGCCCTAATGGAAAAATATCTTTTTCAAATGCATGTAAAGATGGAATAGGATTTGATAATTTTTCTATTGGAATTGGTATGGCACTACTTGACCCACCTGCACCATCTCTGATGTGAATAATTGCGGGATCTCCTGTTATTTCTGAAACTTCAATTGAATAAACTAATTTTTCACAATAGGTGTATGTTGTTTTTTCCATTATGATTGCAACTGATGGTTCTGCATATGCTGATGTTAAAACACCTGTAGTTCCCATTAACACCATGAAAAATATGAGTTTTTTTGAAATCATTAATTCCACATTTTACTTGATCAATAAAAATCTGAAATTTTTACTAAGGAATCTTTTTTAATCACTTTATTTCATTCAGATTATCGCGTTCTCTGTGGAAACAGATCTTTGAGTTGATGACTATGTTCATCACTCAAAGATGTTTTGATTAATTAGAATATTGATTGTTTTTTGTGTATATTCTAAAGTTTACTGCTAGATTGTGAATAAAGACTCTGAAATCAGTTATTAAAGGGGATTTTTTATTCTTGATATGCCTAGTTATCAAGATCAAACATGGATCAGACTCTGGAAAGAAAATGCACCAGAGTTACGTGAACGTGTAATTAGATGGCGTAAACAAAATGCAATTCTTCGTATTGATAGACCAAGTCGAATAGACAGGGCCAGAAGATTAGGCTACAAAGCAAAACAAGGAATTGTTGTTGTTAGAATGAGAGTTGGAACTGGTGGTATGAGAAAACAAAGACCAACTGGTGGTAGAAGACCAAAACATCTTGGTGTTCTTAGAATTAAAGCTGATGACGATATGAAAACTGTTGCAGAAAGAAGAGTTCTTGAGCGTTATCCTAACATGAAACTTTTAGGTTCTTACTACATCTATAAAGATGGAAAACACTATTGGTTTGAAGTTATTTTAGCAGATCCTGATCATCCTAGAATTGCTCAGGATAAAGAATTAAACAAACGAGTACCACGATCCGCATAGATTGAAATTTGTTATTTTTATTTTAGTTGCATTATTTTTTGTAATTATTCCTGTATCTGGACAACCATTATCTGATGCAACTGGAATTATCGATAGGCTTGATATTCAAACTTCTGGTTATTCATTTGAAATAAAATTAACTTCTAATTTTGATCTTACTGATTATGCGTTTGATAAGGATCAAAAACAAATTACTCTCTATTTTGATAGTGAATTGGAAGATAATTTGGCTGAAATAATTATTCCTAAAGATCTTTTGAGTGGAAATTTTATGTTTTATCTAAATGATCAAGAATTTTTACCTCGAGTTGAATCTAATCAAAACATAAGTTTTATCACTCTAAGTTTTACTGGTTCTGGAAGTAATGTTGTAAAAATTATTGGTTCTGAATATCTTGCTGGCTTAGACCCGATTATCCCTAACGCTGCTTTACCTGTGAACTCTGAATCTATTTTTGATGATTATTTTATTTGGATAGTTTTGGGTTCTGCTTTGATTGTTATAGTTCCATGTATTGTAATTATAGTTAGAAAAATGAAAAATTAATTTAATCTTCACTAAGTAATTTCTGTATCATTCCATCAATGTGACCTGTTTGACCAAATGACACATCTCTTAGAATTCCTTTTCTATCTACTAGAATTGCTGATGGTGTACCTTGCAGTGAAAAATTCTCAAATGTTTCAGCAGAGTATTCTTTTGATCTCATATGATCTTTGACTCTTTGGATTATGTCCTTTCTATAATTTTCTGGTTTTGAATCAAAATCTGGAATTTGTGGATAAATGAATTCTAATATTTTTTCTTGAGTTATTTCATCTGCACTTTTTGTTAAATTATCCATTCCTAACGGAAATGGAATTTTAAAAGATAATCTATTTCCTTCTTGTAATTGACCGTACTGTGCTAATGCACTTTTTGTTTCACCTACTACTTCTCCTGTCTCTACAAGCATTTTCAAATTATCTAAATTATTTTTATCAAAATCTTCAAATGCTGTTGCAAGACCTAACACTCTTACCCCTTCGTTCTTATATTTTTCATAAATTTTAATTGCATCTGGAATTGCACCCATGAAACATCCTGGACAATTTACTTGAAATACTTCTAATAATACGATATGATCTTTTTCCTGATCAAAATTTGTTGGAGCCCCTTGCACCCATTCTGAAACTCCAAAGTTTGGTGCTTTTTCACCTATTTTTACAGTCATATCATTGTGTTATTTTTTTTTACGATAAATACATACCGCTATATTTTTTTCATATTTTTTCAAGTAGGCTAATATAGACCGCAGGATTTTTTAAAATAAATTGCAGACTGTAACTCCAGAACGATTAGCACTTTTTGCAGAGATGGAATTAAAATATGAACAAAAGGATACAGAATATTTTGTTTCTCTCTTAGAACATTCAGATTATGTTGTTAGAACAAGGGTTGCATGTATTTTAGTTGATTTTGGTGGAGAAGATAAAATTGCTCATATTGCTAAAGTTTTAAAAAATGATGACAATGAATTGGTACGACATGAGGCAGCATTCGCATTAGGCCAAATGTCCTATTCTAGCGCTATTCCGCCTTTAATTGATTCTACTTTGAATGATTCTAGTATGTTTGTTCGACATGAAGCCGCAATCGCTTTGGGTGTGGTTGGAAATAAAGAGGCTAAAGAGGCTCTACAAAAGGCATTAAACGATCCAGACAAACCTGTAGTTGAATCTGCTGTAGTCGCATTATCTAATATTGAATTTATGGAAACATTAAGTAAGAATGACAAATTTGCTAAATTAACAGGTGGATGAGATGAACTTTACATATGGATTAATAGCAATTGTTGGATTATTGGTTGCAGCATCCCTTGTTCTAATATCTCTTGATCCTCAAGAAACACCTGAATCAAATGCAATAGTAATTCCTGAAACTAAAATTGCTCAAATTGAAGAAGACCTAAATCAGCTTTCAGTTAACCCTAGTCTTTTACCAAGTATTACGAATGTAGGTGATGCTTTAGTTCTTGAAGTTGAATTTAGAGATGATGATGGAAATATTGTTGATCATGTTAATTATGATATTTTTGCAAGTCAAGATTCTGATTCAATTCTTTCAGATCCTGCAGCACATCGCCACCCTGGAAAATACCCCGTACATGAAAGTACTACGTTAACTGATTCTTCAATTGACATTACAGTTGTTGTTCAAGGTTTAGGTCATGGAGATGATATTTTTGGTCCTAAAGGAGTTGAAACTGCATTTACTTTAACTCCAGTAGTTGCAGCACAAACTGCAACTAATACTGAAATTAGAACTGCTGATAATTCTGGAATGAGTATGGATTGTCAGGAATATTTAGATTGTTACACCCCAAGTGTTGTTACAGTAAGTGTTGGTGATGTAGTAACTATGATAAATTCTGATTCTACGGCTGCAATGCATTCCTTTACAGCAGGCACAGTTGATGGTTTTACTCCTTCACCAAGTGGAACATTTGATACTGGAATCATGAGCGCAGATGACACTTTTGAATGGGTTCCAGAAAGTACTGGTGAAGTGCCATACTATTGTTTACTTCACACTTGGATGCAAGGTACTATTATTGTAGAATAATTTTTTACACATTTAATACTTAAAATTTATTTTACAATACATGACATCAGTTATAGATAATTCTACTAAGTTCCCATGTGTTTCATGTCATACTGATTGTTGTAAAGAATACACGATATTTGTTAACGCTCATGATGTGCATCGACTTTCAAATGGATTAAATTTGAAACCTGAAAGTTTTTTAGAATTAATTGGTGCAAAGGACTATTCTCTTGGAATTAAAGTGGAAGAAGGCTTGATAGATCTTGCTTTAAAACAAAAAAATGGTGCATGTGAATTCCTTGAAGAAACTGATGAAGTCTTTAGATGTACAGTTAATGATTTCAAGCCAGGTGTGTGTAGGTCATATCCTTTTGAAATGAAGGATGGAAAATTATCTCAGATGACTGATATAATGTGCCCAACTGATTGGAATCTTGATGCATTTGAGAAAATGATGATACCGCATCTCAAAGAAGATAAATCTGAATGGGAATTCTATGATAGACTTGTTAAAGAATGGAATTTGAAATATGATGGAAAAAAGTCGTTATCTGAATTTTTAAAATTCATGATGGATAAAGTAAAATTATTCCCTAAAGTGCTGTAACTTTACTTCCTTCTTCCCTAGATTCAAATTTGTATATTTGTTCGACATTTGAATTCTCAAATATTTCTGCATCGTGAGTGATGATTAAAAATTGCATTGGTAATTGTGATTTTTCAATTCTTGATAATTGTGATAATACGTCTACCAGTGATTTTTTTCTTTCAGTATCTAGATGTGTTGTTGGTTCATCAAGTATCATTAAATTTAGATTTGATGCTCCAAGTAAACTTGCCATCCCTAATCGCAAAGCCAACGCCACACTTACTTTTTCTCCGCCGCTTAGAGATTCTAATTCTAAAACTTCTGTTTTTGAATGACATGCAATAGATACATCTCTGGCTTTTTCTGATAATGCAATTCTTTGAATTTTTGTATTCAAAATTGATAGATAGTCTGAAGCTTTAATTGAAATTGAATTTAATGCCCATGATCTTAAACTTGTTGCAACCGAGCCATCTCTACTGAAAACACTACTCTGAATTTTATCTAACCTTGACATGTATTTTTTAACTTTTTCAAGTTCTAGAATTGATTTTTCAATAACTTCTGATTGTTTTTTTGCTTTCTCTATTTTCTCTAAGACTCCTCCCATCTGTTGATCAATTCGAGATAGACTGCCTCGTTTTTCCACTATTCTTTCCTTGAGATTTTTAAATTCCCCTTCATCAAATCCTTTGGTTTCTAATTCTAATTTCAAAATATTGCTAAAAATTAATTTTGTATGATCATCTATTTGTGATATTTCTTCTAAATTTTCATTATTTGCTAATGATAGTTTTCCTTTTTTAATTTCTGTATTGTTTTTAATTGCGACTAATTCTTCTTTAGTCTTAATTGAATGTGCCCTGAGTGTTGCTTCTGCATCTCTTATTTTTTGTAATTCCCCTGCAAACCTATCTCTTTCCTGAGAATACATAATGCGTTCTTTTTCTTTTAAATCCACACCTTGTTTTAGTTTAATTATTTCCCCTTCTATTTCCCCTTCATCAAATCCTTTGGTTTCTAATTCTAATTTCAAAATATTGCTAAAAATTAATTTTGTATGATCATCTATTTGTGATATTTCTTCTAAATTTTCATTATTTGCTAATGATAGTTTTCCTTTTTTAATTTCTGTATTGTTTTTAATTGCGACTAATTCTTCTTTAGTCTTAATTGAATGTGCCCTGAGTGTTGCTTCTGCATCTCTTATTTTTTGTAATTCCCCTGCAAACCTATCTCTTTCCTGAGAATACATAATGCGTTCTTTTTCTTTTAAATCCACACCTTGTTTTAGTTTAATTATTTCTTCTTTGATGTGCTTCTCTTGAAAAAATGGATTTAATTTTTCAACAATTGAATCACATACTGGACATTTGTTATCTTTTAATTGTAATTTTTCTGCAAGTTTTTCTTTTTCTTTTAGCGATACTATTTGAGTTGTTATTTCTTGTATTTTTTTAATTACCTCCTTATCTTCTTCTTCAACTTTTTCTAGTTTCCTCTCAAAATCTGTTTTCAGTTTTAGTTCTTCAAAACAATTTTTACAATCATCTATTTTACGCTCGTTTTCTTGAATTTCTTGCTGAATTCCTTGGATTGTTTCTTTTACATATCTTAAAAGTTCTTTTTTCTGTAATTCTAATTGATTTATCTTATCTCTTTTTGGTGTTTCTATTTCCTCTTTTTTCTGTAATTCTTCTAGTTCTTTATGTATCTCTTTTTTCTGTAATTCTAATTGATTTTTTTCAGGTTCTGCTTCCTTTATTTCGTATTGATTTTTTTCAAAATCTTTTGTTAAAATATCTATGTGTGTATCATCATACCCTAAATCTGTTCTAATTTTTTCACGAAATTCTTTTGTAACTTTTTTCATAGATTCTGATGCGATATCTAGTTTGTCTATCCCGATTATTGCATTAAGTAATTCTTTGAATTCTTTTGGTTTTGCATTAATTATTGCATTTAATTCCCCCTGTTGAACAATTGATGCTATTTTTAATTTTTCAAAATTCATTCCTATTGTTTTTTCAACTTGCTCTGTCATTGATTCTCCAAACTGCTTTCTTTCTCCTGCTGCAATTTCTACTCTATTGTTGTTTGTTGTTTCAGAAAATATCGCAGATAAGCTACCTTTAGTATCTATTTTTCTTACTGTTTCGTATTGTTTATCTTTTATTGAAAATTCTATTTTTGCATAACCTTGATTTGTTCCTCTTCTGATTAATCCTTTATTTGATTTTCTTGTATGTTGACCAAATAATGAAAATGTAATTGCGTCGATAATACTTGATTTTCCTGCACCGTTATCCCCTACAAAAATAGTTACACCCTCTTCAAATTTTAATTTTGTATCTGAATGTGATAAAAAGTCTACTAATTCAATTGATGTTATCATTGGTTTTCTTCCTTTTTAAATTTCTCATAATTTTCTAAAATTATTTGTAGTGCTTGATCTGTTCCGTCTGTTGATAGTACTGGAAGAAGTTCTTTTATTACAAAATTTGCATCCTGTTCTGAACCTAATGCATCTGTTGAAAGTCTAAACATTTCATCTTCAATTACACTTGGTCTGTCTAAAAATACTGATGAATCTGATATTTGTTTTGTAGTGATTTTCCATTTACATTCAAGTGTAAGTGCGTTTAATTTTGCAATTTGTGCCTGAACATAGTCTGTATCTATGTCCTTACCTTGTATTTTTACTTCAATTATTGGTTTTTTTGTAAAATTACTAATTTTCTCTATAATTTCATCAATTATTTTTGTTAACTCTTTGTAATCCACGTTAACTGAAAACTGAGGTCTGGTATCTAGTTCAATCCACTTTGGCATTGCTTCACTTCCGGAAATATCTACTTCAAAAAACCCTTTTTTAACATCCTTAATTCCTTCACTATTTGTTAGTTCAATTGATCCTGGATATGCAATTGGACCCTTCAGATGATTAAATTGTTTGATGTCCTTATCATGTAAATGCCCCATTGCATAATATGTAAAATTTTTTGGTAAATCTGTTGATTGTAATTCCCCCGCAAACTTGTTAAACTCTGTAATGCCTTGATGTAGTACCAATATTTTATGCCCTGAAAATTTTTCAACAATTTTATCTAAATTTGAAAATGTTTCTTCATATTGTGACATTTCTGTTTTTCTTATTTTATCTAGCCCTGCTAACATTACTCCTTTGTATTCTATTGGTTTGCCATTTCCTATGTATTTTGAAAATTCTAAATTATGATATATGAATGGAATTGGAGTTCCTCTAATTCTACTTATATCATGATCACCTAGAATAAAAAATGAATCAATGTTATTTTGTTTTAGACGTTTTAATGCATTTGCCATCTGTATTATTGCTGCGCCATTTGGATTAGGTACATGAAAAATATCTCCTGCAAATATTACAAAATCTACATGATCTTTAATTGATATGTCTATTGCTTGATTGAAGACATCATACACATCTTGTTCTCTTTCATTAGATCCGTACTGAACTAATCCCAAATGTGTATCTGCAATATGTGAAAATAACATTAGTCTAACAACAAATCTTTTTGAACTAATCCTTGTGTATGTTCTACTCCGACATTTTTCATTTTATCTGCCTTTATCCAAGCTTTAGTTGCACTTTGATCTGCTCCCATTTTCTTTTCCTTAACTTCCTCAACGTGAACCATTGATGGCAAGTTTGTCCACTGTCCGACAAGAACTGCATCACCCACATTCAATGACGTCAATTGTGATATTAATTCACGACTGGTGGACTCTGTTGCTGAGGCTATCTGTCTTTGATCATCTTCTTGTATGATTTTCATTATTGCAAATGAGCCCATCTGACTGAGGATGTTCAAGTCTACACTGCGTGGTCTTTGAGATACTATTGCTAGACCTACTCCGAATTTTCTTCCTTCCCTGGCAATTTTTGCAGCCCAATATTTTGCTGCTGTATCATGATCTTTTGGAATGAACACGTGTGCCTCTTCAAGAATTATGAAGACTGGTTCAAAGAATTTATAATCTTTTTGTTTTTTTGATTTTCCATGTTTTGCTATTGTTGCATTTTTTCTATCTTTTAGTAACTGTTGTAAATAAAATCCCATTGCTACGTTTGCTTGTTTTTCTGATAATTCTGAAATGTTAATGATGTTTGTACATCCTTCTTTTATGTAGTCCATAGGATTTCCAACTTCTGGATCCAAAATATCGTCAAATCTTCTTTGTGCATCCTCTATGATGTCTTGTACTCTATACGCTGATGTTCTAATTTCCTTTAATTTTTTATCTTCCGAATTTACAAGTAAATCTACTTCATACTCTAACTTATTCCAAAATTCACCTGCTTCTTTTACTTCTTGTGTGAATGACATTCT
The DNA here is from genome assembly GCA_028351415.1 of Candidatus Nitrosopumilus sp. GTDB lineage: Archaea > Thermoproteota > Nitrososphaeria > Nitrososphaerales > Nitrosopumilaceae > Nitrosopumilus. The sequence continues at coordinate 14,954 of JAOMJV010000011.1, forward strand.
TAAAACACGTTGTTGGACATCTGCATTTTCTCTAATTTCTAAAACTTCTGAAAATTGATCTGCTTCAAGTAACCTTGGATTAATTTTTGCATCAATTACGTTTACGTTTGGAATGTTTAATGTTGTGTAATCGTTGTGATAATCAAAAATTATTACTGTTCCTTTTACTTCTGATATTTTTTTTGTAATTAGTGAAACTAGATTACTTTTACCCATTCCTGTCATAGCTAATATCCCTAAATGTCTTGAAACAATTTTATCTAAATTTATTTTAGCTTCAATTTTTTCATTTCGTAGCAAATTTCCAATTTTTAACCAGCCCTCTTTTTTTGGACTAAAGATCTCTTCTAGATCTTGATTAGTTGGTTGTGTAATTTCTGTGCCTGGAATTGGTGGAATTGCTGGAATAATTGATTGACCTCTACGTAAATTCTCTAAGAATCCTAAAATTCCTATGTGTGCTGTGAATGTTTTATCCCTTTTATTGATGTCTGCAATTTCTGTACTTTCTTCTGCTTCATGAAAATTTTTGACATCTGTAAATGCTGCACTTGAGACCGATGATCTTTCAACTAATCCTAAAATATCTCCTTCGTCGATACTGATTTTGATATATTCGCCAACTGATAATGATCTTGATGTAATTGCTGTTACTGATGTGGGCTTTGATTCTCCTACAACAAAACCTAGACTCAACCTAGTACCTCCCTTGAACCAATTTCATTACTTAATCCTAACAAACTAACCATTTTTCCAAGTTCTTTGTCTGATATTTTACAGTTGTTGTGTGCAAGTTTTAATGAGTATGGATACCCTCCTACACTAGTTTTGAATAGTTTATTCATAATTGATTTGATTTCGTCATTATCGTGTTTTCCACCTAAAAATTCTAATTTAATAATTGGTGTTGAATCACTTAATCTTACAAATGTTGACGAGATTATTTTATCAAAACCATAGTTTTTTTCTACAAATATTTCACTAAATCCTGGACCGTTTGTAACATGATTATAATAAAATATGTCCCCCGCAAGAGAACCTAGATTTTCAAATTGTTTTTTGGTGTTTGATGTTTTTGCAATAAATATCACATTCTTTTTTTTATTCATTATTTTTACAACCTGTGCATCTAGTGCTGATTGTCTTGTCATAAATTGTGAATGAAGTGAGCCATCCATTAATACTAAATCCACCTCATCAACTGTTTTTTCACAAGCATCAATTTCCATTTTACTTGCAATTCTTGAAAGATCTATTTCTGATCCTAATCCTGAATCATGTAAATCTACAAGAACTTCTCCATTTGTTTTTATTGAAACTGCTGTGGTTGCCCATAATTCAATTCCTTGAAATTTAGTGTTGTTGAAACTACTATCAATTCCTGCAGTTACAACTTCTTCTTTAGTTGGTGTAAATGTATTCCAATTTCCTCTTGCTTTTTGTAAAATCTGCTCAAATTTTGGACCTTTTAGAACTGATAGTATTTTCTCTCTATTGATAATTGCGTCTTTGTATACTGTATTGAGCACAACAATAGTTAGTTGGTTTGAATAAAATCTTTAGGTTGTGCTAAGTTTTGACAAATATGTGGATCTTTACAATTTATTTTAATAGAAATTAAAATTGTCTAGGCACACCGTGAGAATCTACCTAGACGTTAATTTACTGTTTTTTGAAATAGTAAACTGATTATCCTAATTATTTAGTTTCGTATAAATCATGAATTATTTTTATGCCTATGATTGTAATGACATCTCTTGTTACAGAACCATTCTAGACCTGCTAGATATTCTACATTGTCACATTTACCGCAAAATGTACATTTTATGAAATGTTTCATTTTTTTCTCATTGGTCATATTAAAAAAAAGTTTTTCAACCATTAGAGTGTCGTTATGTCTAAATGTTCTTTTTTAAAATACACCTAAATTTTAAAATCTGTTGATTTTGGTCAATTTTTAGACTAGAATTAATTAAGAGATCTTTTCTAATATGGTTACTTGAAAAAAATTGGTTTATTGGGATGTGGTGTAATTGGTACTCAAATTGCACTTGCAATTGACACTGGTAGAATTCCTGGAGTTTTAACTCATGTTTACGATGATTCTAAAGATGCTTCAAGTTTACTTGTTTCAAAATTAAATAATAAACCTGAAATTGTTGAGAATTCTCATTTACTTTCTTCACATTCTGTTAATATTGTAGTTGAGGCAGCTTCTCAAAATGCTGTAAGGGATGATGGGTTGAGTATTTTACAAAATAAACGTGATTTTATGATTATGAGTGTTGGTGCATTGCTGGATGAATCGATTTATGATATTCTGTACGATGCATGTGAACATTTTAAAAAAACAATTTATCTTCCTTCTGGTGCCATTGCTGGCTTGGATGGAATTAAGTCCATTAAAGATGAATTAGAATCTGTATCCATTACCACTACAAAACATCCTCGTTCGTTAAAGGGTGCAAAGTTTTTTGAAAATTCTACTATTGATTTAGATTCTATTGACTCTTCAACAATTATTTTTGAAGGTAATGCTCGTGACGCTGTTTCTTTATTTCCTGCAAACATCAATGTGGCTGCACTTGTATCTTTATCTGGAATTGGCAGTGATAAAACAAATGTAAAAATTATTGCAGATCCTAATACTGACAAAAATACTCATCACATTGAAGCCATCGGAAAATCAGGAAAAATGACATTTACTATTGAAAATATGCCCGATTCTGAAAATCCTAAAACTAGCAGATTAGCTATTTTATCTGCAATTGAAACGTTGAGGCAATATTGTTCAGATGATATTCAAATTGGTACTTGATATGGCAAAACTTGCCACCTTTACGGACTTTTTGGAAAATTCTGGACTATTCCATATTCTTTAAATCTTCATCAGTTCAATTTTTGATGAATTATGTTGGTTCAGGATACTTCATTTTTAAAAAATGAAATTATGCGACTTAAAAAAGAAAAGGATGTAGTAATTTTGGCTCATAATTATGAAATTCCTGATGTGCAGGATGTAGCTGATTTTACGGGTGATTCCCTAGGATTATCAAAACTGGCTGCAACAGTTCATCAAAAAACAATTCTGTTTTGTGGTGTTCATTTTATGGCTGAAACAGCTGCCATCATTAGTCCTGAGAAACGGGTACTACTACCTGCTTTAGAAGCTGGTTGTTCTTTATCTGATTCAATTACTGCTGATGAATTGCGTAATTGGAAAAAACAACATCCTAATGCTATTTCTGTTGGCTATGTCAATACAACTGCTGAAATTAAATCTGAACTTGATTATTGTTGCACTTCATCAAATGCTGTAAATGTTGTAAACGCAATTCCTAAAGACAAGGAAATTTTATTTTTACCTGATATGTTTCTTGGTTCTTATGTTGCAAAAATGACTGGAAGAAACAATATGCATATTTGGGCAGGTGAATGTCATGTGCATGCAGGAATTACTCCTGAAGATGTTACAAAAAAATTAAATTCAATGAATGATACTGAATTTCTTATTCATCCTGAATGCAGTTGTACAACACCTATGATGTATGATGTTGCTGATGGTAGTTATGAAAATAACAAAGTTTCAATTCTTTCAACTGAAGGGATGTTAAATTACGCTAGTGAATCTAAATCGAAAAATTTTGTTGTTGCAACTGAAACTGGAATATTATATAAAATGAAAAAAGACAATCCTGATAAGACATTCATTCCTGCATCCGAAAAAGCTGAATGTGAGTATATGAAAATGATTACTCTTGAAAAAGTATACGATGCTTTAGTACATGAGAAAAATGTTATTACTGTTCCAAAGAAAATTGCAGACAAGGCTCGTTTAGCAATTAACCGAATGCTTGAAATTAGTTAGCATGTGATTATTTTGGTTGGATTGTTTAACCGAATTGCTAAAGATCCTCAATTAAAAATAAATGCTGAAAAATTTAAAAAATTTAAAAAACTTGTGAAAGCAAAAAAATACCCTGAAGCCTTGAAATTGGGGTTAGATTACCTAGAAAAAGTTCCTTATAATCACGATGTTTTGTTTACTCTTGGCGGGATACATTACCTGAAAAACAATTATCCTGATGCAATTTCTTTTTTTGACAGGGCTCTTGAGACTGGAGATTCTGATGTTGAGGTTTTACTTTTGAAGGCATATTCCCATCAAAAATTACAGGAAAATCAACTTGCAATTGATTGTTGTAAGAAAATTCAAGTACTTGATCCAAAAAATAAATCTGTACCTGATTTACTATCTAAATTAAATTTTTAAATTTCTAAACTAACATCAATTCCTTTCACTGAATTAGTTATACTTCCAATTGATATGATGTCTACCCCTGTTTTACCATATGCTGATATGTTTTTAGAATTAATTCCTCCTGATGCTTCTAGTAGAACTTTATCTCGTAATTTTTTATCTTTGAGAATTATTATTGTTTTTTTAATCTGAGATGGTGTAAAATTATCTAACATAATTATTGACGCACCTTCATTTGCTGCAAGAACTGCATCTTTTGTATTTTCAACTTCAACTTCAAATTTTTTATATTTTTTTTTTGCTTTTTTTATTAATGATGTTATTGAATTTTCAACTGCTATGTGATTATCTTTGATCATTACCATTTCATCTAATCGTAATCTGTGTTTTTCACCTCCTCCTATCTCTACAGCTTCTTTGTCAAAATATCTTAGTCCTGGGGCTGTTTTCCTTGTTGCATATAGTTTTGTTTTATTTGGAATTTTTTTCACAAGTTGATTTGTTTGTGTTGCAATACCGCTCATTCTTGTTATGATGTTTAATGCAGTTCTTTCACATGTTAGAATTTTATCTGCATCTCCTGTTACTGTCATTATAGTTTGATTCGGTCTTATTTTTGATCCATCTTTAATTATAATTTTTGTTTTACACCCTTTTAATTTGAAAATCTCTTTTGCATATGCTGCTCCTGCGATGATTGCTTTTTCTCTTGAAATTATTTTTACTAATATTTTCTTTTTTTCTAATAATGCACTTGTAATGTCCCCTTTACCTATATCTTCGGCAAGAAATTGCACTAATTGTTTTTTGGAATTAAATGACAATATTATGATTAAATATTAATTTGATTTTAAAGATTTATAATTTTTTTATGTTACTTTAATTGCATATTTGCCGCTAGCTGTAATTTTTAATGTATCTGCAATTTTTGAATTTGAAGGATCAACAATTAGTACAACTCCACTCCAATCTGGTGTTAAATCTGATGATTTACAAGCTGGACAAACTTTTTCTGTTGTTACGTGTTTACATTTTCTACATGCCATTTCTCGTGCCATCTTAACTTGCCTCTACTTTTGCTTCTTTTGTTGGCTCACCTGAACCATCAGCTTTTTTAATTTCTTCAGTAATCCATTCGTCTGCACCCAAGAATGGTTGTCTACATGTAATGCCGATTTTACCCATTGCTGCTGCTTTTCCGAGTGATACTGCTGTAATTCTTGCACGAAGTGTTGAACCTACTTTTAATGTTCTTCCACTTTGATTAGCTAAAATCATTCCAGATTTTACATCACTCTTAAGATAATCATCCATAACTTGTGATAAGTGGAGTAATGCGTCAGTTGGACCTATTCTTACAAATGCTCCAAAGTCTGTAATGTCTACGATTTCCCCTTGAACTATTTCTTGTAATTTTGGATAAAATGTTAATGCCTCAAATTGTACTTTATGGAATGTTCCACCATCTCCTGCAATCATTTTCCCCATTTCATCTACTTTAGCATCTAAAATCATGATAATGTAACCTAATTCTGCATTAATCATACTCTCGTACTTTTCTTTAAGAATATCTCTTGCTGCCTTTTTGAGTGTGGTTCCAAATAATCGTGGAGGAATCCTAACAACATCAACTAGGGTGGATATAGAAAACACTGTTATTTTTGCATAAATTTGAATTTATGAATCTTTGGGTTAATTATGTTGAATTTCTAAAGATTTTGACTATTTTTCAAATAAAACCCAAATTTTTCCTATCTCTAACTTATCTTTAAATATTGTATTTGAATTTTTCATTTCATATGGTTGGAATCGATCAAGTTTTAGAAAAACTTAGCACTGTCATTGATCCTGATTTAAAAAAAGATATTGTTTCCATGGGCATGATAAAAAATTTAGAACTTAATGATGGCGATCTTAAATTTACTTTAGAATTAACTACTCCTGCATGTCCTTTCAATGTAGAGATTGAAGATGATGTAAGAAAAGTAATTGCTGAACTCTCCGATTTAAAGAATTTTGATTTGAACGTAACTGCAAAAGTAATGGAAGGTCGTTCACTTGAAGCTGATACTCAAATGGCAACTGTCAAAAATATCATTGGTGTTGCTAGTGGAAAAGGTGGAGTTGGTAAATCCACTGTTTCATTAAATTTAGCATTGGCTTTATCTCAAACAGGAGCTAAGGTTGGCTTACTTGATGCTGATATCTATGGTCCAAGTATTCCTTTGATGTTGGGAATGAAAGATGGTTCTATGGAAGTTGAAGATAATAAACTTCAACCTGCTGATTCTAATGGATTAAAGGTTGTTTCATTTGGTTTTTTTGCAGACCAATCTAATCAAGCTGCAATTTACCGTGGTCCAATTATTTCTGGAATTTTAAAACAATTTTTAGTTGATACCAATTGGTCTGAATTAGATTATCTAATAGTTGATCTTCCACCTGGTACTGGTGACATACCGTTGACTCTTGCACAAACAATTCCTATCACTGGTATTCTTGTAATTACAACTCCACAAGATGTTGCAAGTAATGTTGCAGTCAAAGCAGTTTCTATGTTTGAAAAATTGAATGTTCCTATTATTGGAGTAATTGAAAATATGAGTCATTTTATTTGTCCAAACTGTGATGAAAAACATTACATCTTTGGTGATGGCGGAGCAAAGAAAATTAGTGAACAATTTAACATACCATTTTTAGGTGAAATCCCATTAAATTATGGAATTATGTCTGGTTCTGATTTGGGTAAGCCTATCATGATTACCGATGTTGACTCTCCTAGTGCTACTGCTTTTAGAGTAAGTGCAAAAAATGTTGCAGCCCAATGTAGTATTATCGCATCTAATTTACAAGCTGAGATGGAATCTGAAGCATCTGGTGAAGCATCTGGTGAAGCATCTGGTGAAGCATCTGGTGAAGCATCTCCTAATAGCACCTCTACTTAATTCCGATTCCTGTGAAATTACCTGATTCTTTAAGAGATCAATTGAAAATTCCTTTGGGGATATTATTGCCAATTGGTCAAGACAATAAAAGAAATATTCAAAAATATCTTTCAGATAATTCTTACATAATTACAGTTGGAGATAGAACTACTGAGAAACTAATTGATTTTGATTTAATTCCATCATTGCAAATTATTGATGGTTTAGAAAAAAGAATAAAACGAGATATTATCAAACTTGGAGATGCATTTGAATTAAAGATTGATAATCCTGCAGCTGAAATTACTTTGCAAAGTATTGAAATAATTAAAAAAGCATTTACTATGAATTCTCCTATTCGATTAACTGTTAATGGTGAAGAAGATTTACTTGTACTGCCTGTTTGTATACATGCTCCAGAAAATTCCGTTATTTTGTATGGTCAACCCAATAAAGGACTAGTTTTAATACAAATTACTGCAGAAATTAGAAATAAAGCACAAGCATTACTTAATCTAATGAAGTAATTGGGATGTGATGAGACGGTGGCTGTATGATTGATGATTACCCCACATAACTTCTGACCCTTTTATTACTCATTTTGTAGAATCAAAATCAACTAAACATCTTACAACAATTGACATTTCAAGATAAACATGAATTATTTCATAAATAATTATGAAACTTGATCCTGAACTTAAATTAAAAATTTTAGAGAAAGTTGGAGTTTACTCACAAAGGTTTTCAATTTCTGAACCTGTGATTTTGTTAGCAACTAAAGAAGTACTTGATGCTCCTAAGGAGATGACTGAAGGTAGACGTACATCTGCTTACAAATACTATGGTGTCTCATATCTTCAGCATAATTTAGTTTTTATAAATGTCCGAAAAATTCCTGATGAAAAAACGCTTGAAAACACTATTGTTCATGAATTGATTCATATGCGATTTCCTTACCTTGCTCATGGAAAAAGATTTAATAAATTAGTCCGACAAGGGCTTCGCGGTAAAACTTTTTCACCATATGCAAAAAGAAGTAAAACTTCGTCTTTTTGATTTATATTTTTAAGAATTTGTAAACCCTGCAATTGTTGACAGATTATTAATTTGCCTAGTTTCTATTGCCATTTTACTTGACAAATACTATGATGTGTTATTTCTTAGAATGCTTGACGTATTCTATTTCTTTTCTTCAATTACTAAGGTCATATCTAAATCATCTATTTTATCTTGAATTGCTTTTTGTAAAATTTTACTGTGCGTGTTACAAAATTTAAAATAATTATCTGATGTTTGACAACATCCACAATTCCATTCTGTTTTTTTATCTCCTTCAACTGTCCACTTTGCATATTTTTGTTCATCCATAAAGTTTGTATGTTATTTTAGCCTAAAAACCATTTCTTAAGAAAGAAAAAAAATGTTTAAGGACAGCCTTCCATCTTTTGAATGAAATAACCTTTTGCCTTAATTGCATCTTCTACGGGTTGTGGACAAGTTTGTGAGTGACAGAATGTACATTCATTTGTTGTCATTTCTGCATCTCCTTCTCCTACTTCTTTTAACCATTCCTTGCCAAATTCAATGGCTTTAGGATGATCTTTTTCACCAGTAATTACATCAAAGTGCATGGTGTGACCATCAGCTGCTTTGACATAAGTGTCGTATACGTGGATTTCCATGTCTTTACTAAAAAAAGGGGATATTTAATCCAAAAGATGATTCTCTATTATTGTATTTACGCGATATTATTGTTCAGCAATTTGAATTTCCACGCTGTCTGATTCAAGAATATGTGCTCTGAAGTTTTTGTTAATTCCTGAATAAATTATCCATACCACTGGATTACTTTGCATAAATTTTTTATCTGTACTTGAAGGAAATGCGTCTGAATTAGGATGTGAATGAAATATTCCTATGACCTCCATTTTTTTTTCTTCTGCAATTTTATACCCCTCTATTAATTGCTCATTTGAAATTGTAAAATTTACTGGTGATTCATCAATATTTTCAGTTAAAAATATGTCTAGAACTTGGTTATTTTTACCAAATAATATCCCGCACGCTTCATTGGGTTTTTGATTTTCTGAATATTGCGATAGAATTTTTTTATCTGATTGTTTTAAAATAATTTTCTGCAAATCTATTCTACGTTAACAGTTCCAATCATCCATGGATGTAAAATACAATAATAATCATAACTGCCTACATCTGTAAATGTAAATTGATACTCATCTCCAAGATTTAATATTCCTGAATCAAACACTCCATCAGATCCACTTGCTGGAATTCCTGATGTTGCTGTATGCATTGCTGGATCTTCATTTACCCATTCAACTGTTGTTCCACTTGAAACGTTGATTGTTTCTGGATTGTAAAATATTTTTCCATCTTCTGGAATTGCTGCTCCTTCTGGAATTATAATTTTGGTTGCTTCTTTTGGAGCCTCAATTACTAATGTTGCAATCATCCATGGATGTACTATGCACAAGTACTCGTGCTCTCCAATTTCTAAATTAGTTGTATCTAAAGTAAATTTTTCTCCTGCACTGATTAAACTAGAATCAAATGTTTCTCCATAATCTATTGAACTAGTAACTGTATGTGGTGCTGCATCTACATTTGTCCATTCAATTGTATGTCCTTGTGTTACTATTGCTGTATCTGGACTATAATCTGGATTGCCTTCTTGAGCTGAATCTTTGAGAATCTCAATTGCAAAAATTGGTCCTACCGCTAATCCTTCAGCTACTTCCTCATCTATTAGCTCTTCAGCAATTTCTACGTCCTCTGAATTCATTGATCCAGCTGTAACCCAAATCACCAATGCACTGGCCACTGCAAGTCCAAGTACCAGTCCTATAGGTTTGATACTGCCTGGTTTTTTCATTGCAAGGTATCCTATAACTAATGCTGGAAGTGCAACTGCTAATAAAATTAGTACTACTGTTAGTGTAAAGTCTGAAGTATTCATGGTGGCTAATGCATAAAATCCGAATCCTAATGAAATTGCTACAATTACTAAAGTTGTTATTTTTGCCCTCTTACTTGTTGAAATTCCTCCGTCTAAGATGCCTGCTGCTGTAAAAATTAATCCTACAAACATGGTTAAACCTGTTAATGCATGCATTCCATCGATGAATGTGTGTGCAATTCCTGCATATGACAGTATGAGGCCTGCTAATCCAATGCCTGTGAGGCCCATTCCTGGCATCAATAAGTCCCAATTACTCATTAAAATTAGCTGGTAAGAGTGAGATACTTATTCCTTTTGAAATATTGTGGATCTACAACAAGGAATAAAACGGCTTTACAACCCTATCAAGTAACTTGGGAATTAATGAAATAATAGAAATATCTAAACCTCGCATTGTTGTACTTCTAGTAATTACTGCAGTTACATCCATGTTTGCTGCAAGTAAACTGGTTTCTGGTACACCTTCTCTTGATTATATTGATTATTTACACATTATAGTGGCAGGGGCTTTAGCATCTGCTGGATCTAGTGCATTAAATCATTATTATGATAAAGACATTGATCCTAAAATGACTCGAACTAGTACTAGGCCTATTCCATCTGGAAGAATGTCCGCATCACATGTTTTGCTATATGGTTTGGCTGTAAGTTCTATTTCTGTAATTTATGGATTCTTTGCATTAAACCCATTATCTGCTTTCTTCATTGCTGTAGGAATATTTTCTTATGTGATAATTTACACAGTTTGGCTCAAACGTCGATATACCTCTAACATTGTAATTGGTGGAATTGCTGGTAGTGCTGCTGCTTGGGCTGGGTGGTCAGCTGCAACTGGCAGTATGGATTTGCTAGGATTTCTAGTTGGCTTTTTAGTATTTGTCTGGACTCCTTCTCACTTTTGGTGTCTTGCAATGAAAATTAAAGATGAATATGCACAAGCTGGAGTTCCTATGTTACCTGTTGTGATTGGAATGCAAAAAACATCTAAATTTATTTTAGGAAATACTTTGATCTTAATCCCGTATTCTTTGTTACTTGTATTAATTCCTGATGGACTGGGAGTTGTTTATACTATAATTGCATCTGTATCTGGCGGCTTGATGCTTGTGTATCATTATAAATTAACAAAAACTCCTACATCTGCATTTGCTTGGAAGGCATACAAAGTAACTGCGCCTTATCTAACTATAATTTTCGTTGCAGTAGCATTGGATGCTGCATTTCATTTTCCTTTAAATGAATTATTTATTTTTTAATTATTTATTTTTTAATTATTTATTTTTTAATTATTTATCTAATCCTGGGAAACTTGCTTCATAATCTTTTTCCATTACTTCTTTATTTTGCTTTTTAATTGGATCTTCTTCTTTTGCAATCACCACCACTTCAATTCGGCGTTCATCTTTTGTAAACCATGCTACCTTGATGAGTCCTAGTATTTCTAAATCTAAAAGTAATTTGTTAAATTTATCTTCTGGAACGTTTAACCCATCTTTTGTTATACTTTTGTAAAGTTCCGTATCCGTTAGTGAGTTAACTTCTTTAATTTTCTCGTATATTGTATTTCGTAGTGGGATTGCCATGATTAACCGTAAAATGTATTCTCACCTTTTTTAGGCACCACGTTAGATATACTTTCTCTTATGCTATTATACCATTGATCTACTTCTTTGGTAATTGATGGTTTTACTTGTTTTAAACTCGTTGCAAAATCGTGACTAGAAATTTTTGATGAATCATTTCTCATTGCATGCACTGCTGCTTCTCTACATAATGCTGCTAAATCTGCACCTGTGTAACTATGTGTTGCAATTGCAATTTCTTGTAATTTCACATCATTTGATAATGGCATTTTTTTTGTTAAAATTTTAATTATTTCTAACCTTCCTTTTTCATCTGGTGGTGAGACATATAGAACCAAGTCTAACCTGCCTGTTCTTAATAATGAATTATCTATGATGTCTGGTCTATTTGTAATTCCAATTACTACAACTCGTGAAGATGCACCTTCTTCTATTTCTGTTAATAGTTGACTCAGAATTGTTTCACCTGCGCCTCCTTCACCTGATTTTAATTTCGCTAATGCATCTAATTCATCAAAAATTACTACACACGGTGAAGATGCTTTTGCTTTTCTAAATATTTCTCTTACTGCTTTTTCTGACTCTCCCATCCATTTGGAAAGAATTTCTGGACCTCTAACTAAAATCATATTTGCACCTGTTTCTGTTGCAACTGCTCTTGCAAGTAATGTTTTTCCGCATCCTGGTGGACCATAAATTAAAGCTCCCTTTGGTGGTTTAACCCCCATTTTTGTAAATTTACCTGGTTCTTTTATTGCTGTGATCAAATTATCTGTTAATGATTTTTTAACTTCCTCTAAACCTCCTACATCCTGCCACCAAACTTTTGGTCTTTCTACATAGAACTCCCTCATTGCAGTGGGAACTACTTCGTGCATTGCATCGTAAAAATCAACTAATTTAATTTCCATTGATTGTAAAACTGCGGATGAAATTTTTTCAGTTTCAAGATCAATTTCTGGCAAGTATCTTCTGATTGATTTCATAGCTGCCTCTCTACATAGTGATTTAATGTCTGCACCTGTATACCCGTGTAGTTCTGATGATAAGTTTTTTAGATCTACGTCTTTACTAATTGGCATTCCTCGTGTATGAATTTGTAAAATTTCGTATCTTTCGTCTTCATTTGGTACGGTAATTTCAAATTCTCTATCAAATCTTCCTGGCCTTCTGAGAGCCGGATCCATGCTATCTGGTCTATTTGTTGCACCTAACACGATAACGTTTCCTCTATCTGTAAGTCCATCCATCAATGCTAACAGTTGAGCAACTACTCTTTTTTCCACATCACCATAAGCCTCTTCTCTTTTTGGTGCAATTGCATCAATTTCATCAATGAATATTATGCTTGGAGAGTTATCTTTAGCTTCTTTGAAAATCTCTCTTAGTTTAGCTTCTGTTTCCCCATAATACTTATTCATAATTTCTGGTCCGTTAATTGGATACATGTTAGCTTCTGATTCACTTGCAAGAACTTTTGCAAGTAATGTTTTCCCGCATCCTGGTGGACCATAAAGTAAAATTCCGCTATGTGGTTCAACTCCTAATCTTGCAAATAATTCTGGATGTCTTAATGGTAATTCTACTATCTCTCTCATTGCTTTAGTTTTTTCTTTTAACCCTCCAACTTCTTCGTATGTGACTCGAACTTTTCTATCAATTGATATTTCTGATGAAATATTCACCTCTGTTGTTTTATCAATTTCAATTACTCCTTTTGGAACTGTTTTTGTAATTTTGAAATCCATGGAATTTCCTAAAATCATCACCGCAATTTCATCTCCATGTGTAATTGGTAATCCTTTTAGTCTATTTTTTACAAAATCTGTGTATTCTTTATCTACTGTAACTGAATCATTTAATGGAGTTAATGTTATTATTTTTGCAATCTTTGATGTAACTTTTCTAATTTTTACAATGTCGTTCAATGTCCCTCCTACATTTTTTCTTGTTTGCCCATCTACTCTGATTATGTCTGGAAACTTTTCATCTTCATCCACTGGCCAAATAACCGCACAACTGGTTCTTGAACCCATTATTTCAATAATATCTCCTGGTGCTGCTTTTAGGAAATCCATTGCTTGCGGACCTACTCTGGCACGTTTCTTGCCTATGTCTCTTTGTTTTGCTTCGCCAATCCTCATTTGCAAAGGTTCTTCTTTGCGGACCAAAAAATCACTTACTTCCTGTTATGCTAATTGCGGCTCATGCTTAGTACTTCAAATTCACTAACACCTTCTACGGCTCTTACTGTGTCTTCTAGTGAATCCATTTGACCATCTTTGTCTTCTAATACAAATTCTGCTTTTAGACATTCTAATCCAAAAGCTAATGGTTCTTTTGCATGTCGCTTTAAGGTAATTCCGTCTTTTAGTGATGTTTTTACATTTTCTGCTAATTTATCTAAATCTACATCCATACCTGTTGGAAGAATTTTTGCTATCAATACTACATCTGTCATTTTTTTAAGGTCCTGTGAAATTACATGAAGAACATGTGTAATTTCTTGCTGCATCTCTGCAACTTTGGCATCTCCAAACAAGATCTACACCACAATTTGGACAATTAAATTTCACAGATTTATCTCCTGGCATAATTGATCTATTACAACAACTACATGTCGGTAAGGATATGGTAGATGACATGTTCAAATTTTCTGTAAACATCATTTATACCTTGCTTAGAATTAATGTGTAATTGAACTTAATATTTTTTTGAGTTCTCCTGTGATTAATGTTTTAGATATTTTTAGTGAACTTTTCACTCCCAGTAGTTTTATGATTGAACTTGTATGAAAATCAAAATCATCTTTTTCTGAAATCTCATTAGTGATTTCTGGAGTTATTGTTTCAAATAATTTATTGATTGTTTGATTATCTATTCTTTCTAATATTTTTCTTACAAGTAACTGTTTTTCAAATTCTTTTCCAAATCTTTCTGTCCATTTTTTTTGATACTCTTGAAGATCTGAAATTTTATTTGTTTTTAAAAATTTAGATATGGCTTGTCCTGCATACACTCCTCCCATGCCACTTGTAAAAATTCCACCAGCTGTGGTAGGTTTTGCTTGTCCTGCTGCATCCCCTATGATTACTGTTTTACCTTCAACAAATTTTTCAATTGGACCTTTGATCCAAATTGGTGCATATATTTTTCTAATAGTTGAAAATTTTCCTTTTTCCTTAAGAATTGAATCTAATGCTTCTACGACGTTGATTCCTTTTCCTGCTACTCCTACTTTTCCTTTTCCCTCGTTTGATGGAATTATCCATGCAAAAAATCCTGGATATTTTTCTTGATCAAACATTACTTCTACTTTCCCTTTTTTTATCCAATCTGCATAAATTTCATATTGCGCAGATGATAAAATTCCCGTTCTGTCTTTTTGTACTAATGATGACACTCCTCTTGCATCGACAAAAATTTTACAATCTACTATTCCTTCATTGGTTCTTATCCCTGCATCTGTAGTTTCTTGAAAACTCGTTCTAACTTTAATCACTGTTCCATTTTTTTGAGCTTGAAATGCAATTTGTTTATCTAGCTCTCTTCTACTGATTTCTACTACTTTTTGTTTTTTTGAATTAATTGTAAAATTATTTCCATTTGCTGATGTAATCTTTGCAGACTCTATCATATGATCAAATGTTTTTCTAAACGGTATTATTCCTAATTCTTCTAAACCTGCCATGCTAACTAATCCTCCACAATGTTCTGGTGTACCTATTTCATAATCTTCTTCAATTACTAATACCGAAAATCCTTTTGAGGATATTTCTCTAGCGCATAGTAAACCTGCAACGCTTCCTCCTGCAACTATTGTATCGTAGTACATAGATTTTGGTTCTTTGTCAATTATTTAATTCCAAAGTTTTTCATTGTGCCTATTATGCATAATGTCATGGGAGACATTAAGCAGGTAATTGTAGTTAGAACTGATCTTGGTATGGGAAAAGGTAAGATCGCCGCACAAGTAGGTCATGCATGTGTCCTTGGTGCTGAACATGTGAGAAAATCTCATCCTGAATGGTGGTCTGAATGGTGGCGTGGTCAAGAAAAAGTGGTTGTAAGGGTTTCTGGAATTAAGGAATTACAAGAAGTAAAAAGACATGCTATTGATTTGAATCTTCCATGGTCTGAAGTATCTGATGCTGGACATACACAATTAACCCCTGGAACAACAACGTGTATTTCCATTGGGCCTGCTCCTGAAAATTTAATTGATAAAATCACTGGCGATTTTAAATTACTATAGATATTTTTCTTGGAATGAGATATAACCGTGTTAGATATTTTTTGAAATATGAAGAAAAAGGGCTTACTGGTAGTTTTCTTTTTTGGTGGAATAATGCTAACCTCCGGATTTGGATTATCTAGTATGATAGCCCCTCCTGAAGATAACTCCGATATCATACTAACTGGAACTCCATCTGATAATTTCCCTGAAGATCAAAGAACTACATTTTGTAGTTCTGGCGGGGATGCCAAATCCACTAAGTATGTTCAAGAATATTTAATTCCAACAGAATGTAGTAATCCTTTAGCTATTGTATCTGATTATGATGGTAATGTTTGGTTTGCTCAAACCAATACTGGTAATCTTGCAAAATTTGATCCTACAACTGAAACATTTACTGAATATGACAACCCTACATGGCCTGATGGTGCTCGTTCAATGATGTGGGGAATGGATTATGCTCCTGATGGTTCTATTTGGTTTACTGATGAAACCTATGATTCTGTTTGGAAGTTTTCAACTCTTACTGAAGAATATGACCGACTATCTTATCCTTCTGATGATAATTCCTTACCTCAAAAATTACTTGTAGATGGCTCTCAAATTATTATTAATGATTTTACTGGCAACAAGCTTACAATCTTAAACATTAATTTCTCTGATGAAGAAGTTAACTATCTTAGTATTCCATCTGCACTTGATGATTCTGTAACTGCTGACTTTGCATTAGATGAAAATAATAACATATGGTATACCAATTGGCTATATCAACAAGGTGGATTTTTAGTCAAATTTGATCAAAATGGTTATCTTAATGCTGTATCTATCTCTGGCGAGCAATTTTTACCTCTAGTTGATTTTATTAATGCATACGCATTACCTGTTCAATTACTTACCCCCAATGGCATAACTTTCTCAGATGATGGACTTCTTTGGATTGTAGATACCACTTCTTCGTCTTTCTTTAGTTTTGATCCTTTATCTGAAAAATTTATCCAATATGTTACGGCGGACCCTACGCTTCAAACCTATGGTAACCAGACAGGCGTGATTCAATCTCCTATATCCAGACCTTATTGGATTGAAAATAATGATCAAGGACAACTTGTATTCAATGAACAAACTGCAAATAATATTTCTATAATGGATCCAAAAAAACAATCTCTTGTGGAATACCATGTACCTTCAAAAAATCCTAATTGGGGTGATTGTGATTCTGGTATTGCAATTTTAGATGATTGTGGTATTGCACAAATATTTGATTTTGCAATCTCTGGTGAAAAAATCTGGTTTACTGAATGGGTTGAAAATAAAATTGGTGTTGTAGATACTTCTGTATCTTTACCTCTTGAAATTCAACTTGAATATGATACATTAAATTTACTTCCTGGCGATTCTGCTAATCTCCATTTTATAATATCCCCACAATTTAACAATGGGAACTTGGAACTTTCATCTATTGTATCCACAACACATGATTTTCTAAATGTTAATTTCATTCATGATTCTGTTGAGACTTTTCAACTAAATTCTGATGAATCTGTTCCAATTCATGTTGATGTTTCTGCTTCTGATGATGCATTACCTGGAACATACAAAATTTTACTTGGTGTAGAATCTGATGATGTTGCAATTAGTAAATTTCTTACAGTGATAATAGAGTGATACCTGACATTGACTCTCAAATAGGAATTTCTCTTTACACTACTAAGTTTTCTGGGATTGGTGGAAAAATTAGAATTACTCCTGAAGATTTTGAGGTATCTGAATTAATTTCTAAGCGTGCAACAAATTCCATTACTGGTGAGAGTGGTTATGCTGTTTACAAATTAAAAAAGAAAAAAATTGACACTAATCATGCCTTATCTGGCGTGTTTAGAAAAACAGGTGTTCGGCTAAAATCCCTAGGCTTAAAAGATGCATCTGCTATAACTGAACAATTCGTTGGCTCACCTCATAAGGGTAAGCCTATCGAAGATTTTTCTACTGAGAAATACTCTCTTACAAAAATTGGATTTACAAAAAAACCGTTGTCTAAAAAAGAGATGATTGGTAATAATTTTAAAATACACATTTCTGATTGCTCTGATAATCTATCTTCTTTTGCTGAACATAATCGGATTTTAAATTTTTATGGTTATCAAAGATTTGGCTCAAAAAGACCTGTAACTCATTTAATTGGTAAAGCTATTCTGCAAAGAGATTTTGATATGGCTGTAGATCTAATTTTATCATTTACCTCTACATATGATTCTGCAGAAAATACTGAAATTCGTGAAAAACTTTCTGATAAAACAAATTATGTAAAATATTATGATCAAGTTCCATCTCAAATGGATATTGAACGAATTGTTCTAAAAGAAATGATAGATCATGATGATTCCATACGTGCTATACGTGCAATCCCATTATCTTTAAGGCGATTTTACATACAAGCTTATCAGTCCTTTATTTTTAATCAATCTCTTAGTGCTGCATTTTTGGATGGTGAGAATTTATTTGAATCTCAATCTGGCGATGTTTGTTATGATTCTAAAAGTATAATTGGTAAATTCAAAGATGGTGTTGAACAATATCTTTCATTACCTTTTGTTGGTTATTCTTATTATAAAAAAACAAGATTTGATCACCAAATTTCTAAAATTTTAAGTCAAGAGGAGATTACTCCTAAAGATTTTTTCATTAAAGAAATGCAGGAAGTCAGTAGTGAGGGTGGATTTAGACAGGCTGCAATTAATTGTTCTGATTATTCATCTGAAAACAATGATGTCCAGTTTTCTTTATCCCGTGGTTCTTTTGCAACTATTTTGCTGCGAGAAATTATGAAACCTAGTGATCCTCTTACCGCTGGTTTTTAATTTTTTTAATTTTTAAAATTTCTGATATGATGCCTATTCCAATTATTATGGTTCCCACAATCATAATTTCAATTCCATAAGTAATCCAATTCGGATTGGCATACATGAAAGATGATTCTGGACCTATCACTGATTGCCCTTGAAGATGAAAAATTAACCCAAAAATCAATGTAATACTACCTATTCCAATTACTGGGTAAGTTTTTCCCATAACTTCTTGATATTATTTCTATTAAAAAGGGTAAACAGAATTGATACTTTAAGCAAATCATTTTCTGATTCTATTTTTAATGATTTTCTAATGATTGAATGGAGTGTACGACTGGAATGGTGATTCTGAATCATCTCATCACAAATATTTGGGTTTGATATTGTTTGTATCATCAGCACTTTTAGCCGTAATCTTATTTCTTATTTTTTATCCTCAAATTGAGGCAATCAATGAAAAATCTCCTGTTTTAATTAATTTGATGTTTCTTCCTGCTATGGCTGTAGGATTCCTTTATGGGACTAAAATTACGCAACGTGCTGTTAACCCCTCTGAAATTCATAGTCCAATTAAAAGATCTATTGTAAAAATATTCTTATTCTTTTTTGTAATTGGTGGTATGTTTAGTTCTGTTAATTTTGCAATTAACGGGGGAAGTGTAATGCCTCAAGTTTCTATTTTTGAAGATGGATTATTGACATGGCTACATACTTTTATTGTGGCAAACGGTGGTGCTACTTTTCTTATTATTACTAGTATTGGATTAATGGCCGCAGCAACAAAAAGAATTGTAGGGTTGGACTCTGGATTTTTAAATAGACTTGTTTCTTCTGTCGGTACTTTTGTTTTTGTTACTATTCTTGTTCTAAGTTTTACAAAATCTGATCCTACTTCCTCTGGTGTATTTTTGTATACTTTTTATCAGGCTGGAATTGTTGGTGGTGCATTTTATGCCATGAATAAATTGACTAAAGACAAAAACATGATGTCTGATTTTTCAAATGGATATTAATTTTTTAATTTATTTCTCTCTTAATTTGACACATATTCTTAATTTCTAGTGTTAGTATACATTTTCTATGGGATTTCTAGATAAAATCAAAAAAAGTATTGAATTAAAACAGCATATGCCTAATGATGAATCTATTAAAAAAGTTGAGAATAAAATCATAGAATTAAAAAAGACATTAGAAAAAAACCCTGATGATAATAAAATTATTACTAAATTATACATGTGCTATGTTGAAATGTCTGACACTGAAAAAAAAATTGAATGTCTAAAAAAACTATCACAACTTTTGCCTAATGATTTTTATTCATTTCAACAACTTGCCGATATCTATCTAAATGAACTTGAAGATGTTAAACAAGCAAAAATTTATCAAAATCAAGCTAATGATATCAAAAATTCTTTCTAGTTTTTTAATTAATTATGCGTATGACTTAGTTCTCTAAATCTACGTATATTCCTGAAATTTCAGTGTTGATTCTATCCCAGTATATCTCACATCCGTCTGTTTTGAAATCATTTGCCTTGCATTCATTGAAATGTGCCGTGCTGTCTCTGGACATATTATCTGCAAATAAAACATCCTCGCCTATTGCTAAACCCATTATTAGAACTCCCACTAAACTAGCTGAAACAAGAATCATAGAATACCCTACGCCTCTCATGTTTTTAGGATCTTTCATTTATGTGGAATCGAAAACCCTTGAATTTAATCTTTTCAAGTCTGTGTTTTACTCTTCGATCTTTGACACTAGTATGTTTTTTCCGATAAAAAGAAAAGAGAGTACTTTGAAATAGATTTGTGAGTATTCAAATTCTACAATATGAGTTTCTTGGTCCCATACCACTTACTGAATGGGGCCCTCCAATGGAAAAATTGGTCTACTTGATTTTATCTCGGAACAAGGATAAATTTGATATAATTTATGCTGGAGATTGTCAAAAAACTGATGATAAATCGTTTTTTACTGATCATGATAAATTCGAATGCTGGCTTAAACAATCTGGATCTGAACAATCTTTGCACCTTGCAATTTTACCACTGTTTGACTCTAGTGATAAAAAAAGATTAAATATAATTCAAAAAATACTGTCTCAATACAGACCCCATTGTAATTCTGATGATCTTGTTAAACCAAAACCTGATTATGTTGTAAGGGTTTCAGATGAACCTGCTGTAAATTCCGATAAGATAATTTGTGCATGTTGTGGTTCTGAAATGAATTTGGAAAAAACTCTTGAAAAATCTAATCTTTATCGTTGTACTGGTTGTGGGTTAAGCGATACTAGACTTAATTCTTAACTTTATTTTGTACATCAAATAATTGCAATGTTAGCAAGTCTATTGCTTTTTTTAAATGCTGAAATTCATTAATTGAATGCATTTGTCCTTCTACTAATGCTCTCATGACTTTTACTGAACTTTTTTGATGTTCATCTGATGCGACAATTTCCATAGCGTTTAATTTTGATAACAAGTTATCTAAATCTTTTATCATTTCATCTGATGGTTTGTGTTTATCCATGATTATTCTATTTTTTTTTCGTATATGAATTCTTACAACTGCATTTCATTAATACAAAATACATAAAACTTGTATAATTTACTAAGAGATATGGGATTCAAAAAAGGTATTAACAAATGTGTAGAATGTGAAAAAAAGCTTTCTGAGGATCCAAATGAAACAGGCATGTGTAGTAAATGTGGTTCAGGTGCTAGAATTGATTCAGAAATACAAAAAGAGTTAAGCGATTTGGGAATAATCTAAAAAAAATCTGTATATTGAGAATTATTATAATAAATCTTCATCAATTTCTTCAATTGGATTGATAAATTGCTTACATGTGCAATCTGGAATTTTACATTCTCCTAATTTTATCATTAAATTACTTTTTTCATCTGGAACATGAACTTCATCTGTATGGTGACATTTTTTACAATTCATTCTGATTTCCTTATTGTATCCCTAAATCTATGGAATTAAAACTGCACGTGCATCTATTTTTGAATCTTTTAATTTTTGTAGTGCTTCATTTGCCTTCTCTAAAGGAAATGTTTCATAAATTACTTCAATATCATTTTCATCGCATATTTTGATTACTTGCTCCATGTCTTTTGTTGATCCTATCAATGTACCTCTAATTGTTTTTTCTTCAAATGCACTAAATTCTGGATTTTTACCTATTGTTGCAATTACAATTATTCCCCCTTTCTTTACTGATTTTATTGCAGTATCTGTAACAATATCTGCTGGGGCAAATACAATTGCTGCATCTAACAATCCGTGTTTTTCTTTTACTTTACCTAGAAAACTTTCTTGATCTTTACTAAATACAATTGTGTCTATTGCACCTAATCTTTTTGCAACATCTAGATGATTTTGTGTTCTTGAGAATGCAACAACCTTACATTTTTCTATTTTGGCAAATTGTATTGCCATGTGACCTACTCCTCCGATTCCAAATATTCCTATTTTTTTATCTAATTTTGGGTCTGCAGCTTTTACTGCTTTGTACGCTGTTATTCCTGCACAAAATAATGGTGCTGCGTATTCTGATTTCATATTATCTGGAACTTTTGTTGCAAAATCTTCTATAACTGTGATATATTCTGAGTAACCTCCTTTCAGTGTCTCTCCTGTAATTTTTGATGATTCACAAAGATACTCTTTTCCTTCCTCGCAATATTGACATTTTTTACATGCTTCAAGTAATGGTGTTATTCCTGCTCTATCCCCTATTTTGAATTTTGTAACTTGTTTTCCAATTTCAATAACTTTTCCAACTAATTCATGTCCTGGAACAATTGGCAATGTATCTGGAATTCCAACATGCTTCCAATCTCCTTCAATCCCATGAAGTTGTGAATGACAAACACCGCAGGCTTCTATTTTCAGTAAAATTTCATTTGGTCTTTCAATTTGATGTCTATCAATATTAGTTGGTTTCAAAGGATTTGTTTCAATTTTGGCACATTCTGAAAGTACCATTGCACGCATTTTTTCCATAAGTCCTCTTTTTCATTATTATATTTAAAACACTGTACTGATTTTAT
>JAOMJV010000012.1 GCA_028351415.1 Candidatus Nitrosopumilus sp.
AGTCTATAGGGGATTTTTTCTTTTTATTTTTTTTATTTTTTTTATTTTTTTTATTTACATTCACTAAATTCTAATATCAATTGACAATTTGATATTGTATTATGACTGATCTTTATCGACTTCTTCCTGAGGAAATGGAACAACTGGTAATTGATATGGGATATCCTAGATATCGCGCAGATCAAATTTTACTTCCTTTGTATTATAAATTTCCTAAAAATATTTCCGATATCAAACAACTTCCAAAAACTTTGATTGCAGAATTAATTGAATCTGGTTATACTATAGGATCTGCAAAAGAAACTCATCGTATTGTAAGTGAGGATGGTGATACTACAAAATTATTACTTAATTTAACTAATGATAAATCTGTTGAAACTGTTTTGATGCAATATGATCCGTCTAAAATTGGCGGTCATCCAAGATCAACAATTTGTGTTTCAACTCAAATTGGATGTGCTATGGGGTGTGTGTTTTGTGCAACTGGACAAATGGGGTTTGAAACAAATCTAAAAGCTGAACATATTGTATCTCAGGTGATTCATTTTGCAGAACTCTTGCAACAACGAGGTGAACATGTTACAAATTTGGTTTTTATGGGAATGGGTGAACCGATGGCAAATTACGATGAAATGATCAGATCTGTAAAAATTTTAACTCATTCTAGAGGGTTTGGTTTGGGTCAACGTCACATAACTATCTCTACTATTGGAATTAAATCTGGAATTGAAAAACTAGCTGAAGAAAATTTACAGATTGGTCTTGCAATCTCTTTACATTCGCCAAACAATCAATTACGGAAAACATTAGTTCCTACTGCAACTCCTAATTCTGTTGAAGAAATTATTGAATCTGGTTATAATTATTTTAAGAAAACTGGAAGACGTGTAACTTTTGAATATGCTTTAATGGACGGGGTCAATGATTCCCCTCAAATTGCAAATGATTTAGCTGAACTTTTGCGTGGCAATGGTTCGCATGTCAATTTAATTCCTATCAATCCAACAGCTGGTGATTTTAAACGACCTTCTAATAATCGGGTTCATGAATTTGAAAGAATTCTATCTTCTGCAGGTGTTAATTGTACAATAAGAATTGAAAAGGGTACTGAGATCTCAGCTGCATGTGGTCAGCTTAGAACTGATATTATTGGTTAATTTTTAAAATTATGTTCTAAGTGTTAAAATAGGGCTTTTCAAGGTTTTACACTCATGGCAACTAAGAAGTCCCATGGTCGTTCACATGGTTTTAAACATAAATCTAGATCTATAATGACAAAAAAATCTCCTAGAGGAGTATCATTTTTGTTACGTGAATATGAAGAAGGTCAACAAGCACTTGTAATTATTGATCCTCGTCAACACAAGGGATTACCACACAGAAGATATCACGGTAAAGTTGGTGTTATCACTAATGTTGGTCGACGTGCTATTACACTTAGTGTCAAATTAGGTAACAAACCAAAAACCTTAATCACTAGATTAGATCACATAAAACCATTCGGTGTATAATTATGGAAGAAGTACAAAAAAAACAAGCAATTTCTCTTTCTGAAGTTAAAGATATTTTAGGTAAAGTTGATGTTGAGGAAATGGATCAAATCCAACGTTGGACATATGATTACGTTTCAAAATTTTCATCTATAGATGCTAAGGATGCAAAAGACATGAAAAAACAACTTATCAAAGATTGTGAGTTAACAGAAGATGAAGCTGTTGAAATTGTTAATATCAGACCAACAAGTATGGCTGAATTACGTTCATTTACATTCGGTTGGAAAAAATTAATTCTTGCTGAAACCCTGGAAAAAATACTCAAAATAATCCAGGAGCATTCATAATTTTTCTGGAGCATTAATTTTTGCATCGTGCACAATCCCCTACTCGAAAGTATGAGGAATATGCATATGTTTTAGATTTTGATCCTAGAGGCAAATCTTCAACTATACGTGGAAAGAACGGAATTATTATTACTGCAATTGGTGAGGATGGGTTAACTCTTTTAGAAGTTTTAGGTATTCCCAATTCTACTTTTGAAATTGGAGAAAAAATTTACATTGGTAAGACAGATAGAACTAAAATTCTCTCTGTATTGGGAAAAATGGAATATGATAATATTTCATCATCTGCTCAAAGTGATTTACCTACTATTATTGAAAATATTGTGACTGCTAATGAACCGAAATTTGTAGAATACCTCAACAATGCAAGACCATTAACTCCACGTATACATGCACTTGAACTGATTCCTGGAATTGGAAAAACATACATGAAAATAATGTTGGAGGAAAGGGAAAAGAAAAAATTTGAAAGTTACGCTGACTTGAAAGATAGAGTTGGATTCAAAGATCCTGTAAGGCATATCTCTGAAAGAATTTTACATGAAATTTCTGGTGAGAGTAGAATGAATCTCTTTGTTAAAAGATGATAAAGCGTAAATTATTGGGACAACATTTTCTTAATTCAAAATCTATTGCAGAATTTATTGTTAATGAATCTCAAATTTCTAAAACTGATGTTGTTTTTGAAATTGGAACTGGACTTGGTATCCTAACTCCATTATTATGCAAAAAAGCTCAAAAAGTTATCTCAGTTGATGCTGATGAACGTCTCATTAGAAGGGCTAAATCTGAATTCTCTAATCTTCGTAATCTTCTACTGGAGTCAGGTGATGGTTTTAAGAAAAAATATGTTTTTAGCGTTTTTGTTTCTAATCTGCCTTATTCTAGAAGTAAGGATGCTATTGAGTGGTTAGCCCAAAACTCTTTTTCTCATGGAGTAATAATGGTCCAAAAAGAATTTGCAGAAAAACTTCTTGCACAGTCAAAAAATAGGCGGGCCATTAGCATAATTGCAACGTATGCTTTTGATATTACAAAAATATCTGATGTTGGAAAGAATAACTTCTCACCTCCTCCAAAAATTGATTCCGTAATTTTAAAAATTTCTAAAAAAATTGATATGGATGAAAAATTAATTTCTACGATTAATAATATTTTTTCTTATAGGCGAAAAACTGTTAAAAATATTTTAAAACAATTCAATAAACAAAGTTCTATAGAGAAACGTGTTGATGAACTTTCAGGGGACGAAATAGTTGATCTTGGAAAACAAATTCTTGCAAAATGATGAATATCCTCCATCTGAGGATACTTTTTTTATTGCAAATAACATTGAAAATGAAAAAGGAGATTATGCCTTAGATATTGGAAGCGGATCTGGATATCTTACAAAATTACTTTGTAACAATTTTTCTTTTGTTGTTGGAACTGATATTAATTATCATGTATTGCAACATCAAAGTTCTTACAAAACAAATAATTTAATTTGCTGTAATAGTTCGGATGCACTAAAAATAAGATTTGATTTCATCGTTTGTAACTTACCTTATCTTGCAACTGATGAAATTTTGGATGTTGCAACTGATGGGGGTGCTGAAGGATTTGAAATACCTAAAAAAATATTTGATTCAGTTTTAAAAAATCTTAAAAAAACTGGAAAATTCATTTTTGTTACTTCTTCATTATCAAACTATCAAAAACTCATAGATTATGCTGAAAAATTAGGTCTGAAAACTACTGTTATCGCAAAGAAAAAACTATTTTTTGAAGAATTAATTCTTGTAGAGGCAAAAAATTAGGAATTTTTATCAAGTAGAATCATTTAATTTCCCATATTTTCAGGCATATAATATGCCGGGGTAGCTCAGCCTGGTTAGAGTGCCAGTTCAATTGGTAATCTCTAACGGTTCTCCAACTAAGGCAATACTCATAATCTGGAGGTCGCGAGTTCGAAACTCGCCCCCGGCACACAGATTATTCTTAAAAATTTGCAAGTACCCACTTAGATTAAACAGACTCATCTAGGCCGCAATGAATGCAGCAGGTTTTATCTAAAATAGAAAAATATGCAAAACTATGGATAAATCCTTTTTTACAATTCATAAAATCATACTAAACCCATCAGGGATGAAGTATCCTATTGAAATTAGTATCGATCTAGATGTAATTTTCTTGCGTTAGATGAAAAATATATGATTAAAAGAAAATATCTCTGTTCTAAATGGAACAATCTTTGATAACTCTAAGAATAATATTCCTTGAAGCCCTTATCAGTTGGTACTAATTCTGTTTTCATGCCCATTAGTCCTGGTTTTTGTTGAGTTTTCATTAAACCATTTGTTTCTAAATCTTCTAAAATAGAATTCAACTCTTCATTTGTTAAACCTGTATTTTTTTGAACGTTTTCAAATAGTCTTACACCTCTATGCAATTCACCCAAAACAAGCATGTTTTTGGTTTGGGGCTTTGAAGATTTTTCAGGTTCTTGGGATTGAGTTGGAGTAGATTGAAATTGTTTATCAGACTGATCCTCATACCTATTAAAATCGGATTCAAATTGTCTTTGGGGCATTTCCTGAGATTGAAATCCGCCAATTTTGTATTTTCTCAAAACACGAGGCAAAATACGAGCCAATGGAACCATTAAGAAAATTATCAAATAAATCCATGAAAAGTCAGCTTCCATAATAACGGATTAACTAAACAGGATAAATCTGTTGAGGCAGATTATTCCATAGTACAAGAAGGCTGTATGGGTATAATAGTGGGGGATAACTAGCAATGATGTGTCAAAATATCAATCATCATCACCTTCCGTAAACACAGGCGCAGCAAAAATAGTTGTTGCAGCCGTTATTGTTCTTATCGTAATAGCAGTAGTAGCATCTTCATCTGTAAAAATTGTAGATGCAGGTAATAGAGGCATACTAACACATTGGAACGCAGTAGATCTAACAAATCCACCTTTAGATGAAGGTATTCACTTTGTTATTCCATTCCAAGATGACGTAATCCAAATGGAAGTTCGTACACTAAAGTATGATACATCAACTAGAAGTGCATCACAAGATCTTCAAACAGTTCAAACTACAGTTACCGTAAACTATCACCCAGATACAGAAAAAGTTCACTTCCTTTACAAAGAAATTGGCTTATCCTATGAAAATAGAGTTATTCAACCAGCAATCGATGAAACAGTAAAACAGGTATCTGCAAATTATAATGCTGAAGAATTAATTACTAAAAGACCACTAGTCAAAGCAGATATTGAGAATGCAATTAGAGATAGATTAAATCAATTCTATATAGAGACAGAAGTAATTTCAATTACGGACTTTGAGTTTTCACCATTATTTGCAAAAGCAATTGAATCTAAAGTAGAGGCAGAACAAAAAGCCCAAAAAGCAGAAAATGATCTTATCAGAATAGAGGTAGAGGCAAGACAATTAGAAGCTCAAGCAGTAGGTTTAGCAGCAGCAAACGTTGCAGAAGCACAAGGTGAAGCAGAGGCAATTGGAATTATCAATGATGCATTGTCAAACAATCCGTTCTACATAGAATGGCTAAAGACACAAGCATGGGACGGTAAACTTCCACTAGTAGTAGGTGAAGGCGGAACTCCATTCATTTCAATTCCAACTACACCATAAAATAACAAGTAGGAATTACTATCATCCAGTTTTATGATAAAATAACTAAGTAGGAATTACTATCATCTAGTTTTATGATAAAATAACTAAGTAGGAATTACTATCATCTAGTTTTATGATAAAATAACTAAGTAGGAATTACTATCATCTAGTTTTATGATAAAATAACTAAGTAGTAATTATTATCATCTAGTTTTATGATAAAATAACTAAGTAGGAATTACTATCATCTAGTTTTATGATAAAATAACTAAGTAGGAATTACTATCATCTAGTTTTATGATAAAATAACTAAGTAGGAATTACTATCATCTAGTTTTATGATAAAATAACTAAGTAGTAATTATTGTTCTCTGGATTTATCATTGTCTCTAATTGCATCATACATAGTTAGAAATTGCTCTGGTTCGTTTCGCCTATATTTTTTTTCAATTTTTTTAATTTCATTATCAGATAATGATTCATTTTTAATTTCATAATACTCTTTAATTATTTCAAAAGGCGATTTTTTAATATTATATTTTTCAAGTGTTTTATTTATGGATCGTTTAGAAAGAAAATCACGAAGTAATAATGCATATACAATATAGCTAGAAGCGGCAATCAGAGTAACTATCAATATAGGGATTATGATGACGGCTGCCATACAATACTGAGGGATAATTGTATATTTCTTTGTTATTCTTTTTTGCTAAGTGGAGTTTTTTAAAAAATCAAGTTAATGTTAAATGTAGTATTTTCATATTTTAACTAAATTGGGAGAATTTCAAGAATTTACTGAGGCATTATTTGCACAATTATCCGTTGAAATTGATGAAGAGAAAGAAATTATAAAATTAGCCAGTAGGGCAAATGACGATATAGGTCAAAAAGCGGAATTTAAAAACTTAGAAGACATTGCAACAAATATTTTTTTAGAGTATAAAGAAAAAGTAGAAGAATTTCTAGGAATAAAAATTCCAGAAAATATTGAATTAAAATTTCCAGAACTAACTGATTTAAAAATATTAAAAGGAAAAAAAGTATTTGCGGATAAAAAATCTAAAGAATTCGTAACAGAGTTATTCAATGCCGTTGCAAAAGAAAATAAAACAAGGATTGCAGAGTTAATGCAAGAAGATACTGCAAAATATTTGGTATATTCCACATATGCCATTCAATACATTTCTAAAATCACAACAACATATGGGGACTATCTGGATTCAATAATCTATTTGAATAAATTTATTCTATCACGATACCCAAAAATAATTCTACATAAACAAGGTGAACCATATGAATCAAAATTTGATAGCGTAAACTCTGGATACATAGGAGCAGTAAAAATGACAGTTATTGAAGAATTAATTCACGCCGTACAAGAAAATTTACAACAAGTAAATAAAAATGCGGCAATGGAAGTAAATAAAATTAATGAAGAACTAGCAAGCATAATTTTATCATTAGATACTGAAACCATAAACGAACTTGCAGAGTATTGTCAATTACAAGCTGTACCAGATGATTTTCCATTTGCAAAAAAGGCAAATCTATTTTTCTTTTTGAATCCTGATCATTTCTTAATTGAACAGATAGGCCCAGACGTAATGACATTCACCCATGTAGAAATAGATCCAAAGATAGGAGAATCCATTCCCCAACTTTTAGATATTTATAAAAAATGGCTCGTTCCAATACAACAGCACCATGCAGCATTTACAGCAATGGAAGGGATGGCAGCTTTTGCAATTGAAAATATCCTAAAAGACGATAAAGATTTTCAAAATTATCTTACCACGTTTATGGGAACTGATTTTTCAGCATATCAAGTACGAAAAAGTATCGGCAAAGATTTCACCAAGGCAGTATATGAAAAATTAGGAACCGTCACATTCAAAAAAATGATTGAAATTCCTCCAAATACAAAAGAATTGAAAGATCCTCAACTGTATCTAAAAAAACTGAGTTAGTAATATTGAGTGAAAAATTTGATCCACTAGTTGCAGAATGGATGTCATTTGTAAAAAATCCAAATTTTAACTTAATTGAAAAATGTTTGAAATTCTCACAATTAATAGAGTATCCAGATTTACATGTTGAAGAATATATTAAAAAAATTAATTGGATTGGAACATCATTAAAAGAATCAATTAATGATGTAAAAAATCCAACATATCTAATCTCAATGTTAAATGAACATCTCTTTGAGAATTTGGGCTATAGTGGGGATGATGACGATTACTATAACCCAAAAAATAATTTTCTTAATGAAGTAATTGACAAGAAATTAGGAATTCCAATTACAATGTCAATTCTCTATGTAGAAATTGCAAAATTTATTGGGTTGGATCTTAAAATTGTAGGATTTCCAAGCCACATTGTAGTAAAATACAATGAAGAAATGATTTTAGATCCATATTATGATGGGCGTTTACTTGACATAGATGATCTTCAAGAAATTTTAAACGCAAATTTTAGAGGAGAGTTAGAATTTAAGCCAGAATTTTTAGATGAAGTAACATCAGAACAATTACTTATCCGAATGGTTCGTAATTTAAAAAATTCATACATACAATCATTTGTGTACGATAAGGCATTACGTTGTGTAAATATGGCATTAGCAATTGAACCAGAAGCTCCCGAGGATATCAGGGATAAAGGAATTTTAGAACAGAGATTACTAAATTCTGAAAAAGCATTGGAGTATTTGAATAAATATTTAGAAATAAATCCTAATGCCGATGATGTGGATTTTATTTTAGAATTAATTAGAAGTATAAAGACAAAAAATTAATCAAAGTATAGAATCTATATCTTTTCCTTCTTTGATCAAAGATATCTCATGACGAGCAATTTTATTTCTAAATGCCCCTTTGATAATATCTAATTCACTACGAAGTAATGCAATTTCATCTTCAAGTTTCGCAACTCGTTCATAGATAGTTTCAGCTTCTGAACTCATAATTACTTATGAATAAGAAATTCTCTTAAAAAGTTATTGGTGAATGGTTTGATTAGTACAAAAATTGTTAGTTATAATTCAAATTCTTGACGACATTTTTCACATTTGGCTCTTTCTTCCCCAGGTGAGCCTAAAAGGAATATTTTTCCAATTGTATGACATAAAGGACATAATCCAGTAGTGGCATTTTTTGGACCTGTACGAATAATTTTTTGACTTTTTCTACGTCCCATGAAAAATCACACTAAACCGGTCTATTAAGTTTTAATGGCGCGAGGAGAGGGATTCGAACCCACGAGTTCTTGCGAACATGAAATTAGCAATCTCACGCCCTACCGGGCTAGGCGACCCTCGCACAATTAGGATTAGAAGTATCTGTAAATAAATTCATTCGTTTGCTAAACTGGGTATAAATTCAGTATTTTAGGAATATGTAGAATTAATTAGAAGTGTATCCAAATATTGCAATAGTGAGTAAAAAATCAGTAGTAATGAAGGGGGATGGCATTGGACCTGAAGTTGTAGATTCAATGTTGAGAGTTCTAAATGAATGCAATTTTCAATCAGAGTTAATTTTAGCAGAAGTAGGATCCGAACAGTGGGACAAAAATGGAAGAAAAGATGCATCATATATTCCAGAATCAACTATGAATGCATTAGAAGAAGCAGATTGCTGTTTTAAAGGTCCCACCACCACAATTCCAGTTCCAGGAGCACCCCGAAGTGTTGCAGTTACATTAAGACAAAAATTTGATCTTTATGCCAATATTAGGCCAACTAAAACTTATGATAGATTAACGCCAAATAGAAAATTAGATTGTGTCTGTTTTAGAGAAGCAACTGAAGGTCTCTATACAGGAGTAGAAACAAAAATTACAGATGATGCAGCAATAGCAATTAGAAAAATAACTAGACAAGGAAGTAGAAGATTAGTTGATTCTGCAGTAGATTGGGCAAATAAATTTGAAATGAAAAAAATGGTTGCAATTACAAAAAGAAATATTTTAAAACAAACAGATGGGATATTTTGGGAGGAGACACAAAAAGCAGTTGAAGGAACTGGAATAGACTTATCAGAAATTTACATAGACAATATGGCCCAGCAAATGGTAATTGCAACTGAACAATTTAATGGCTCAGTATTAGTCAGTACCAATTTATTCATGGATATTATTTCAGAACTTGCATCAGCTTTAGTAGGCTCCATTGGATTAATTTATTCTGCAAATATTGGAAAAAATTATGCAATGTTTGAGGCAGCACATGGAAGTGCTCCGCAGTTTGCAGGCCAAAATAAAGTAAACCCTACAGCAACTGTGTTGTCCGGAGCTTGGATGGCAGATTACATGGGAGAGAGAGATGTAAGGGATGCAATTTTTGGTGCAACTGAACAAGTCATTAATGAAGGAAAAGCAGTAACATGGGATATTGGCGGTAATGCAACAACTACACAAATGACTGATGCAATTATTGAATATGCAAAAGATAGATTAAAAAAATAATTAATTTTTTAATTTCTCAATAGGTTTCTATGTTTTTAATTAATCTAGATATTTTATTTTAAATTTTTCCATTCTACGTCCTCATTTTTTACCCAGAGGAATTTCTTTTGTAATGCTGCTGTGTATAATTTCTCCCATTCAGCTCCGACTTCATTAGTCCATGCTTTGAAAACACGTGGATCTATGTAGTTTCTAAGAGATGTTCCAATCGCATAATCTTTAGTTTTTTCTGATAAATCTAATTGAAGTTCTAGTTTTTCTAATCTTTCTTTGTGTTTAGATTTTTGTTTCTTAATTTGTTGATTTAATGTCTTGACTCTCTTTTCTTTTCTTTTCTTTTGGGTATCTGTTTTTGATTCAGTTAATTCCACTTTTTTAAGAGTTTCTTGAGTTTTTTTCCATACTTGTTCTTTTTCCACTTTTTTAAGAACGTCTCGTTTCTTTTGTAATGTTAGTTCATATGTTTTAGGAATAGTTCTTTTATGATTACACATCATTGCAGCTTCTAAGTTTGCTAATTTGGCATGGTATAATTTCTCATTTGCTGTTTTTCCCTTTATGTTGTCATGCTCTACTAGGTATTTTTTTACAACTGCTGTTGCAAGATACGTCCTAAACACTTTGGCAGTTAATCCTTTTACAATTCCTGAATAGTATTGATTAACGTGTCTTGATGTAATATCTTCAAAAATTTCATCTTTTGGTTTTTTCTTTTCAATTATTTTTTTAATATTTTCGTGGAATTGTTTATCGTGACCTTCAGCTACTACTGTTTCTTGCCATCTAACACTATCTTTACCTAGAAAATCAAACTCAATTGTTTTTGCTGTAATTTTGATGTGTTCTTTTCTAAGAGTTGTGGCACCTACAGTATCCGCCTCATCTGGGTCTTTTTCGTCTCCTACTCTCATAGCAGTTCTATAAATCAAATAACACGCAGTAGATATTTTACTAATTTTTGGATCTTTACTTTTCATATCTTTTACTATTCTATCTTTAATTTTTTCAATTTCATTTCCTAGTTTGACTGCTTTTTCATATTTTTCTTTATCTCTATCTTGTTTTAGTCCTGAAGTATCTGCAAGCCACACATATTTTCTTTTTTCTGTAAGGACATCCATCCAACTGGCCAACCACATGGAATCATTATCATAAATAATTTTACCCCAATCCCCTTCTGGTCTTTTTGCATCTTTTCCAAGGTTTAATGTTACATCTTTTGCCGTAACTCTAGGTTTCCATTTTCCTCTTAGTGGATGTTCTCCTCTACCGATGAATATTCCTGGAGGCTCTGCCATGTAATTTCCAACTTCAACATCTTTTCCATCCATTACTGCAATACCATATTTTATTTTTAATTTCTCTCGTAATTCTTTTCTTTTTACCGATAATGCTTTTCTATCTTCTTTTGTCATCATTTCTTTGAGGTCTTTTTCTTTATCTACTATTTTGTAGGCATTTGAAAAATCAATATCTTCGTATAATATTTTTTTAAATTTTGAATCTAATGTTTTGGCAAAATCTTTTGTAAAGTTCTTTTGAAAAACCTTGTCTTGTGCATATGGTGTGTCTTTTTTCTTTGCCCATTGATAGATCATCTCTTCTTGATTGATATCTAGATTTATGGTATCTCCTTTGATTTTTATCGTAATTCCCTGTTTCTCATATTTCGGAGGGAACAGGATTCCATTATGTTGTAATTTTTTCCATTTCATTTTATCATTGCGGACTTTGACAAAAACTCTATTCCATCTGTATATAATTTAATGCACAGTGATTTTTAGCCTGGAAATAGCTCTTTACTCATATATTTTTCAAATTCTATGTCTGTTTTGGACTGTTTTGCTTCAATAAACATGGCTGCATCGGTTCCTACAATATATCGTGGTAGAATTTCATCACTGTGTATTGCTTTCATAATTACATCTGCAACTTGCGATGGTGCTGTACCCATCTCTGCCATCATCTTAAGACCTGCTAAAATATGATCAGTTAATTCTTTGTATTTTACATCTGCTTTTGATTCTGGAACTTTCATAGCATTGAAAAAATTTGTTTTAATTACACCTGGTTCTATCAACATAACTTTAATTCCAAATTGACCTAATTCGTATCTTAGACATTCACTAAACCCTTCTAATGCAAATTTTGCACTAATGTAAGCTGAAGATCCTGGTAATCCAATTTTTCCAACCACAGAACTCATGTTAACTATAATTCCTGATTTTTGCTTTCTCATAATTGGGGATACTTCTTGAATTATTTTTACGATGCTGAAAAAGTTTGTCTCGAACTGTTTTCTAAAATCATTTAATGATATGTCTTCAGTACATCCAAATTGACCATATCCTGCATTATTTACCAAAACATCTAATCTTCCATGTTCTGTAGATATTTTTTTAATTACTGAAATTATTGATTCCTCTTTATCTACATCTAATTCTATAATTTTTATTTTAAGATTTTCTTTTTTTGCTGCATACTCTAACTCTACTCCCTTGCTCACATCTCTCATACTTGCAAATGTTTCATATCCGTCTCTTGCTAGTGCTAACACTGTTTCTAATCCAATGCCTGATGAACTACCTGTAACAAGAGCAACTTTTTCCACAATTATCTTATTTTTTTCTTATATTTATCCCATTTTGATTTTTCTAGACTAATGGTTTGTCCCCTTCTACAGGATCAATTAATTCTGTTTTCTCTCCGTTGTTGATTCTTTCTAAAATTTCCAGTGCTGAATATTTATGCAAAAATTCATTATTATTTCCACATCTGTATGAAAATGTACATCGTGGACACCCTGCTTCATTTTTGCAAGGACATTCTTTTACAATATACATACTTCTTTCAAGTACTTTTTCAAATCTATCGTACAATGCTTTACTTGCACCACTACCTCCAATGGCCCCATCATATATGAAAATCAAGCCTGAAGTCCCTAATGATATTCCTCCTAAATCTTGAGATACTCCGCCTGTAATCATGTTACTACCCTCAATTACAATGTGCTCTGTAGCGTGATATCCACTAGCCTCTGTATACTCTTCATCTTCAGATGCATCCATAATCTTTAGAGGTCTTGGCGCATGAAATACAATTCCTTTTGTAATAAAATCATATTCTAGAGGTTTGTCTAGCATTACTTTTTTACCCTGTGTTACTTCTTGTCCTAATTCTATGTTGACATAACCGTAGACTTTTTTCTCAATATGTAATTTACAGAATGCTATTTCAATTCCACCTGCATTTCTTTTTTCAAATACTGTTTCAATTGTTGGCCATTCTTCTGTTAATGATTTTGTATAGTATGGATAGTCTTTTGGAATTCTTTCAATTTTGGCATAATTTTTTTCAGGATAATTCAATTCTTTTACTTTGTAACGTGAACCTGCTAGAAAATAAATTGCATCTTTGTGTAATTCCTCTAACGCTATTGGCAGTGTCCTGTCTCCTACTTTTTTTCCATTTAGAAAAATATCTATTGATTTACCAATTCCTCTTATGCTGTAATCATTTAAAATTAAATTAATTTTTTCAAAATTTGGAATAATTCTATTGTTTGATTCTATGATATTCTCTTTAATCATGTGATGTTCAATTACCTCTTGATGTTCTTTTAATTCATGTTTTGAAATTGGCTTATCGCATGCCATTGCTAGAATTTGAAATTCCTCTACAAATGGATTATTTGGATCAATGTATGTTTTTTCAATATCTTCAAAATAATCATCAGGATGATTTTTGTAATATTGAGAAATAGGATCATTTCCTAATACCAAAAATGCATATCCTCTCTGACCCTTTCTTGCAGCTCTTCCTATTCTTTGAGTTAGTCTGTTAACTGGTATTGTGGATGATATGACACAATCCACATTTCCAACATCTATGCCTAATTCAAGCGTAGGAGTGCATGAAATTGCCTGCAATTTATCTTCCTTGAATTGTTTTTCTACTGACATTCTATAATTTGCCATCAGTCCTGCTCTGTGCACTTTGATGTTAATTTTTTGTTTTTTTGCCTGCATTGCTAAAAGTTCTGCATTCAAATGTGAATTGCTAAAAATCATTGTTTTGTGATTTTTATCTGTTAATTTTTTTGTTAATTCTACCATTAGTTTTCTTTGTGTTCTAAGTGATGGAAATAGCATGAGAAAATCTGTTTCCCCTTTTTTACCTGTTCCTTTGATAAGTTGCATTTTCTCTCCAAACAATTGCTCACAAAATGCTTTGGCGTCTTCAAGAGTTGCTGATGCAGCAATAAATTGTAATTTACTATTACAAATACGTTTTAGTCTTTTTATGATGTAGTGAACATTTGATCCAAAAATTCCTGAATAAACATGCGCTTCATCTACTACTACAATTTTTGTTGAATTTAATAGAGATGAAAATTTTGTTTGATGCCATAAGTGATAGTGTAAAACATCGAAATTTGTAATTAAAATTTCT
Source organism: Candidatus Nitrosopumilus sp. (assembly GCA_028351415.1). Lineage (GTDB taxonomy): Archaea > Thermoproteota > Nitrososphaeria > Nitrososphaerales > Nitrosopumilaceae > Nitrosopumilus. The sequence continues at coordinate 14,386 of JAOMJV010000012.1, forward strand.
GGTGGGGCTTCATTAATTTCTCTCCTTTCTTCTATTTTGGTATCTCCGTCAAAAACTTTCACATTAATTTTAATTTCATCTGCAAATTTCTTAATTTTTGGAAATTGATCTCTAGATAATGCTTTTGTTGGATATACAAAAATTGCAAATACTTTTCCTTGATTGGATTCCTTTTTTATTTTTTCAATTACTGGGATTAAAAATGCCTCTGTTTTTCCTGATGCCGTTGGTGCTTCAATTACGATATTTTCTCCAAATACTATTTCTTGAATTGCATCTTCTTGAAATTTATAGAATTGATTTATTTTTAATTCCTTGAGATAACCTGAAATATTTTCATCTAATCCTAATTCTTCAACTTTACATCCCATTTTAGGCTCAGAATTCTTTAAAATTTTATAATCTGAAATAAAATCTTTTTTTGAAAACAAAATTTCTTCAATAAATTTTTCTGGACTAATTTTACCGATCATTTCTTTAATTTCTTTTTCTGATCTGATGATTCCTTCATCTGCCAATCCTTCAGTCAGCCCTTTTTCAGTAACTAATCCTTTATCAAATCTTTCTAGAAATTCTAGAAATATTTCATCTGGATTTTTTGAAAATTCTAGTATGTCTTCAATACCGCATTTACTACAAGACACATGCATTTTTTTGTTGAATGTTTTTTGAATTTCAATTTTTGATTTACATTTTGGACATGAAAATTTCAAGATCTAATAAATAAGAAATATTAGGTGATTTATTGTTTAATTTTTTTTATAACCAATGAGATTATTAACCTAGAAACAATCTTTAATTTAAAAATGAAAAAAATAGAAATTAATCATATTTACAATCAAAATTGTATTGATGGAATGAAATTAATTCCTAAAAATAAAATTGATCTTGTAATCACTGATCCTCCATTTGCTATTAATTTTAAAGCAAAAAAAGCCAATTACAATCGAACTGCTTCTAATGTGTTATCTGGATATAATGAAATCAAGCCTGAAGATTACTATGATTTCACATTCTCTTGGATGAGCGAAGTGTTTCGAATTTTAAAAGATTCTGGTAGCATGTATGTTTTTTCTGGCTGGAATAATCTTAAGGACATTTTATCTGCTCTAGATGATGTTGGATTTACAACTATCAATCATATTATTTGGAAATATCAATTTGGGGTTGTGACAAAAAAAAAATTTGTTACTTCTCATTACCATTGTCTTTATGTTTGCAAAGATGATAAACAACGAAAATTTTTCCCTTTTTCTAGATTCAAAAAAGAGGATAAAACTGAGAATGGTCGCAGTCTTCATTATCGTGATAAAGAGGATGTTTGGGATATTAAAAGAGAATATTGGACTGGAGATGAAAAAACTCCTACCAAACTTCCATCAGAAATAATTAAAAAATTGTTGGAATACTCTAGTGAAAAAAAAGATATTGTGTTTGATCCTTTTCTTGGTTCGGGACAAACTGCTGTTGTTAGTAAATCTCTGAATCGTCGTTTTATTGGATTTGAAGTCGTTCCTGATTATTATAAATTTGCTAAAAAGAGATTGGATAAAGATCTGTATCGAATTAAAAAAACAAAGTAGTTTTTATTTTATTTTAGTAGTATCCGTTGTTTTTTTAGTAGTATCCGTTGTTTTTTTAGTAGTATCCGTTGTTTTTTGACCCATTTTTAAAGAAATTTCTTTTTGAAGTTCTTCATCTGTTTTCCCTTCTGTTTTAATTCCAGCTGATTTAGATATCATTTCTAATTTTTCCCTTTCTGTTTCAACTGGACCTGAAATTTTTGGTATTTCTTCACTCACTTCTTTCATTTGTTGTTGAATTTCATTTTTTGCATTATTGTATTCGCTCATAACTTTTCCCATTTTTTTAGCAACTCCTGGAAGTTTTCCTGTTCCTAAAACTAACACAACTGCAACAAATATGATTATCATCCATTCACTTCCACCTATGTTCAATGAATGCTCTAACATGTTCAGTTATTTTTTGATTTAAAATTAAACGTAATGTTTCATATTGTGCCTGATTTACTTGTTATTCTAAACAATTATTTATTCACTAATTTTTAACGGCTCTAATTTCTTTCTTGAAATTATTGCCAGTATTGTGATCCCTACCCCTATTGTGGCAAATATGATGTATGGTGTTTCATTTCCAAATGATTGAGTTATTGGCCCTCCTATGGTTGGTCCAACTGCCCATCCTAATCCAAAAATTGTTTCGTATGCTCCAATAATTTTTCCAGATATGCCTTTTTTTGTTTTACTTAAAATAATTTCTAAGGTCAATGGGAAAAATATGCTAAACCCAAATCCCATTAAAACTAGAGCAATTCCAAACATGATGATTGAATCTGCAACAACTGATATTGCTAATCCTATTGAAACTGCTAGTGTTGCTGCAATCAAAGTTTGACTTGTTTTTTTTGCAAATTTTCCTGCTAATGCAAGCGAAACTACTCGTGAAATCCCAAAAGCAAAATATAGATATAGAATATCTGTTGCACTCATTCCTTTATCATTAAGAAACGCCGGAAAAATTGTTAAAATTATACCAAATGCTGATGTACAAAAAATTAGTAGTGTAATTACTTCTGGAAATTTTTTCATATCTTTAATTGCTGAAAAAGAAAATCTTTCATGTTGTTTTTTGATCTTTTTTCTTGATGCTAGTAGTGCAGTAATTATTGCTGCAGCCAAAATGAATGCTGCAATTTGGAATAATATTCTATATGTAACCTCCATGTTTTCTAAAAATGCTGTACCTATCAGTGGTCCTATCATGAACCCCATTACAAAAAACATTGTAAACCATGAGATATTTTTCACTCTGTTTTTTTCCGTACTTTCGTTTGAAATAATGGCCTCGCATGGTGGCCAGAAAAATGCATGAGCTATGCCTGTCATTATCCTGAACCCCATTATTTCTGGAACAGACTGTGCAATTGATAGAAGATAAATTGATGCTGAGTTGATTGCTGCCCCTACTGCTAGTATGTATGCATTGTTTATTCTATCTAACAATATCCCTACAAAAAGTGGGATGAACATGTATGGGACAAAATTTGCTAATCCGATTAAACCTAATTCTGAATATGTTGCACCGATTACATTTTTTGCAAAAATTGGAAGTATTGGACCATGAAGGCCATATGATATTCCTATGATTAATCCTGTTATGTTTACTAAAATTAAAACTCTATTCATTTGTAAGCTGCAACCATTATTGCACCACCCATAAGATCTTTCTCGAATTCAACTCGTGAAAATTTTTCTAATAGCAGTTCTTCTAATTTTTTATTTTGAGGCCATCTTTGGAATGTACCATACAACGTTCCAAATTTTAATCCTAATCTTCCCCCTGCACTAAATGCCAAAATTGGTAGAATGCATCTTAGATAAAATGCAACTCCTGCCCTGATGAATCGTTTATCTGGTTTTCCTAAATCTACAATTACCATTCTTCCTTCTTTTTTTAATACTCTGTGAATTTCAGAAATTGCAATTCTTAAACTAATTGCATCTCTTAATGAATATCCGCACAATACTGCGTCAAATTCCTCGTCTCTAAATGGAATATGTTCAAAAATACCATTTGCCATGTCTGGAGTTTTTTCAAAATGTGAACCTGTGTTTTTCAGCATAGGTACTAGAGGATCATAAAGTGTAATTGAAATATCTCCACCTGTAATTTTTAGTGCCGTTTTAGACATATTTCCAAATCCAGAACCTGCATCCAAAATTTTATTTCCTTTGAATACCCTTCCTGAAATTCCTCGATTTCTATGTTCTACATCTTTGCCTAGTGATATTATTGAATTAACTTTATCATAAATTGGAATAATTTCTCGAAGTACTTCTATAACTTCACTCCAATAACTACTTCCTAAACCCAAATTTATTTTCTCCTTGTATCTAATTGAATATTTTTCAAATCTAAAATTTTTATTCGTTTGTAAACTTTGATACGTTTTTAGAATAGTTTTCTAAATCTGCCTCTGAAACTTTTTCAAATACTTTTGATTCTGATGTGACTTTGGCCATTTTTACATTTTTAATTTCATCTTTTACTTCTGCTTTGATGTTGATTGATGCAATAGCTAATGCTGCTGCATCTTCTAAACTCATATCTGGATTATAATTTTTTTCTAAAAATGCATTTACTTCATCAGCTCCTGCTCCTATTGCAACTGCTGTAAATTGTACATAAGTTCCACTAGGATCTACTACGTATACTGATTCACCTTTTTGATCAATTCCTGCAATAATCATAGAAACACCATTTGGACGTACTCCGCCATATTGTGTAAATTGATGAGCCGTGTCTGCCAAATATTTTGCAACTGTTGCAATTTCTACTGATTCATCGTATGTCATTCTGTTACCTTGTGAAAATGCTCTTGCGCTATCTACTTGAACGCGTGCATCTGGAATGTATCCTGCTGCTGCAACGCCTATATGATAATCTACTTGAAAAATTTTCTGTGTAATATTTTTTGTTTGTAATGCTCTTGCTTTTTCCTCAACTGCCATGACCACTCCTTGTTTAGTACTAATTCCAATTGCTAATGTTCCTCTTTTTACGGTCTCAATAGCGTATTCTACTTGATATATTCTACCGTCTGGAGAATACATTGTAGGTGTCATATCGTAACCTCGTGATGCCATCATGATATCACAACTTTATTCTCAGTCAATTTAAGGGTAATTGTCTCTAGTTTATTGTAATTTTATTTCTTAAAAATTTCGATCTCTTTTTTTGAACCAAACTTATATAATCTGAATACTATTTTTATCGTAATTATGGTAAAGTCCGATCCATTTGCAAATGCAACTAAACAAGTTAATGATGCTTGTGATGTTTTAGGCATTACCGATAAAGGCATTCGTGAATACCTTGCAATGCCAAATAAAATGTTGAGAGTTAAGATCCCTGTTAAAATGGATAATGGAAAAATTAGAGTATTTACTGGTTTTAGAAGTCAACATAATAACGATAGAGGTCCATACAAAGGAGGTATCCGTTACTTTAATCCTGAAGGCGGTGTTGAATATATGGAAAGAGAAGTTATGGCACTTTCTTCATGGATGACCTGGAAATGTGCAATTGTTGATGTTCCTTTTGGTGGTGGAAAAGGTGCAATCTATGTTAATCCAAAAACTGAAAAACTTAGCGATGGTGAAATGGAGAGACTAACAAGAGGATTTGCTTTTAAAATTTCTGAAATCATTGGACCTGAAAAAGATATTCCTGCTCCTGATGTTTACACAACTGGTAGAGAAATGACCCAAATTATGGATACTTTTAGCAAATTAAATGGAAACAAACATTCGCCTGGCGTGATTACGGGAAAACCAATTTCAATGGGTGGTTCTTTGGCAAGAAATGTTGCAACTGGATTAGGAACGGCATACACTGCAAGAGCTGCAGCAAAAATTTTGAAAATTAATTTAAAAGGTGCAAAAGTAGTTTTACAAGGATTTGGCAATGCATCTACATTTGCTGGTGAATATCTAGAAAAAATGGGTGCAATTATGGTTGGTGTTAGTGATTCAAAAGGTTCTATTTTAATTCCAAAAGGTGCTAAAGTCAGTAAAATTTTAGAACATAAACAAAAAACTGGCTCTGTTCTAGATTTTCCTGGAAGTAAAAAAGTGTCTACTGAAGAACTACTAACTGCAAAATGTGATATTTTGGTTCCTGGAGCTTTAGAAAATCAGATCACTGCCGCAATTGCAAAAAAACTTAATTGTAAAATTATTGCTGAAGCTGCAAATGGTCCAACATTACCTGAAGCAGATCCTATTATTGAAAAGAAAAAAATTCTTGTCGTTCCTGATATTTTAGCTAATTCTGGCGGTGTTTGTATTTCTTATTTGGAATGGGTTCAAAATAATATGGGCTATTATTGGAGTTTTGATGAAGTGGCATCTAAGATGGAGAAAAATATCACACAAGGATTCAAGGATACATATGCATTATCTAAAAAACACAAGATTGACATGCGTAAGGCTGCAATGGTTTTGGCAGTTGAACGTGTTCTAGAAGCATTTAACCAAAAAGGCATTTGGCCTTAATTAAATCCATTTTCATAATTTCTATTTAATCTACATTATGTCGAATGTTCTATTAGTACAAAATACTAAATCTGAAGGCTCTGGATATTTGGGAAAATTATTGGCTGATGATGGTTTTGATATTATTTCAGTTAATGCAAAACATGAGAAAATTCCTGAAAATAAATTTTCATTTGTAGTAATTTTAGGCGCTCCTCAAAGTGCTAATGATGATTTACTTTATCTCCGAGAAGAAGAAAAACTAATCAAAAATTATGTTGAAGATGATATCCCTGTTTTAGGAATTTGTTTGGGATCACAACTAATTGCAAAAACTTTTGGTGCTAAAGTCTACAAGGGACCCAAAAAAGAAATTGGGTTTTATCATGATCTTATGATCCCCGATAATTCTAAACTATTTCATGGATTCAAAAACCCCTTCACTGTATTTCATTGGCATGGTGATACTTTTGATTTACCTGTTGGTGCTACTCAATTGGTATTATCTAAAAATTATTCAAATCAGGCATTTCAATACAAATCTGCAGTTGGTCTACAATTTCACCTTGAAGTGAATGAGGACATGGTAAATCTTTGGCTCGATAAAACTGAAGAAAAATTACGAGAAATTCCATATATTGATCCTCTAAAAATTCGATTAGATATTGATAAAAATATTTCTATTGTTAAATCAAATATGGAAATTTTTTACAATAATTTTAAATCTGTATTTGCGCTTTGACCAAAGTTTAATATATTGAGTTTTGATTTCATCGATCGAACGATGACTGTTGTGAATAAACTTTTTGAAGAAACGATTCAAACCGATCACAAAGTCATTACTGAAGAATTATCCAAGTCTATTCTCAAAACTTATGGAATTAAAGTTCCGCCTTATGCCCTGGCAACATCTGCGTCTGAGGCTGTAAAACAAGCAAAAAAAATTGGTTTTCCACTTGTAATGAAAGTAGTATCTCCACAAATTTTACACAAAACCGATGTTGGTGGCGTTAAAGTTGGAATTAACGATATTGCTGATGTTAAGAAAACATTTGATGATATGTTTAACCGACTTTCTAAAAAGAAAGGTGTTGATGTTAAAGGCATTCTTTTGGAGAAAATGGTTCCAAAAGATGGTGTTGAATTAATTGTTGGTATTCAAAATGATCCTCAATTTGGTCCGATGATTATGGTTGGACTAGGTGGAATTATGACTGAAGTTTTCAAAGATGTTGCATTTAGAATGCTTCCAATTACAACATCTGATGCAAAATCTATGCTCAATGAACTAAAGGGTTCAAAACTTCTAAAAGGATTTCGTGGCAGTGCCCCGATTGATCTAAACATGATTTCAAAAGCACTTGTACAAATTGGAAAAATGGGTGTTGATAATGCAGATTATGTCAACAGTATTGATTTTAATCCTGTAATTGTATATCCAAAATCTTACTTTGTAGTAGACGCAAAAATTATTCTTAATAATGAATTAAAAAAGAATTCAATCTCAAAAGCAAAACCAAACACAACATCCATGGAGTCATTCTTTACTCCAAAATCTGTTGCGTTAGTTGGTGCATCTGCAACACCTGGAAAAATTGGTAATTCTGTATTAGATGCACTTGGAAAACAAGATTACAAAGGTAAAGTATACCCAATTAATCCTAAACAAACCTCTATTCTTGGACTCAAGTGTTATCCTTCTTTGGATGCAATAAATGAAAAAATTGATCTTGTTGTTATTTGTGTTGATCTTTCCGCATGTGGTGAAATTATGAAAACTTGTGCAAAGAAAGGAATCCATAATGTTGTAATTGTTTCCGGTGGCGGAAAAGAACTTGGTGGTGATAGAGCTACGATGGAAGCTGAAGTGAAAGAATTATCTTTAAAACACAAAATTCGTGTAATCGGTCCTAATTGTATTGGAATGTTTAATGCAGCAAATAGACTTGATTGTGCATTCCAAGGACAAGAAAGAATGGTACGTTCAAAATTAGGACATGTTGCATTCTTCTCACAAAGTGGAACTATGGGAATTAGTATGTTGGAAAGTGCTGATTTGTTTGGTTTGTCAAAAATGATTAGTTTTGGTAATCGTTCTGATGTTGATGAAGCTGATATGATTTGGTATGCTGCAAATGATCCTCAAACTAAAGTAATTGGATTATACGTTGAAGGATTTGGGGATGGTAGAAAATTCATCAATACAGCTAAACGTGTAATGAAAGTTCACAAGAAACCTATTGTTATCTGGAAAAGTGGAAGAACTAGTGCTGGTGCAAAACAAGCTGCATCTCATACTGGTTCTCTTGGTGGTTCAAATGCAATGATTATGGGTGCATTCAAACAAGCAGGAATTATTTCAGTTGATAGTTATCAGGAATTAGTTGGAGTCTTAAAAGCACTAGCTTGGCAACCTGCAGCAAAAGGTAATCGTGTTGCTATGACTAGTAATGGTGCTGGTCCTATGATTGGCGGAATTGATCAATTAGAAAGACTAGGTCTTACAATTGGAAATCTTTCACCAAAAATTCGTAAAAACATAAAAGATCATTTCCCACCTGCTGTTCCAATTCATAACGGTAATCCTGCAGATGTAGGTGGTGGTGCAACTGCTGATGATTATAATTTTGTCCTTGAACAATTTTTAGATGAAAATAATGTTGATATTGCTATGCCATGGTTTGTATTCCAAGACGATCCTCTTCAGGAAACAATTGTTGATTATTTATCTACCCTTTCAAAGAAACAGAAGAAACCAATTATTGCTGGTGGTAACGGTGGTCCGTATACTGAAAAAATGATAAAATTAATTGAGCAACATAATGTCCCAGTTTATCAAGACCTTAGAACTTGGGTTGCAGCTGCCTCTGCATTAGCTCAATGGGGTAAAACTCGCGGTAAATAGATAACATTTAAGTTTCGTATAATTTCCGCTCTAACTATGTCACTAGTTACCACATCTACTTCTGATGGCATTTGTACTGTCAAAATCAATAGACCTGACAAACTTAATGCTATGAATACTGATGTTGCAAAAGAACTAATCACGACTTTTGAATCTCTCAATCATAATGATGATGTTAAAGTTATCATTTTGACTGGTGAAGGTGAAAAAGCATTTTCTGCAGGAGCTGACATTGAATATATGTCTAAAATTTCTGCAGATGAATCTGTCGAATATGCAAAAACCGGACAACTTGTAACTGCAACTGTTGAACTTGTTAAACAACCTACAATTGCAGCAATCAATGGATTTGCATTAGGTGGAGGTTGTGAACTTGCAATGTCGTGTGATATTAGAATTGCAGCTGATACTGCAAGATTAGGCCAACCAGAAGTAACAATTGGAATTCCTCCTGGATGGGGTGGAACACAAAGATTAATGAGAATTGTGGGAATAGCAAAGGCAAAAGAACTTGTCTATACTGGAAAAATGATCAAAGCTGATGAGGCAAAAGAAATTGGTTTAGTTAACCAAGTAGTACCTCTTGCAACATTACAAGAAGAAGCTTTGAAAATGGCACAACAAATTGCTGGATGTTCAACTATGGGTGTTCAGATGTCTAAAGTCGCAATCAATAAAGGAAGAAATGCAGATCTTGATACTGGTCTTGCTATTGAACTTCTTGCTTGGAGAAATTGCTTTACACATCCTGATCGTCAAGAAAGAATGACTGCATTTGTAAATAAATCCAAAAAATAAGCTATTTCTGACTCTTTTTTATTTTTATTATTTGTTAAACCTGGTAGATTACTAGTATGTTAAAGAGGAAAAGCTTATTATATTTTAAAATTAGTTTTTGATCATAATGGCAACTGAACAAACACAAAAAATGGTTACAGTTACTGCAAAAGCAGCTGAGAAAATTCATGAATTCATGAAAGAAGAAGCCGAATCCCCTGAATACTTACGAGTATATGTTCAAGGTGGAGGTTGTTCTGGACTATCTTATGGAATGGGCTTTGAAAAAGCACCAGAAGAAGATGATTTAGTTCTTACAGAAAATGGAGTAAAACTCTTAGTTGATAGCTACAGTGTTGATCATTTACAAGGTGCAAACGTTGACTATATTGAAAGCCTAATGGGATCTGGATTTAAAATTAACAATCCAAATGTTACAAAATCCTGTTCATGTGGTCACTCATTTAGTACTGAATAAACCCGTAATTTTATTTTTATTTTTATTTTCCTTAGCATTTGCTATGTTGAAAATTTACTCATTATTTTGCGATACCCTCATATATCGTAAATTGGAATTTCATTTATAATGATAAAGGAGATCAATAATTTATGCCTCAAACAGGTATTGTCAAGTACCACGTAAAACTTTCATATGAAGTAGATGGACTCGTTGAACGAGCCGATATAATCGGTGCCATATTTGGACAAACAGAAGGACTCTTAGGACCTGAAATGAATCTGAATGAATTACAACGAGTTTCAAAAGTAGGTCGTATTGAAGTTGTAAGTAAATCTACTTCTAATACTACTGCTGGTACTGCATTAATTCCAATGAGTACTGATATTGATACATGTGCATTAATTGCTGCAGGTATTGAAAGTATAGATAAAGTTGGACCATTTGATTGTAAATTTACTTTAGATACCATTGATGATGTAAGAGCTGCAAAGAAAGATGATATTGTAAGACGTGCAAAAGAAATTAAACAAAAATGGGCAACAAAAACCGTTAGTGAAGGTGAAAACATGTTAAACGATGTACATCAGGGAGACTCTGGCAAACTTTCTACATATGGCCCATCAAAATTAACTTGTAGTTCTGGAGCATTTGCTTCAAAATGGATAATTCTTGTTGAAGGTCGAGCTGATGTAATTAATCTTTTAAGAGCTGGATATGATAATGTTCTTGCAATTGAAGGTGCAAAAATTGACGAATCCATTAAAGAATTATGTGCTGAAAAAGATACTGTTGTTGCATTTATTGATGGGGATAGAGCTGGTGGATTTATTCTTAAGGAACTCAAATCTGTTGTCACACTTGATTATGAATTACAAGCAGATGAAGGTGTTGAAGTAGAAGAATTAACTCCTCAAAGACTTGATGAAATTTTAAGACCTATTGCTGATGAAATTAAAAATGGTAAACCTGCACCAAAACTTGCAAGTGAAGATGATAAATCTATTTCAGAAGTAGCATCTAAGGTTTTTTCAACTCTAAATGAAACTCTTGAAGCTGTTGCATTGGATAGTGATCAAAATGAAATTTTTAAAGTCCCAATAAGTGAAGTTGTTAGTAAACTATCCTCACAATCTGGTATCAAGTATCTTTTATTGGATGGTATCATTACAAAGAGACTTTTAGAAGGTGCAAAAAATGCTGGAATTGAATGTGTAGTTGGACACAGAGTTGCAAAATTGTCTAATTCTGATGGTATGACACTAAAAACATTCGCTGATTTAGGCGTTTCTTAGGACTTTAGATGACTGAACTAAAAATTCAGCACCTCTTAACTCTCTCTTATCTGTTATCTAAAGGAGCAAAATACAACTATGTTGCTCTTACAAGTTCTTCTTTGGGAAAAAATATTCATAAATCACAACAAGCAGCATCTACACATTTACTTGAACTAGAACAAAATAAATTCATTACACGAATAATTACTGGAAGAAAAATTTCAGTAAAAATTACTAGTAAGGGTTTTTCTGAGATAGTAAAACTATCTTCTACTTTACAAAAAAGCTTAGATTCTTCACCTTCTCATGTTGATCTTAAAGGTACTTTAATTTCGGGAATGGGTGAAGGTGCATACTATATGGGATTGAAAGGTTACAGCAAACAATTCAAATCTAAAATTGGTTACGTTCCATTTCCTGGAACCTTTAATGTTAGATTGGATCAAAAAATTCATCAAGAATCGATTAAACAATTTGAAACTTTAGATGGAATTAAAATTAAAAGCTTTTCTGATGGTAAGAGAACATACGGTTGGGTAAAATGTTTTTCAGCCAAATTAAATAATACAATTAATTGTCAGTTAATCGTACTTGAGCGTACTCATCATGATGATTCTGTAATTGAATTAATCTCAAAAGTTTGTTTACGTAAAAATAGTAAATTCAAAGATGGTTCCAAAGTTTCAATTAAAATTGAAATTAATTCTTAGATTCCATGGATTGATTCTCCATACTCTTTTTCAATTTTAGAACTAGAACTTTCTGGGATTGGGGATTGTAATCTTGCAACCTTAGCATTTAATTTAATTTTTTTACATCCTTCTGTGATGTATTTCTCTTGATGGATTTGGTCATATCCTAATGCAATAATTTGTGGTTTAACATGATTTACCGTTTTAAAAATATCATTTTCTTGCCCAATCAAACAAAGATCTACTACTTCTAAGGAATTGACTAATTCTTGCCTTTGTTCTTGACTATGTATTGGAGTTCTTTTTTTCATTTTAACTGCAGTATTGTCAGTTGCTACAACCACCACTAAAACATCCCCTAGTAATTTTGCAGCATTTAATGTATGAATATGCCCTGGATGAATAATATCAAAAACCCCTCCTGCTAATACTATTCGTAATGAATCTCTTCCCGTTTCTGTAAGTGTAATTCTATCTTCATTCACTAATTTTTTTTTAATCAATTCTTCAATTTTATCATTAAATTGACTATCTGATAACATACATTTTTTCTTAATTATGTCTGTAGGGTTTTTTTCATTAATTTGACATACATACATTGTCGAGAGAATTTTTTTTCCAATTAATTCCAATATTCTTTGTACATTTTGACCTATTCTTTAATTTATTGATAATTTTACATTTTAAATTCAAGGCCTTTTGCCAATCTTAATGCGTCAACTAGTCCGTCTGCATACCCTATGCTCAAAATTGCATTTTCATCTCTACCTTTATCTAGAAATATCTCTGCCTGTTCAATGTATAATTCTGCATTCTCTAAAATGACTTCAAATTCTTTTTGATTTTTATAATATGGCGTTATTTCTTCTAAAGCTTCTCTTACCATTGGAACATATTTTTTCATCATTTGTTTTGAAATTTTTTCTGTTTTTTCAGAATTGTCAAATGGTTCATCTATACACTGACCAAATAATTTGAGCGCATCTGATTCTGTAAAATGTAATCTTCCTGGAATAATTACTGTGTGGGGTGGTTTTCCAAAATCTATTTTTGCTAGACTGGATATTTTACCTGAAACTATTGCCTGATCTTTAAAACCAATTCTTGAAGCAACTATGACATAACTTGATTCTGTAATAACTTTTCTTCCTTGCCCTTCTTCTGTTTCTAATAATCCTTTTAATGCATCTTTAGGATCTAAGAAAAAATCTTTGTTTTGATTATATTCTAATAATAATACTGTATGATTATCTTCTATGATATTTTTATAAATTACATAGTATGGATATGTGAGTGATTTCATTTCACTCATTATGGTTGCAATTTTTCCGACTTTGTAAAAATGTAAACCACACTCTCCTATCATAGATGTAAGTGATGATGATGCATGTATGGAACGTGTTTCTATGTTTAATTCAATTGCCCTTGCTCGTAATTCAATATGTGTTGTTGCGATATATGGATCACCGTATGCTAGTAAAACCACATTTTTTTCTTTTGACTTTTCTAAAATTTCCTTACCGTCTTCCACTAACCATCTTTTTGCAGGTTTGAATTCTCCTTTTATCGCATTTTCAATTTTATCTACATCTGATTTTCCAATGGGACTGGTAAATTGTTCAAGATATACGATATCTGCATTTGATATTATTTCTAATCCTTCAACTGGAATGGACTCAAATCCTGAAATTCCTAGACCTACAAACGATAACATTATTGTAATTTTTTATCATGAAGTCTTTTTAAATGCTGTAAAGTTGCTTTAAGAATTTCTATACCTTTTAGATACTCCTCAATTGAAACCTTTTCATCTATTGTATGAGCTTCATGTGGATCCCCTGGACCATAAGTTACAACTGGAATTTTCCATTGACTACCTAAAACATTCATGTCTCCTGTACCTGTTTTTCTAACTAAAGTTGGTCTGGATTTTACTACTTGTATTATTCCAAGTGTGAATGCTCTAACTAATGCTGAATTATGTGGTGCTTCAAATGGTTCTGTTTCATCTAAAATTGAATAAAATGCTTCAACTTCTCTATTTTGAGATATTTCTTTAACTAAAGTTGCAATTTTCTGTTCAATTGTTTTACAATTCATGTCTACTGGAATTCTTATGTCAAAAAGAGTTTCACACTCTTTTGGTGTTATGTTGTGACTTGTTCCGCCCTTAATTTCAGTAATGGTTGCAGTTAACAACATTGATTTAGTTTTTCCGTCTTGATTTGCTTCCAATTTCTCTTTTAATTCTTTTACAAATATTATTGATTCTTCAATTGCATTTTTTGAAAGCCACGGTGCACTTGCATGTGAACTATCTGGAACACTAATTTTTAGATTAATTGCTAATCTACCTTTGTATGCAATTGTTACTTGTTTAATTCCACTTGGTTCTCCAAACACTGCATAGTCAATGTTCATTTCTTTTTTTACAATATTTTTAATCCCTATGGCATTTCCTTCTTCATCTACCGCCCCTACAAAAATTACTGTCCCTTGATTTTTTTCAATTGATGCTGCGGCAAATAACATTGCCATTAATGGTGCTTTTGCATCTGATGCCCCGCGACCATACAGTGAATCACCTTCTGTTCTAACTTTTACTTTCCCTGGAACCACATCCATATGACCGCATAACATTATTCTTGGCGATCCTGTTCCTTTTTTAGCAATAACATTTCCTACTTCGTCAATTTGTATATCTTCAAATCCTAAATCATCACACTTATCAGCTAAAAATTCTGCCATTGGTTTTTCACTAAGTGATGGTGTGTACAGTTGAAGTGCTTTTTCTAACATCTTTGTTGCAAACTTTGGGGTTACTGTAAAATGATTGTCCAATTTTATCTTTCTACTTTTAGTGCATAATCTAGCATTAGAGATGGTATGTCTACACCACATACTCTTACAGTATTTTTGTACTCTGTTGTATTATTAACTTCATGAACGACAAGCCCCTTTTCTTCACTTTCCATTAAATCTACGCCTACAATATCTCCTTGAACTGCATTTTTTGCTTTAATACACATTTCTTCCATTTCTTGTGTTACTTTACATGGTTCGGCAGTTCCACCTAATGACATGTTTGTTTTCCAATGTTCTGAATTTCTATATATGGCTGCAACTATTTTATCCCCTACCATAATTGCTCTAATATCTCGTGGTGGTCTTTTAACAAATTCTTCCAAGTAATGAATTTGATAAATTGGATACATTGTTTCTCTACTTTCAATTATTCCTTCAGCTGATTCTTTATCATTTAATTTTGAAATTAATCTTCCCCAACTACCTACTGTTGGTTTTATTACTTTTGGATATCCGTTTGTTTCTAATGCTTCTAACGCTGCATCCTTAGAAAACGCCACTGTGGCATCTGGTGTTGGAACTCCGAATTTTTTTAGTAACATGTGTGTAAATAATTTATTTCCTGCAAAAACTCCTGTGTTTAAACAATTGATTACCTTAACTCCTAATCCTTCAAGGGCTGCAGTTGCATGCAAATTTCTATAATAGCTTACACATCTTTGAATAACTACTCCATAATCTTCAGGTTTTTTTTCTAAATCTAATGCTAGTTTTTTACAATCTACCATCTGTATGTTGATGTTCTTTTTTTTACCTGCTTCTAAAAGAGATTTTTCTTCCCAACGTATGGAGTCATAAAGAATTGTAACATCGGTCACTGTCCCCAATCCTCACCAACTGTTTGGGCTGGCTTTAGATCGAAACCTTCTGAGCTTTTTGCTAATTCAAAACTTGCGCCACATTCTGGACATGTTACAATTTCGCCTTCAAGTGCATCACTTGGCAAGGCTATTTCTGCATCACATTCTTCACATTTTGACATACTTCTTACTCTTTTTTCCTCTTTATTTATCTTCAATTATCTTTTTTTCAAGTCTATCTTCAAGTGGGATTTCTATTAGATCACCCATTCTTAGATTTTTTAGCCCTGTTGCCACTGCTTTTGCGCCTAAATCATCTTTTTCTAATCCCAGTAATGACATCAAGTAGGCTGCACCTGTTTTTCCTGCCAATTCTCCAAATACTATTCTTCTTCTATTTCCAACAGCTCTTGGTGGTATTGGTTCGTAAGCTGCTGGATTTTTTAAAATTGCAGCAAGATGTGTACCTGCTTTGTGTTTATATGCCGATGTTCCTACAATTGGTTTTGAATCATATGGTTTGATTCCTGTATAGTCTTCAATTAATTTTGATAAATCTAATAGCATATCTAATCTAAAATCATTTGGAGATTTATACAGATAAGTTAATGCTACTGCAACTTCTGCAAGTGCTGGAATGCCTGTTCTTTCCCCTATCCCGTCAATCGTGGTATGAATTTGATCAACGCCTGCATCACATGCTGAAAATGCATTTGCTACTGCAAAACCAATGTCGTTATGAACATGTGCATCTAGTGGAACATCTACAACTTCTCTAACTTTTTTTACAAAATTATACATCCCAATTGGACGTAAGATTCCCACTGTATCTGGAAGACTAATCCTATCTACACCTGCTTCTTCAATTGCTTTACATATAGTTAGTAAAAATTCTGGTTCTGCTCTGCTTCCATCTTCTACTGTAAATCTAATTTTTAATCCATGAGACTTTGCATACTCTACTGTTTCTACTGCTCTTTTCAAAGCTTCTTCTCTGGAGATTCGTAATTTGTCTTTTAGATGTATGTCTGAAATTCCTAAATATGCTGCACACCATTTTGCATCGCAGTCTAATGATGTATCGATATCTTCCTTAAGTGCACGTCCATGTGATACAATGTCTGCTGTTAGTCCTTGCTTGATAATTGTTTTAGTTGCTTCTTTATGATCTTTTGATACTATTGGTGAAATTTCTATTTGATCCACTCCGAAATAATCTAACATCCATGCAATCTGAATTCTTTGTTTATTTGTAAACGAAACACCTGGATGTTGCTCCCCTTCTCTTAGTGTACTATCTAAAACTCTAATCTTTTTTGGATTTTTTTCATACCCGTTGTACATATTTGCATAGTGATTCGGATCTTTCATTACTGAATTCGTTAACCTATATTGATGATATAAACATATTCGTACTATTTTCGTTGGAAATAATTGTTATTGATACTAAATTAGTTTTTAATTAAAATTTTAAACCGAAACTCGTTTTAGATAACTTTTCTTAAAATAATCACAGTATTGGTATCTACTACCCCTGTGATTTTTCTCAATGCATCTATGGTGTTATTAATTTCTGCAATATTTGGTGCGCTAATTATTGTTGTAATGTCATATTGTCCTGTAATTTCATAAACTGTTTTTACTCCTTCTAACCCTACAAGCTTTAAAGATACTTTTGATGTGTCTGTTGCAGAATCTACTGAAACTAAAACAATTGCACTTGTACTATTTTCTTCACCTAATTCTATTGTAAATTTATTAATTGTTTTACTGTCTACTAAATTTTTAACTCGTCTTCTGACTGCAGATTCTGAGAGTTTTAATTTTTTTCCAATATCTACAAATGATTCTCTGGAGTCTTGTTTTAGGTATCCTACAATTCTTTCATCAATTTTATCTTTAAACATTTTTCTTTTCCTCTTCCTTACTTATTACGGCATCTAATGCACCTAAAACTTTTGTTACATCTTCTTTGGTAATCACTAATGGGGGTAATATTCTGAGAATGTTTCTTCCTGAATATAATAACAGAACTCCTTCTTCGATTAAACCCATCAAGATATCTTTTACTTCGAATTTCATTTCAATTCCAATCATTAACCCCTTGCCTCTAATTTCTCTAATCATTGTATGTTTTTCTTTTAATTTTTCTAATCCTTCTTTGAACATTTCTCCCATTTTTTTAGAATTTTCAATTAGACCATCTTCTGTAATTGCTGTTAATGCTGCAATTCCAGCTGCACATGATATTGGATTCCCGCCAAATGTTGATGAGTGTTCTCCTTTGCTTATTGCTGCTAAAATATCTGGTCTGACTAATGTTGCACCCATTGGTACTCCTCCTGCAATTCCTTTTGCAAGGCATAAAATATCTGGTACTGTATTCCAATGCTCTCCTGCCCATAATTTGCCTGTTCTTCCAAGACCTGCTTGTATTTCGTCAAAAATTAGTAAAATTCCTTTTTCATCACACAATTTTCTTACTTCTTGTAAAAATCCATCTGGTGCAACAACTATTCCACTTTCTCCCTGAATAGGTTCTAAAATAATGAATGCTGTATCTTCATCAATTACCGAGCGAAGTGAATCTATATCTCCAAATGATGCAAAAGAAACTTTTTCAACTAATGGTGCAAATGCTTTTCTGTATTTTGGATTAAATGTTAATGATAATGCCCCGAATGATTTTCCATGGTATGATCCTTTCATTGCAACCATTCCTTTCTTTCCTGTAAACTTTCTTGCAAATTTCATTGCAGCTTCAACGGCTTCTGCCCCGCTATTGTTAAGATGAACTTGTGTTAATCCCTTTGGAGCTATTTCAATTAATTTTTTTAAAAACCCTTCTCTTGTTTTATTGTATAATGAACTGTGTACCGTAATTATTTTGTCCACTTGTTCTTTGATTGCATTGTTAACTCTTTGATTTTGATGTCCTACTAATGCTACTCCATATCCTCCCATACAATCGATGTATTCTTTTCCTTGTATGTCCCAAACATGAGCTCCTATACCTCTTTCAATTGTAACTGGAAATCTCTGATAGAGATTTCCCATATGTTGATCTTCACTCATGTTCAATCACCGTACAATTATCATGTGCAATTGCTGAAGAAACAGGATTTTCTTTTTGACCATTTGCGATAAATGCTTGTTTAACCCCCATATCTAATGCTTCTGTGGATGCTAGGATTTTCTTTTCCATACCTGGACCTATTTTTGGTCTAATTTCTTTTGCTTCTGCTAAAGTCAATTTTGCTACTACTTCATCATCCATTAAAAGTCCATCTACATTTGTAATGAATAATACTTTGTCACTTCCTACACTTCCTGCTACGTATGCTGCAGCTCTATCTCCATCTATGTTGAGAAATTCTGACTCTTCACTAATTGCTATTGGTGAAATTACTGGTGTTAGACCTTTTTTAAGTAGTGATTTGATAAATTCTGAATTAACATTTTTAATTTTACCTGTGTATCCTCCGTCAATTGCTTGTTTTCTACCTTTTTCATTTACAATCAATAATTTTTTCTTTCTATCTGCTTCTATTATTCTTGCATCAACCCCTGATAATCCGATTGCATTAATTCCATTTTTTTGTAACATTTGAACAATTGTTTTATTTATTCTACCTGACATTACCATTGTAAAAATTTCTGCAGTTTCTTTGTCTGTGTATCTACTCTTAATGCCGCTTGGCGATGTTACAAATTTTGGTTCTTTCCCTAATTGCTTACAAACTTTTGTAACTTCTTTTCCTCCCCCATGAACTATGATTACTCCTTCTGATTCTGCAATTTTTTTAATATCTGTAATTGTTGACGGGTGTAAATCATCTACTACACTTCCACCGATTTTAATTGTGATCATTCTAAACTGGAGTTAATGGTGTGTATCTTAGTCCACTCATTTCATCAAAACCACACATAACATTCATGTTTTGAATGGCAGAACCTGCTGCCCCTTTCATTAAATTATCTGATGCTGATAATGCAATTAATCTATTATTATCTTCGTCTATGTCAAATCCTATATCACAAAAGTTTGAACCTACTAAGAATTTTGGATCTGGGAATTTGTACAATCCTTTTTTGTCTCTAATTAATCTAATAAATTTCTCATCACCGTATGCTTCACGATATATTTTCCATAATTCTTTTTCAGTGATATCTTTTTTCATAAATGTGTGATTTGTACATAAAATACCTCTAACCACATCCACTGCATGCGGACTCATTGAAACACGGATTTTTTTCCCTGCTACTGCACTTAGTTCTTGCTCAATTTCTCCTGTATGTCTGTGCTTTGCTGGTTTGTATGGTCTGATAACTCCTGCTCGCATTGCATGTGCTGTACCTGAACCAGAACCTGCACCAGATGATCCAATTTTTGAATCAACGATAATGTGATCTGTATCTATGATGTCATTTTTAATTAATGGTGCTAGTGCTAGCATTGAAGTTACTGCCATACATCCTGGACAAGAAACAAGCTGTGCTTTCTTAATTTCTTCTCTATGTAATTCTGGAACTCCAAAAACTGATTTTGGTAAATAATCTGGATGTGGATGTTTCCAACCATACCATTTGTCGTATGCTTCTTGTTCGTGTAATCTATAATCTGCACTCAAATCAATCACTTTGACGCCTCTATCGTAGAGTGCTTTAACAATTTCAGTTGCAGTCCCATGTGGTACTGCTGTAAAAACTACATCACATTGATCAGTTATTTTCTCGTAATCTAATTCTGAAAAAGTAAGATCTGTAAATCCCTTTAAACTTGGTTGAATTCTATGCAAATATTCTCCAACATGTTGTCTTGATGTTACCATGCTGATCTCAACTTCCGGATGGTTTACAAGAAGACGAAGTGTTTCTCCACCTACATATCCCGATGCTCCTACAACTCCTACTTTCATGATGAACCTTCCTTTAATGGAGTATAATTTATTTTGTTATGTTGTCTTTTAATTCTCTATTTTTATTATAAACTGCCTAATTTAGTGCTAAAATACAGTAAAAATCATAATTATTCTAAAAAATTCCTATTTTAAAATAAATTTATAGGATGTATGATGAAATTTTTGTTATGATTGATGTAGGTCGTCCTGTAAAAGATATAAAAATAGATTCCAATACTTCTATCGAAAACATCTTTCAAGAGTTATCTCAATCTGGAGGATTTGAATCTGTAAATTTATCTGATGGTTTAGAGATTTTAACAGAAATGATTTCTGACGATAAATGTCTCAAATTCATTTCTTTTGTTGGAGCCGTCGTGTCAACAGGTTTGAGGGGAATTATCAAAGACATGATGAAAAATAAATGGTTTGATGTCGGACTAACTACGTGCGGAGCTTTAGATCATGATATTGCAAGACACTTTTCACATTACAATGAAGGATCATTTACAATGGATGATATGGAATTGGCAAATCAACACATTCACCGATTAGGAAATGTATTAGTTCCAATGGATAGTTACGGTCCACTTATTGAAGAAAAAATGACTGCATTTTTAGAAGAAGAATATGCTGCAGGAGTTCGAGAGATGAATACTGCTGAAATATGTAAAATGATTGGAAAACATTTGGGTGAAGATTCTTTTCTTTATTGGGCTTACAAAAATGATATCAGTATAGTTGTACCTGGAATTATGGATGGTGCGGTTGGAAATCAAATTTGGATGTTTTCACAATCACATGGTGATTTTAAATTAAATTTATTTGGAGATGCCGATTTACTTTCTGGATTAATTTTCAAAGCTGAAAAATCAGGAGCATTCATGATTGGTGGTGGAATTTCAAAACATCATACACTATGGTGGAATCAATATCGCGATGGATTAGATTATGCATTTTATATTACAACTGCCCAAGAATTTGATGGAAGTTTAAGTGGTGCATTGGTTAGAGAAGCAATTTCATGGGGAAAAGTCACCCAAACTGCAAAACAATCTACACTACATGCAGAAGTTACCACAATCTTACCTTTCATTTATGCTGCATTATTATCCAAATTAAACAAGACCGCTTAGTTTTTTTAATTTTTCTGTTTTTTTTGAATAATAATTATTTTAAAATTAATTTTTACTGCAACTTTTTATGCTTATATCTAAAAACAATTATGATTTAACTTGTATCCCAAAACAATCCTAACTTCTTTACTCCTTTTTGTGATTGCAGGATTTCTAGAAATTGGTGGCGGGTATCTTGTTTGGTTGTGGTTGAGAAATGATTTTAGTTGGATGTTGGGTGCATTGGGTGGATTTGTATTATTTTTTTATGGGATCGTACCTACATTCCAAAAAACTCATTTTCATAGGGTCTATGCCGCATACGGTGGTGTGTTTATTGTGATGTCTGTTTTTTGGGGATGGCTAATTGATGGAGTGATGCCTGATAATTATGATATACTTGGAACCACTATTGCAGTAATTGGAATTTTAATAATTTTCTACTATCCTAGAAAAGGAGAAAAAATTTGATTGACATGCTAACTTCTATTGGGATTTTCTTTTTTGCTGCATTATTAGAAATTAGTGGCGGTTATCTGATATGGCGATGGTTAAAAAATCATCAAGGTAAAATTATTGGATTAATCGGAGGCCTAATTTTATTTTCATATAGTGTGGTTATGACTTTACAACCTGAAAATTTTGGAAAAGTCTATGCCGCATACGGTGGAATTTTTGTAGTGTCTTCTTTAGTGTGGGGATATTGGATAGATAAGAAAAAACCTGATAAATTTGAAATTTTTGGTTCTATTATTGTTTTAATTGGTATTGGTATAATGTTTTATTTCCCAAGATAAATTCATATTTTTTTTTATTTATTTTCTAACATAATCTAAAGCAAATTCTATCATTTCTTTTGGTATGTTTCTTTTTGCAACTTTTGCTAACCCTTTGAATTCTACTGTATTGTTAACTTCGTGTACTACTATTCCTCTTTCCTCATCTTCCATCATGTCAATTCCTAAAATACCTCCGCCCATTGCTTTTGATGATTTAATTGCTAGATCTTCCATTTCTTTTGTAATTTCACAAATTTCTGGATCTGCTCCTAACGCAATATTTGTTTTAAAACCACCTGATGATTTCCTATACATTCCAGCAATTGCCTCGTCTCCAATTGTAATTATTCTGAT
>JAOMJV010000013.1 GCA_028351415.1 Candidatus Nitrosopumilus sp.
TTCTTCAATTTCCTTTTTAATTTTATTTGCTTCATCAATTTTTGTCATTCAATCACCATATTTTTTAAATTAAATTTGTCACTTATCATACAATAATTCATTCCTATTTAACAGTAAATATTCCGCTAGTAGAGATATTGGATAAATCTTTTGAGATCATGTCTACGACTAACTGATATGAACCAGGCGTGCTAATCAATTTAGAAAATTTATCGTCGATAGGAAGAAGATTTGATTCGTTTTTAAAACACTGTTCAAAAAATGCGCCCTGAGTAACTACATTGCTATCTTTAGAGTTGTAGATTGTAACGTATAGATCCCCACAATTAAAAGCAGAATCAGTAATTTTTACTTTAATTTCTATAGGTTCTGAAACAGAATACTGGCTTGAAATACCAATTAGTTGTATTGATGAATCATTAGAGACATGAATTTCAGAATCAGACATAGGCCACATGTTTAGTTCTCTATCAGGTTTCTGAAGAATATCAGTCATGACTATAGATCCAACAATTACAGAGAAAAGTATAGGTAAAATAAATACAACAAATAGTCTTGTAGATACCATTTTGTTATAAAATAAGGAATTCCCTTATATCTATTTAGCAAAAATTTAACATAAAAAGTGAATGTGACGAATAAGTTAAATCGTATCCATGTAATATCGCAATATGCGACTTAGAAAATTTAGAGTTAGAGCATACCGTTGTATTCACGATTCTGGCGAAATAACAGTAGGAGATTTAGCAGCTTTTGTGGGAAGAAACGAGAGTGGAAAAACTACCATTTTACAAGCTTTAACATTATTAAACAGAGATGAGCAGATTTCAGAGCTAGATCTTTGTGATGAAATGTCAGAAGAACTGAAGGACGAAATTAAACTAGCTGAAGGTGAATTTGAAATGAATCAACATGAAATTGGGATATTAAAGGAGAAATTTCCAGGGCTGCCAGAAATTAAAAAAATTAAATTGTTTAGAACAAATAGGAATCAAAAAGTACAGTATGAATTTGAAGACATAGAAATCAGCGAGATTAAAGATCAAGAACTTAATTCATGGGAGAACTTTACGAAAGAAATTCTCGAGTTTTTAGATACACTTCCAAATCACATAAGAATGCAAATTAACACTAAATTATTTGAGGGTTCAAGTCCTAAAAATCAAGAATCATTTGATAGTGCAATGGCAGAATTTAACAATGAATTTCAAGTAATTGCAATTCAAGAACCAAAAGTGATTGAAGAGTGGGAAAAGATTTATCACAAATCAGAAAATCAGTTTTCAAATTTACTAAGTGGTGAAAGTCAAAAAGTAGCTTTACAAAATTTTATCGCAGCAGAATTACATCCAAGGTTTGTCTATTTTTCAGATTATAAAAAAATCTACGGCAACATAAATCTTAACGAGTATTTACGAAAAGAAAATGAAGAAAGGGAAAATTCAATCGAGTTCATAGAAGAGTTTGACAAAGCAGAAACAGTCAGAAATTTATTCTATTTAGCAGAATTAGATATTAATGAATTAGATGAAGTGAAACAGCAACCATCTAAATGTATCAAATTATTAAATACAGCAAGTAACAGATTAACCAAAAAACTAAACCCAGCATGGAAGGGAGACCCCATCCATGTAGACTTGAGATACAATCCAGGGAACATCATGAGCGTAGTAATTTCAGATGTACACAAAGATGGAACAATTACAAACACAGGATTGTTAAATCGACGTGCAGAGGGTTTTAAATGGACATTTTCATTTATCGTAAACTTTGCAGCTGAAACACAAAGATCAGAATTAAAAGAAGCAATATTGCTTTTAGATGAACCCGCAAGAAATCTTCATCCGACACAACAAATGGGTATTTCAGATTTATTGAAAAATCTGGCAGGTTCAAATCAAGTACTATATGCAACACACTCACCATTTATGATCTTTGATTACACACCAGGAAATCTATTAGTTGTAGAATTAGATAAGAGAAAACATCTGAGTAGAATATTTTATGATTATTGGAATGCAGATGATAAAACACTAACACCAATTTTATACGGATTGTGCAGAGGTCAAGTAGAGGCAATTGTAGATAGAGAAATAGGTACAAACTCCAGACCAGTAATTATTGTTGAAACAATGTCAGATTCAATGTATCTAAATGCATTTGACAAATTTTTGCAAGATCCAAATATTTCAATGAATCCATTGAACGTGATTGCAGCATATAACAAAAATGCAGTATTACCTTTAGCAATTTTTTATAGGAATCACGGTTACAAAACATTTGTTTTATTAGATAATACTCAAGAATCTAAACAAATTTCAGCACAATTAGAATCAAATCAATTTTCAGCAATTCAAACAATATTTTTTGAAAGAGAGGGTAAAAAAGTAGAATCCATAGAAGATTATGTTGTAATTGAGGATTATTTGCATGCAGTAAATCAAACTTATGAAATTAAATTAAGGCAAGAAGGGTATTCAAATCTTACACCTGAAAACATAAATTTGAAAGAGGGTAAAGGCGTTTTAGAAAAATTGAAAAAAATATGGGAAGAACACAGAGATGATGATTGGGGTAAATTCAACAATGAAGAGATTACAAGGTATATTTGTGAAAAAATAGCATTAGAAGAAACAGATTTCTTATCAGATAAAACCAAAGACCAATTTAGATCATTATACAGACTAATTGCAGAAAGAATCAGGCAATATCAAAATTCAGCAATAAAGCCAGAACTAAATAAATTTCAAAAAACAGGAAAACAATAATGGTGGAACAGGTTATGAAAAATAATAAGATTAAAAAATATGAAAGAGGGTTAACTAAAAGAACAACACATGGTGGAAACATGAATAAACTATCCAAGAGACAAATATCTATTTCATCCATATTATTATTTTCAATATTTGTAATTCTAATTCCATCTGAAGTCTATGCTGATGAAATTAATGTTGCAAGCATAGGATTAGACGATACAGCAATAATTACAGCTACAAATAATTCGGATAAAGAGATTAAAACTTTTAGAGTTTGGTTAGGGGAGGAGACTAATTTTAAATCATTTAAAACAGAAAAAGGATGGACGGGTGAAAAAAATTCACAGGGAGTAGTTATTTTTACATCATCTGAAACAGTCAAAGTAAACGAACTAGTAAAATTTGGACTTAAAACAGATAAAACAAACCCAGTAATTAATTGGAAAGCATTAGATCAGGAAAATAATGTAATAGATACAGGGGTAACTAAATTATCCAAATTATCTGAGGTTGAACAAAATTCAAACATAGAATTAAATGAAAACTATGATAATAACGGAATAAGCATATTTTCAGAATCAACATTTAGGACAATACCAGATAATCCAAATGCAGGATCAACAATTCGAATTGCAGGAGAGCAATTTTCTGTATTACAAAAATTCGATTTTTATATAGATAACAAAAAAATTGGAAATCTCACAAGTGATAATAATGGTAATTTTATTACAACAATGCAAATTCCAAATATAGAAAAAGAAGGCAGGGTGGATTTTAAAATTACAGGTCATGATGGAATAGAGAAAATAATACCTGTAGAAGTAGGAAAAAAGAAGAATACGATTTTAAAAGATGAAAATATCAGACTGGGAATAAAACAAGTCCCACAGACAGTAGAACAAGGAGAAAGTTTGGAGATTGAGGGAAACGGACAACCTGGAAGTTCAATCATATTAAAAATTATCAATCCAGATGAAATAACAACGAATATCAGAATAGTAAAAGCGGATAGTACTGGAACTTGGAAATTATCAAATCCAATCAATATTCCATTTGATGCAATATTTGGAGAATACACTCTAATGGTTTCAGATACGGTTTCTGATGGAAAAAATATTATAAAAAAATGGAGTGTTGAAACAAACAAAATAATTGTAATTAATCCAGAAAAAATAAAATTCGATGCAGGGGAATTAATTGTATTTACTGGAACAGCTACACCGAACATCCCATTAGAATTGATTTTAGAAGATAGTTTTGGAGATGAAATAGTATCGGAAGTTCTAGAAATTTCGGATTCAGGAACAGTAAAGTTTGAATATCAAACAACAGAGAATGAAGATAGAGAAGGAACATGGACTTTAATTGCAACTCAAGAAAATAACAAAGAATTCATCTATGTAGGATATGATGAATTACCAACAATTCCAGTGAACATTAAATTTGATAAATCAAATTATAAAATTACAGAAAAAGCATTAATTAGTTTAGCAGGCGAACCATCAGAAAAAATATCATTGATAATCATAACACCATCAGGAAATGTTAGTGGTAAGGACATAATAATTGAATTAAAATCAAACGGCACAGCAAAATATGATTTAGATTTAACAGGTTATATCTCAGGAATTTATACTGCAGTGGTAAAAAAGGGAGGCTCACAAAGTAGTGAAAACTTTTCAGTTGGAACACTAACAGGTTCAGGGGAAATCAATGCCAAAGTAACACACACAGAATACATTCAAGGTGAACGGCTACTATTATTGGGCAATACAGTAAACTCCAATTCATTAATGACTGCAACTTTAATTGATCCCAGCGGAACTGAGACCAAATCTATAGAAATTGTATCAAATAGTGAAGGAATGTTTTCTGAAGAAAGGCTAAAAATTCCCAGAAATGGCCAAATAGGAACATGGCAAATTGAAATTGTTAGTGGTTCCAACAGAGACAAAATAGAATTCGACGTATTCTCTTCAATTGGAGAAGGAATGAGCATAAAAGCAAATGAAAAAGTAGAGCAAGGTAGTTTGTTGGAAATGCAGATTACGACAACTAAGAAAACATCCGTAATAATAGAAATAACAGATGTGGGCGGAGAACAAGTGCAGAAACTTACATGCATTACAACAAAAGAATTCAAATGTGAATCATTTTGGTCTGTTCCAAAAGATACAATCCCTGGAACATACACAATCAAAGCATTCGATACAGCTTCTTCTGCTGAAACAATATTTGAAGTAACAAAGAAGTAAAACAATTTTATCTTAGGTGATTAGAGAAAATATAATGAATCTAAAAGATAAAATTACAGAATACCCAAATTTTCCAAAAAAAGGAATACTATTTAGAGATTTTAGTCCAATCTTAAAAGATCCGTCATCATTATCATATATTGCAGATGAATTTTCAAAACATTTTCATCCAAAAGACGTGGATGTCTTTGTAGGAATTGAGTCAAGAGGATTTCTGCTAGCAACCATTTTGGCATTAAAATACAGCAAAGGCATTGTTATGATTAGAAAAGCAGGAAAATTACCCGGAAAGACTGCAAAATTAGCATATACAATTGAATATGGAAAAGATACAATAGAAATTCAAAAAGACATCATCGAAGAGGGTCAAAAAGTTGTAATTTGTGATGATTTACTTGCGACAGGCGGAACAGCAAAGGCATCTGCAAAATTAATTGAAAAAGTAGGTGGAAAAATCACAGGATTTGCATTCATCATAGAATTAACAGGGTTGAATGGAATTAAAGGACTCAGTAAATACAACTGTAAATCACTGGTGAAATATTAATGGAAAAAGATATAGAGATTGGAATTTTTGGAGGAACTGGAATTTATGATTCAGGATTACTTGAAAATGCACAAGAGATAGACATAGACACACCATATGGTAAGCCATCAGATACCATAACAGTTGGGACATTCAAAGGACGAAAAATTGCATTTCTTCCAAGACATGGAAAAAAACACACCATCCCCCCACACATGATTAATTTTAGAGCAAATATCTGGGCATTCAAAGAATTAGGAATTACAAGAATAATAGCACCATCAGCAGTAGGAAGTTTAAAACAAGAATTAGAGCCAGGGCACTTTGCATTGCCAACACAATTTTTAGATTTTACAAAATCAAGGGAGGGTTCATTTTCAGAAAAGGGAAAAGTTATTCATATCTCAGTGGCAGATCCGTTTTGTTCAGAACTACAATCCTCGATTCTAAAAGTAACAGACGAACAAAATATTGGTATTCATAAAGATTGTACCTATGTTTGTATTGAGGGTCCGCGATTTTCAACAAGAGCAGAATCAAAATTCTATAGGACGACAGGTGCAGACATCATTGGAATGACACTAGTTCCAGAATGTCAACTGGCAAGAGAAGCACAAATGTGCTATGCATCAATTTCAACAGTTACAGATTATGATGTTTGGGCAGATAAACCAGTTACAGCAAAGGAAGTACTAGCAACACTTTCAAAAAATGTAGAGATGACAAAAAAAATACTAACAGAATTAATTGACAAAATACCAACAACTAGAAGTTGTTCATGCGCTAAAGCACTAGAAGAAGCACAATTTTAATCATCTACAAAAGAATCTTTTTTGAGTCCTTCAGGCAGTGTTAAATCACCTTGAAGTAGATTTTGCTGAAGTGTCATTATTACTTCTTCAACATCATAACCCAATTTTTCTAATTCAGTTTCAGTGTTTTTAGAAAGTTTTGCACCAACATTTTGTCCACCAATTCTACCAAATGCTATTGCGGTAAAATGAAATTCATGATCATTTAAAGTACAAACACCATTTATTTTTGCAGCCATCTGGCTACCATGAATATTATTAATGTGAACTTGAAGATCCATTAGATATTTTAAATTTCTACAGCCTTGTTAACGTTGTCTTCAATTAAAAAGCTCCAATGCTGTTCATCTTCAACTTTAAAATTTTCACTCTTAAGTAAAACTACTTTTTCTTCTAAACATTCATGCTGTATTGAACCATTTGCTTTTACCTTTGCTAATTTCCATCTGTACTGTATTTTTTGCAACTTACATACTACAACAGCCCATTTTTCATCATCATCAATTCGTGGCATTCCAACAATATCAGATATAGAATCAATTCCCAATGTTTTTTCTTCGCAAAATTGTTTCTTACAAGAAGCACATCGCCAAACATCAACTGAACCAATGGTTTTTTCATCTATGTTGATGTTTACAACACCAAAGTATGTAATCTGAGGATTGCCGCAGCATTTGTAAACTTCGGGGGTTTTTGGTTTGTCTTCGTTGGATTTACCTAGAGTTTTTCTAGTATAACTCTGAGGTTTTCCTGAAGCTGCATCAGAGTCACTCAATGTTGTTCAGCAATTATTAGCATTATTTAGTTCTTGCATCATCATAGGCTTGTTCTAAAACAACCCCTATACTATCAACAATTTTATTTCGCTTAAATTCAATATGCTCACGTTCACACATTTTTCGATACATGTTGACTGCAGTAAATCTAGGATGCATTGCCTCAAATTCAGTTTCAGAGATATCAATAAAACCGCCAAGAGTCATAAGATCAGTGGCAGTTTTTTCAGCAGTTGTAGATGAGATTTTTAATTTTTCTGCAATTTGGATAGCAGACATTTTCCCATACCAAGTAACTAACAAAAATATTTTAGCCTGAATTGGAGTTAATTTTATTTCAGAAATTAGATCATTTTCAAGTTTGGAAGAATCCATTATTTTTTAAAGAAAATAACAACTACATAAAACATATGAGTAAATGAGTTATTTTTTAACCAAAATCTTTTTTGAGATTTTCAAAGCAAATCCCATAGCAATAAAATGCACAACACCACCTACAATGGCAGCAGTCATCAAATTATCAAGAATAACCCAACTTAGTAAAAATGCAATAATTGACGGAACAGTTAGAATTACAGCCATAATAGTTCCTCTTAGCGCAATTTCACGAATGTTAAGTTTAGATTTTGTTGTATCAGACAACAGGGTTATTTTCAGAAATGGTAATAAAAATCAAAGATACTTTATATTTGGTAAACGTGAATTTGTATTGTTTGTCAAGTTACAAAAAAACATATTCAAATGAACAGTCATTAAATTTTGTCATACCAATAATTGTTATTTTATTTTTAGGAATAATATACACA
Source organism: Candidatus Nitrosopumilus sp. (assembly GCA_028351415.1). Lineage (GTDB taxonomy): Archaea > Thermoproteota > Nitrososphaeria > Nitrososphaerales > Nitrosopumilaceae > Nitrosopumilus. The sequence goes on from JAOMJV010000013.1 coordinate 7,932, forward strand.
ATGACTCAAAGAGCAGATTCAGGATATGTGAGTTTTATTTTAATTGGCGGAGCAGCAATTACAATGATCTACTGGATTAAAATTATTAAAAAAATGGCAAATGATCAAAAACCTGTAACATATGAGCAATCAAAAGAACAAGAAACAAAGAACTGGGTGTATGACCTAATCAAAGGAGAAGGGGAGTATGTGTTCGTAGCAGAAGTTCCAGGGCCTGAAGACAAAATTTCAGTCAGATTGGTAGACGGTACACTGTATGTTCGCGGTACAAATGGATTTTCAAAAGAAGTACCAATTGAAGGCGTAAATGAAATGCAAATACAGGATTTCAAATATAGAAACGGCGTACTAACATTAAGAATAAAATAACTAAAGGCTTTTTGCTAATTCCAATTTTTGAGGCAAATATTTATCAGTAATATTTGTAAGACCGTATTTTGAAAAGGCCTCCAGTTCAGCTTTTCTCTTTAATTTTAAAAATACATCAAGTTCTTTTTTCCAAATTCCATCTTGATATCTAGGATCTTTTTGTAAATCATAGCATCGCTTGATATCAGATTCAGTCATAGGAATTGTAGGTAATTTGTATTTTTCAATATCAGTAGCCCACACTCCAACCCATTTTGCGTCTGGAACTGTTAATTCTCTAAGGTGTGCAGCATTAGCTGATCCAGATTTAATTACCATTGCAATATGTTCCCCATACACATCACCATCAGTAAGACAAATCACAGGTAATTTCATTTCATCATGAAGTCTTTTCAATAAAGTTCTAGTAGAACGTGGAGCTTGTCCTCCAGTATTAAGAATAATTGATTTAAATTTTTTATCAACTTGTTCTTCAACAAATCTTGTAAACAATCCACCCTTCTCAATTGCAATTACAATTTCAGCACTTGTGCTAACTAATTCAGCAGTAGTCAAACTAGGACCTATAGAATATCCATCAGGGTGATTAGCCAAATTCATAGTTTTTCCCTCATAACCAGGAATAGTATATTCAATATTCAAGTCACCAAAAATAGAACTTCTTTCCTCAGGGAAAATATGAAAATCTTCTCGAGCTCTAGAAGTGACAGCTTCTAAATCCACTATAATATTATCAGACTCGGATTGATCCTCAAATTCAACAGCAAAAGCCTGTGAAGAATAATAGACATCTCTTAAAGTGGATGATTTCCGTTCAGTGGTTAATCGATTTGCAAAAAATGCCAACCACATTAACTGCGTAAATGATCTTAACTGTGCAGAATTTCTAGAACTTCTTAAAGCAGCATTATTGCCTAAAATGTATTGTCTGAGTTGTTTATCATAGACAATATTACCAACAGACCTACTAGGAATAGAGAATTTTGGAAATTGGCCATTATCTAAATCATCATAAATTTTTGCGCCATGAGTTTTTAATATTTCAAGAATGAGTTTTTGTTTATCATCTGCTTTTTTACTTCTAGATTTAATTTTCTTATCTTGTTCTTTTTTAGTTATTTTCAATTTCATTCTCCTCTTTTATTGCTTTTTTATTTTCGGACTCAATTTCAGTTTTTAACATTTTCTTATAATTAGGTTCTTTTTTCTTTCCAGATAATTCTGTACAAAATTCAGCAATCATCGGAATATATTTTGCGTAAAGATTAGCTCTCTTTTTTGCCATTTCAGCTTGACCTCGTTTAGACATGAAAGAGGATAATTTTCTAGATAAAAATTGCAATGCCAATCTTAATTCTCGTTCTATTTCTTGTCTATCAGCAACATTTTCTTTTCCTGCAGTTTTGTATGGAATTCGTGTTGAGCATATATGCGAAACAATGATGAATGGTGGCTCTCCTTTTACTTTGTATCTACCCCAATCAGTATCATTTACAACTTTAAGGACTACATCACTGCCCTCATCATAGAGTAATGGGATTCTATTAGCATATCGATAAACATGGGGACCACCAGATTTTATATCGCCACCATACGCTATTCCCATTTCAATAATGAAAGGAAATCCAGAATATGCAGAAGCTGGACGTTGAACCACAGCAACGAAATCAGGATTAAAGAATTTTTTTATTCCTTTTTCTAATGGTTCTGCACCTAGCGGAGCTAAACAACTGGAGTCAGGAGCCATGAAATCTTCAAATTTCTGAAGGGCATCACTAAGATTGACAAGTTCTTGATTAGTCAAAGTACCCATTCTTTTTTCAGGCTTAAATTTTGCAAATTCGGCAAACTTTACTGCAGTTGTAGGACCTATACGTTGAAATCTTTTTGTCAAAAATGTGGTAAGCGGTTCTCCCTGAACGGTATTTGTCAATTGTTTATAATATTCACTTTGAGGATCCATGTCAACAGATTTTGATTGTGAATCTCCAAAGTCCCAGTAAAATAATTTTTTATTGGGCATATCAATATCTTCAATTTTAATTTTATTGAGTTTCTCAAAATCCATTTTTAAAAAAGACATCAAAGCTATTACAACTCTAACTGGACGTGAAAGTGTTTTCCATTTCTTTTTTGCTTTATCCATTATAGATGTAAAACTAAGTTTTTTTACAGATAACCCCAAATCTTTTCTAACTTTTTCAATCATTGCATCATCAATTGTTGGAATATCAAATTGAGATTCAACAATCATCCTACGTATACGTTCAACATCAATTCCATGTGGATGGGGTCTAATGATAGTCGGAGGTGCAGGAATTTCTTTTACAAATCTAGGATGACTAAATTTTTGATTTTTAGGATCATCAAAAGTTATTGAAGCATATGGCGTGATTAAAGAAGTTTCATACACATAATCTCGAATTTTATTTCCAGCTTTAGAATAATCACCTTCTAAACAAATACTCACAGTAAGACCGGTTTTGGAAATTTCTTTAGTTGTGTGTTTTACAATTACAGGCTTATTTTTTTGAATGTCTAACAAAATTTCAAATTGATTTTGGATTTTACCATCAGAAGAACTTTTCACAATTACAGGCTTATTTGTTGTAATTTGCCCATATAGAATTGCCATTGTTGCACCTAATCCAAACATTCCTCGAGCCTGTTTAAGTCCAAATTTAGAACCATACAGTACAGTTCCAAAAGCAAGTGGAATGTGTTCAGCATCTATTCCAGGACCGTTGTCCTTTACAGTCAAAATATAGGGTTTAGGATCAGGTTTATCAGGATCAACTGCTTTAATTGTAAGATGAACATCAGGAAGAATTCCTTTCTGATCACATGCATCTAATGCATTCTCAACAAATTCACGAACAGCAGTATACAGAGAACGTGTAGGATTACTAAATCCAGCTAAATCACGATTACTATAAAAAAACTCACTAGGAGATATTTGATTAAATTTTTCCTTAATAGAGGACATCTTGATTTTCCCACAATAACATTTTTTCTTGTTTTGTTCTTCTATTTGCAGATTCTAATTTATCATAAACTGCACCATGCATACCTCCACTAGAAATAGCACATATTGCATCAACTGCTAATTTTAATTTATTTGAATTTCCAATAATTGAAACGGTTCTTCCATAAACTGAAATATGTGTACTGGTTAGATTTTCCATATTTATTCTCGCCCTACCTGCATTTCCAATGATCCTCCCTTTTATCCTTTCAACATTTGCATTAGATTTTCCAGCAAACTCTCTAAGATCAATAACATGCAATATGTTTTCATCTTCTAACAAAGTCATAGCATTTTCAGGAGAAAAACCACGTCCAATCGCACTAACAATTTCCATTGCTTTGAATGGCTGCATTTTTTCAATAGAACCAATAGATTTTATAAAAACCTCTCCAGTGTCACCGTCAATATCAATTGAAACATAACAGGCTTCCTCAATCTTAGATTTAACATTACCAGACTTTCCAATTAAAGCACCAATTCTATCACTAGGTATACGAATTAATTTTTCAAAGCTCATTTACAATATCCTCAAATATACTATTAGAATCATCAACAATCATTCCTCTTTTTTTAAAGAATCGTATAATGTTATTAATGTCTCTTTTAAGAAATTCTTTCGAATTTGGATGTCTAAGATCAACTGCAGAACCTAGATCAAAAACAACTAACCCATCATCAGTTTTAAAAATATTATATTCTGAAAAATCACCATGAACCAGTTTTGCTTTATGATATAGATCTGTAATTAGAGATATTGCTTGATCGTAGTCATTTTGATCAACATTTGAAGTTAGTAAAGAGCGACAAGGAGAACCATTCACACCCACAAAATCCATCGCAAGTACATTATTTGTAACATAAAGAGGTCGAGGTACAGGTATACCAGCATTATAACATTGAGTCAAATTACGATGTTCTTTTTTTGCCCATAAATATACCAAATTTTTAGTGCCTTTTTTGACATGTCGGAATCGAGGATCACCTGTGAGGTATGGCTCACGTTTTTTAAAATTAGAAGTAGAAACCAAATAAATTTTTAAAGCAACATTAGAATTATCTTCAGCTACACCCCAAAAAACAACAGATTCTTTTCCAGCACTTACAGAACCATTGACATATGCAATGATATGATCCGTAATCATTTTGTAAAGAGTCATCACAGTAGGCTTGTCTAAAACTTCATTCATGACTTTTCCTTTTTTAAATCCATCAGGCAAATTTTTCCGTTTAGATTTTGCAATTAATTTATTGTCTAATTCCCATTCTAATTTCCTGCTAATAATGTCAGTCATTAGTTACTATTTTTTATACCAGATAAAAGAGATTGCTTTTCAATTAAAACATAAAAAATATTAAAATCAAAAATTATTTTATGTATTAAAAATAATTAAAAATGGAATGTTAGAAATTATTTTAACTCCAGCCTCAGAACCAATTCCAAGATCAATAGCTAAAGAAATTGTTTCCTTGCCTACAAGATTCATGATTGATGCAGATTGTAACAAAGATACGGCTTTATCTTTATCAACTAATTCATTACCATAGTAGTTTTCACTGATGTGGATTTTTAATTTACCATCAATAACATCAGTTCCAATTAATTCAGCATCACACATGTTTACCATTGTGTTTTTTTCATAATTACTAGTTCGTACTGAAAATTGCATTACGCATATTTACCTTTCAAGGTAGATTTTGCACCACATGCTTCACAAACTAAAAATGAGATACGGTTTTCTTTTAGAACTTTTGTATCAGGACTTTTACAGGTAGTGCATTCAAGATAATCTTTTACGTAAATTTGAAACAATCTAGTAAAGTCATCAGGAGCCCTACGTCCAACAAACATGGCTTTATCACCAAGACGTTCTGCAGGTACAGCAAATTCTTTGGAAAGATATTGGAGTACTTTATCAGGATCTCGTCTAAGGATTTTAGGAAATTCTGAAAAATTACGTAGAAATGTTTTTTGGCCTTCCCACATCACATCCACAATTGGAAGTTCAAATCTATTTCCAGATTCTTCATCGGAATTACCCAGTTTATCCTCAATACGTTTAAGCAGACGCTCATAATCTGTTGTAGTCATAAAAAAACGTGGAGAGTATTCCCTATATTGTTTTTGAAAAAGAAGAATAAATTGGGACTAGTTTGTAGCTTATTCTTTTGGCATTGCGCCAATACGGAATACGTTAGTTGTACAGATTGGACACGTACCTTTTACAGCTGGACGTCCATTCTTTAGTTTGACCTCTTTAGGATCTTTGATATCCGTTTTTGCTCTACATTTTACACAGTATGCTTGAACCATTATGAAATTTATCGAATTGAGTGGTATTTAGTAAGAAGTTGTGAAAAATAGTTCACTATAGACTGGATGTATTTACTTTTTTTTAGGCATCAAAAAAAGAAAAAAACTTAAAATTTACATAAAATGTAGATATTTTTTGAAAAAATCTTTAAAATTATAAAATAATAGTATTTTTTTATAATTTTCATAAAATAAAATATAATTTTTAAAAAAATTACCAATTATAAACTAGTCAATCATAAAAATAGAAAATGGCATCAAAAAAAGGAATTATAATTACGGGTATAATTTTAGCATCAATTACAGCTGCCAGTTTTTTGTTATGGATTGTTCCGCAAGAAAATAATTCAACATTCATAGTTACAGATTATGAAGGGTATTTAGACGGAGTAAAAAATATCCATGAAGTATTACAAGAATCAATAGATATAGAATACAGAAATCTTCAAGATGGAAAAATATCTCCAAGTGAGTACATAATCATAACTGAAGTAACATCGTCACAAGTAACTACACAGATAAGCGAATTTGTAACATCAAAACCTTCAGAAAAATGGCAAGAAAGCTACATTAGCTACATGAACGGAATGAAAAAATTTAATGAGTACATCATAGAAACCAAAGTGTTAGCAAATCAAATTGAAAATGGAAGTGTAGATTTTAAAATTTCAGATACAGTTGATAAAATAGAATCAATTAAACTAGAATCCATAGAACATATCAAAAAATCAAATGAACTAAGGCCCTAGTCTCAAGACACAATTATACTAATGAGAATAGTTGGAAATCATTAAAAACTGTGTATGTATTATGAATTATAATGTCACAAAGATCTACTAGAGTAGAAAAAGATGTCAGTAAATCATCAGTCAATAAATTAGTAGTAATTTGTGTAGATAGAGATGACGATGTAGGCGAGAAGACAGGAATCACCACACCAGTGATAGGGAGAGATGCATGTATAGAAGCAGCACAAAGATTAGCATTAGAAGATCCAGAAGATGCAGATTCTAATTCAATATTTGCAGCAATTAAAACATATGAAGATTTAATCAGTAAAGGCTACCAAGTTGAAGTATCAATCATAACAGGGGTTAAGGATAGAGGAGTTCAAGCAGATGAAAAAATATTACTTGAAGCAAAAATGGTATTAGAAAAATTTCAAGCAAATGGAGCAGTTATTGTTTCAGACGGAGAAGATGATGAAAGCGTAATTCCAGTCATTCAAAATGTCCTACCAGTAGTATCAGTACAACGAGTGGTAATGAAAGTAAGTAGAAGTGTAGAGTATTCTTATGCAGTTTTTGGAAAATACCTAAAAATGATTGCATATGATTCAAAATATTCAAAATTCTTTTTAGGAGTTCCAGGAATTCTTTTATTAATCGGAGGAATAGCAACGGTTTTTGGTTATACCGCAGAAATATTTGCTGTACTTGTAAGTATTCTAGGCGGTGCATTTTTGATCAGAGCATTTGATATAGATAGAGCATGGTCAAGTTGGTCCAAACCTACACCGACAGGTTTTATCAAAATGTTTACAACAGTTACAGGAATATTATTAATTCTATCATCAGTACCAGCTGGAATTAGTACGATAGATTCAGAAATAATTGAAGTGAATGGAGGAGTCATTGAAAGTATGTCAAATCAAATAGGAGTAGGTCAATTTGTTGGAGGATCATTACCAATCTTATGGATTGGTTTAGGTGCAATATTTGCAGGAATATTGCTAAGTAATTGGATAGGAGGCATCCCTAGACAAATCAGTGACATTCTAAGAATAATTGTTTTGATTTCATTATATCCAATTATCGCACAATTTACAAACATAATGATATTTGATGAAAGTTCATTCACATTGATACCACCATTATTGGGAGGATTAGCAGTAACATTGGTATCAGCTACAATTCTCTTCAGAAAATATAGAAAACAAAAAGATCAAGAAATGATTTCAGATTAACATCATTTAATTTTAAAAATAAAAAACATAGATATCATCATATATTCATCGAGGTTCAAAGTAAAATAGAAATGAGTAAAACAAAAGATGTAATTTTACAATTATCAGGATTATACAAAATATATGGTAAAAAACTAGAAACTGAAATTAAAGCAGGGGACATTCCAAATCATATTGCATTAATTTTAGATGGAAATAGAAGATGGGCAAAACGAAATTTAGAAATTAATAAAAAAGGTCATTGGAGAGGGGCAGATGCAGTTGAAAATCTACTTGACTGGTGTGAAGAATTCAATATTAAAATTGTAACATTATATGCACTTTCAGCAGAAAATTTAGATAGAAAAGATAACGAATTGGAAGATCTTTATGAATTAATTAGAATGAGATTAGAAAAGTTATACAACGATCCTAGAATACATAGATGCGAAATGAGGGTTAAAGGAATTGGAAGAATGGAATTACTGCCAGAGTCAATTAGAGAAGTATTAACACGATTAGATAATGTGACAAAAAATTATAAAAATCATTTTCTAAATATTGCATTGGCATATGGAGGTCAGTATGAATTAGTAGATGCAGTTAAAAAAATAGGGGAAAAAATCAAAGTAGGGGAATTACAGATAGAAGATATTACAAAAGAGGAAATTGAATCAAATTTATACACATCACACCTGCCACAACCAGCACCAGATATGATTTTACGCACATCAGGAGAGAAAAGACTAAGTGGGTTTCTAATATGGCAAAGTGCTTACAGTGAACTAGTTTTTATGGATATTTTTTGGCCAGAATTTAGGAAGATTGATTTAATGAGAGCAATCAGAACATTTCAGGAAAGGAAAAGAAGGTTGGGAAAATGATAGAAGAAACATCTGCAGGGATTGTACTATTTAGAAAAGAGGAAACAAAGAAATTATTTTTATTATTACATTATCCATCAGGTCATTGGGATTTTGTAAAAGGTAAAATGGAAAAAGGGGAAACAACTCATGAAACAGCAATCAGAGAAACAGGAGAGGAAACAGGCATTACAGACATTACATTTGTAGAAAATTTTGAAGAATGGATTGAATATAATTTTAAATATAAAGGAGAATTAGTTCAAAAAAAAGTTGTGTTCTTTTTAGCTGAAACAAAAACTGAAAAAATTGAAATATCACATGAGCATAGTGGTTATACATGGATGGATTACAATACAGCAATGGAAAAAACTACATTTGATAATGCAAAAACAGTATTAACAAAAGCACAAAAATTAATTTCCGATACTTTCTAAATGTAGTTCTTTTGCTACAGCAATGGGATTTTTAGCATTCAAGATAGTTCTACCTACAATTAAATAATTAGTTCCAGATGAAATTACTTCGGATGCATTTCCACCTTGCGTACCAACACCAGGTGAAAATATACTTAGATTTTTTCCTGCTTGCTTAGAACAATATTGAATAATTTTGGGAAATGTTGCACCTACAACAATACCATCAACTTTTGCAGTTAATGCCCAATTTAGAAATAATTGATATAGTTGCTGTTTTTTACCCATTTTAACTTCCATGTCATAAGATAATTTAGCCTCAGGTGCACTCATGTGACACAAAGTAATCACACCTTTCTGTTCTTTATGAGATGATTTTACTAAATTCTTTAAACTATCCAAACCCATGATAGGATTTGCTATTACTGCATCAAATCCTAAATTCCACAAATTCTCAGCGGTTACACGATTAGTATTTCCAATATCATTAAGTTTGATATCAGCAATAGTTTGTAATCCATAATCATGAGCAGTTTTATTGATTTTGATAATTTCTTTAGCACTAAGAGGTAGAAGTAAATGAAAATTAAGTTTAATTCCACAGAGATATGGATTTAATTTTTTAATGTTCTGAATAGTTTTATTTTGTAAATTTTTTACAGATGAATCATAATCATTTGCAAGGATTACTTTCCCATTGCTTTTAGAGATCTGTGAAAGTCTAGTTTTGAAGGTGGTCATAGTTAACTAGTGGATGGGTGTCCTTCAATTTTATTATTTTGATATATGAATAGCCATGTTCAGAGGGATTTTGAACAAAAGTAGGGATTACGCCATTTGTTGTTGAAAATTTTATGAACGGATTTCCAGGATCACTGTCCAAAACCACATGGCAAAAGTAGGATGTTCCCTCATCATTGAAATTCATAAAAACTCCAAGAAGCCATTTATCATTATGTGGAAATAAAAATAGAGGAAAAGGAAATTCATCAAAACCCCATGTGAGTTTTGCAAGACTAGATAGATCTTCTAATTCAATAGGCTGATACCTATCAAGAGTTCCATTACCGGGTTGTAGTGTTTTTGGAAGAGATTTAATTCGAATGATGGGGGAATAAAGCTTACTAGAATCAGAAGTAGAATTTACAATATTAGATTCTTCTTTTCCAGATTTTAATCCATAGGAAAGATAATCACCATTACTGTCTAAAGGAGTATAGTAGACAATTGGTTTTTCTTTTAAAACATCCATTTGTACAGATAGAATTTTTTTGCCATCATAGTTATGAGAAAATGATACACGAGGTGCACGCTCAAGTGCACAAACTAATCTTGTAAATTCTAAAGTAGAGTGAAGTTGTATGTAACGAGGTAATTTATCAACAATAGTAGGTTCTAATTTATCCACAAAGATTTGTTACAGATTATCAAATTAAACTTATCCAAAAAGTTGGAGCCTAGTTTCTTCTATCAACAACATCATTGATTGCAGGGCCAGTTCCAATAATGGTCACAGGCGTATGTAATTCATTTTCAATATTTTTGATAAAAGATTTTGCATCATCAGATAATTCATCATAAGAAGTTTTACCAGCACAGTCAGTAAAGAGAACATCTAATTTTGTAATTGAAATTTGTGTCGCACCATTAAGCATAATTGCACGTCTTGCCAAATCAAAATCAAAATCAGCAGCACGTCTTTGACGACCAGTAACAGTACCAAACTCAGACCAATTTTTCTTTTCTGCTTCCTCTAAGGATAGTTCTTTATCTAAAGGACCAGTTCCAACACGTGTAACATAAGATTTGAAAACAACAATTACTTCATCAACTTTTGTTGGTCCCAATCCAACATCAGCACAAATTCCAGAAGCAGTTACATCCTTTGAAGTCACAAATGGATAAGTTCCATGCCATAAAGAAAGAAATGTGCCTTGAGTTCCTTCAACTAGAACATTTTGATTTGCATCTAATGCAGAATTAATATCTTGAGAAACATCAGTAATTAGAGAAGATAGTGAATCAAAATCTTTTGCCATTTTTAGAGTACGCATTGCTCTATCAGCATTAGCAGGGCCAGTTCCAGAACCAGTACTACCAATTTTTTCTTTTAATTCACCTTTAGAATCCCTCATCAAATGAGATTCTTCAATTATTCCACAGTGTTTATCAATAAACACACGGCCAGATGCACCAAAATCTTCAATTTCTTTATCAAGAACTTTGGGATTAATTACAACGCCAGGTCCAATCATAACTTTAGCATTTTTATTTAAAAATCCACTTGGGAGCATTCTAACTTTGTATACTTTATCACCATCCATTATGGTATGACCAGCATTAGGACCAGCACCGCCACGAACTATAATTTTTGGATTGTCTTTAATTGCTAAGTATGAAATAATTTTTCCCTTGCCTTCATCGCCAAAAAATCCTCCAACAACAACAGTACAGGCCATATTTGGAAAATCTATTTGCTTTATTTAAGCTAAAGTGTCACTGTATGATTTTATATTCAGGAAAAAGTAGTTTAGATCGATGTCAGAAGAAAATTTTGCAGGGAACATAATAGTTAACTTAGCTAGTTTGCCAGATTTTTTGAGAACACCAATTTTAAAAAAAAGAATGATTGAATTTGATTCAAAATCAGAATCAGAAAAAACTGAAATCATAAACAATGCGTTAGAAGCAGGTCCCAGTATTCCATTTCTCAATTTTTCTAAACTCTTTAAATCTTGGCTGAAAATTATAGCAAGCATCTCAGAAGAACATAGAGAAGGGATGTTTTTGGCATACATTACGCAATCATTATTATCACCAGAAAAATTAATTGCATTTAATTTAGATGGGATTTTAGAAATATTTTTACAATTAGAAGAAAATGAAAAAGAAACTATTTCAAACACAATTAAAAAAATTATTAAAAATCTTAATGATGATCAAAGAAAGAAAATTCTAATTATGATACCAAATAATGCTAAAGATCATTTAAAAATTTAGTTAGTTTGTGGTTCATCAGGTTTTCGATTATCTTCATTTGAATAATCAATAATTTCCCCTTCAGCAGATAATACACCTACAAATATTTTTTCATGTTTTTTTAATAATTTTCTATGATCAGCCATAGACATGTCAAGTTTCATTTCATTCATTACCATTATTTGGTATTCTTTCCATTCAGCCCAACATTTGGTGCAAGTAGGATATTTTACATTAACAGGTCCTAATTGCTCAGTATCTGGAATTGAATTTTTACATTTAGTGCATGTTAGACCCATAAAAAACAACAATAAACAACTCCTTTTATCTTTTTTTGATGTAAAGTAATAATAATTCATGAACACTAAAACAAGTATGAAGATAAAATGTCCAAAATGTAATAAAGATGCAGAAATGCCTCTAGATTATTCAATGGTAAAATGTGGCTCATGTGATTTGGATATGAGTTATGGAGAATATGTAAAATTTATTGCACATAATCAACCCAAATATTCAGATATTCTAGGAGATTATGCATCTGGTGGCAGTACAGAAGGTCAAACAGCAGGTTCATTGGATGAATGGGATTAACAACATAGTAAAATAATTCATCAGATTAAAATAATTACTTCAATACATCACTAAACATAATTGGAATTTTTATTAGAAAATATACTTAATCTAGTTGGTTTTTTGGTAGGACTTGCCATAGGGATAATGGCATATATTGGATTTAGAAATACAGGCAGTCCAACATTATTTAGATTAACAATTGCATTTTTTTCAATAAGTTTAGGATTTTTTGTAATATGGTCAGGATACATGATAGAAGACTTTGTAATAAAATCAGGTGCAATTGAAAGAGGAATTCAAACTGTAGGTATTGTAATTCAAACTGTAGGATATTTTTTCATTGCATTTTCTCACAGCATAAAGTCATTTTTTCCAAAATCAAACTACTTTAGATCAGTAGGGATTTTACCATTTTTTCTAGTATCAACTGTTCAATTAGAACACATTTTCAGATCAATATCATTTATCTTATTAGTATACGGTGCAATTGAAACAATATTATCATATAGAGATAACAAAAATAAAGGTGCAATTTCAGTAGCCATAGGATTAGCACTTTTAGCATTTGGAGAATTTTTGGGATGGTATTCTTTTGTATTTCCAGAATCAATGCTATATTCAATATCGATGGCCATCAAAATTGGGGGATTAATCGCATTGTTTATCCCAGTAAGTAAAATTCCACTAAAGAGGATAAAATTTGATGATGACTTGGATAAAATCTAAGATAGGCTCAAAAATAAAAAATAGTCAAATTCTTTTATCTTTTTAGTATATATGAAAATAGCAATTACCTATCATACACATTTAAGAATAAAAAAGTAAGAAAATGGGCGAATACAGAACACAAATGAAGATTATAGGGGACATATTATCAACGACACAAGATGATCTTCAAGATGAAAATGGGGCAACAGTTACCTATCTAATTAGAAAAGCAAATATCTCACATTCAAGAATATCTACAATTTTAAAAACACTAGTATCACAAGGATTGTTAGAACGCGGAGATTCTCAAGGTTCAAACAGATATAAAATTAGTCAATCAGGTAGAGAATTTCTGCAAGCATACAAATCATTTACAAAGTTTGCAGATAATTTTGGTTTAAATATTTAATTTTTAACATTACTAAATTCTTCAAAACTATTTTTGGATAGAGTATCATAATAATTATCACTAAAAGAAATATCACATAGATCAAGTAAAACGGAGATAAAAAAATAGTTAAAGCAAATAATAATTAAAGAAAATAGAATACAAATGATATTGAAAGTAGATTGTAATGATGAAGGTATTGGAAAAACATTTCAAGTAATTGAAAATGGAGGAATTGCGATATTTCCAACCGATACAGTATATGGAATGGGATGTAATCCATATAATGTAAATGCAGTAGAAAAAATCTATGAGGTAAAATCCAGAGAGAAAATAAAACCACTACCAGTATTAGCATACTCATTAGATACTGTAAAACAAATAGCACGTATCGATGCATTCACTGAAAAAATTATAAAGAAGTATTGGCCCGGCCCATTAACATTAATTTTAGAATTAACAGATAAAAAATTGAAGAAATCACTAAAATTAGATAATAAAATTGCAGTAAGAATTCCAGACTCGAAATGTACTCTAAAATTATTAAAAAAATGTGGATTGTTAGTAGGAACTAGTTCAAATATTTCTGGAAATCCATCATCTACAGATCCAAAAGAATGTCTCAAAAATATTATAAATTACGATATTTTTCTAAACGGAGGAACAATTACAAGTAAAGGAGAATCAACAATTATTGAAATAGAAAATGAAGAAATTAAAATCATCAGAGAAGGGGTATTAAAAAAAGAGGAAATCATGATATGATGAACCTCATTATTACTTGTGCCAGACATCTTGAAGAAGACACTGGAGAGGAATTGAGAGATATTTTAGATGAATTAGGAGATTCAGAGATAGAAGTGTCAATAAGTGATATGTCGGGAATTTTAACTGCACAAACAAAATTAGATCCAATTGAAGTTGTTAAAAAAAATGAAAGAGATGTTACTGGATCAACCTTGGAGCATAAGATATTGCCTCAGAATAATCCCCATTCAAAAAGTAATTGAAACAAAAATACAAGCAATAGAAATGGCAATTTCCAACATCTCAAATCAAATTCTAGATGGAGAAACATATAGAATTTTGATTGAAAAAAGAAACTCAGACATATCAAGTAAAGAGATCATTACAAAAATAGCACATGAAATAAAAAATAAAGTTTCATTAGATTTTCCAGATAAAATAATTTTGATTGAAATATTGGGCGGTATGACAGGAATTTCCATATTAAAAGAGGCAGACATACTAAGTATTGAAAAAACAAAGCGTAGTATGTCAGAATAAAATAGAAGCTTTTTCAACTAAAATATCTTCTAACGGAGTTTTTGAATAAACACTATCAACATGTTTTTTTGAAATGTTAAATTGCTTTTTTATAAATGTAGAATTATTTTTTGAAAATAAATCTGAAGAAATTAAAGATAATTCATGATTCAAAGAATCAGGAAAAATTTTATTTCCAATTGTGATTAAAATAAAATTAACAGAAGGTTTTATTCCAGCTGAAGATATAGCATTAGAAATTTGTAATGTTAACGCAAAACGCATTAAAATATCAGTTTCAATTTTATTAGAAAGTAAAACATTATTTTTTTCAGCGTTAATTGAAAGAGATAAAATTTTTTTTAAATGTGATGCACTAAGTATAAAATTAGTAGATACAGCCTGAAATTTAATTTTAGGGTATGTTTTTCTCAAATTGTCAATCAATTTAATATCGGCAGTTTTTTTACCGCGTATTTCAAAAATACAAATTTGTTTTTTTTCAATTTCAAAACAAGATTTTTTTGATGAACCTCCATGAATCACAGGTATAATACTTACAACATCGCCATCATGAACAGTGGTAGATTTTCCTTCCATTGCAGAAGAATCAGAACCATTAACAGCAATCAAAATATTTTCAAAATCAAAATCAGAAGTGTCTTTAGGTTTTAATTTTAATAATAAATCAAGTAAATCACGAATAGAAATATCAGATTCGCTAATTTCTAATTTTTCAGAATTAAAAGACTTTTTTGCGCCACCAAGAAATTTTACAACAATCATAACTGTACACCTAATTTAGAAATGAATATTTAATTAATTATTCAGTTTTTTCATCTACAGATGGGGTTGTAGATGTAATTGTTTCAACTTCTTCATTGGTTAGAGTAATTTCTTCAACAGATTCATCAATTTCGCCAGACTCAGCAATGTCTAATTTAGATTCTTGCTCTTCAACATTAGAATAGTTCATACCACTACGGTCATGTTTAATTTTATCTTCACGAATTTGTTTTTTGAGAAATCTTGTAATATAACCAGCGACCTTATTTTTTAGACCTTTAGAGCGAACAATAGCAATTTCATTTAATGCTTTTTTATTTTCAACAAAATCTTCACCGAATTTAGATTTATGTGCCTCTAATACTTCAAAAGAAATACGTTTTATCCTATCCACGCATGAATTAACGAAGGGGGTATTTTATACCTATATTCCAAGAAAACGTTTTGTATTGCATTCTAACAAAAATGCCATCTCGTCAAATGTTTTTTCAAGAATTTTGGAAGCACAGAATATAACGCTAGGGATAAAACTAATCTGTCCAGATTTCATTTCAAAACATCTAGAAAACCTAACAGGTCCATCAGTTTCAACAAGAAGTTTTGAGGGATTAGTTTTAGATAACAAAGTTTGTTTATCATTGGCATAAATCGTTACAGGTCCAAAAGATACAAAAAAATCCATATCCATGGCTTTTTGAAGTTGTTTTTTACTGCCATCAAACCAGTGTAATAAAGCATTTTTAGCATTGTAGGAAGTCATAATTTCAAAAACGTCATCGAGACTTTTTCGTGAATGAATAGACACAGGTTTATCTAATTTTTCTGCAGATGAAAGTAATGATTCAAAAACTTGGACTTGTCTTTTAGTGTCATCTTTATTTTTTACATATGTAGGATCTAATCCAATTTCACCTATTCCAGAAATATTGTTTTGATTTAACTCTATTAAATCGGTGATTTTTTCAAGATCATCATTTGCAAATTCAGGATGAATTCCAATGAAAGGTAAAACAAGATCACTCTGTTCGGATAGAGATAGGGTTTCTAAAGAATTTTTGACGTCCGTTGAAACACAACATGCTTTAATTTTAAGAAATTCCATTTGTTTTAAAATTAAATTAATTTCAGGAAGGTATGCAGTATCAGAGAGATGTATATGAGAATCAAAAAGCCAAGTCATTTTCTAATTAATTCTGAATATAGTCTGTATAAATCGATTCCTTAGTAACATTTTTTCACTCGTTAAGTTTTTTCCCAAAAAAATAAATTAAAAATTATGAAATCATCAGAATTAGGATTATCTGCAATGTATAGAATTTTAAAAAAAGCAGGGGCAAATAGAGTCAGTGATGAGTCAGCAGATGAATTGAGAAAAACAATAGAAGAAATTGCAGAAGAAATTGCAAAAAGTGCAGTAGACTTAGTTTCTGAAACAAAGCCAAAACGAGTAACCGTAATGGGTGAAGATATAAGAAATTCATGGTTACAAAAAGAAAAAGAATCCAACATGGATCGTTTTAAAGTGATTTAAGAAATTTCAATCTAAAGAGTTTAATTGTTCAATTCATGTTTTTCAAAACGGTACTCTGGCAGAACGGTTATGCGTGAGCCTGCAAAGCTTATACAAGGGGGTTCGACTCCCTCGGGTACCTTTTATTCTACAATTACCTGAGCGAACATCCAAGGATGTAATGTGCAAAAGTAATCGTATGTACCAATTTCATCAAAAGATAATGTGTAGGACTCATACGGATCTAAATGACCACTGTCAAAAAGTCCACTAGGTTCAGGATAAAATCCAGATGTAACACTGTGAAAAGAAGAATCTTCATTCAACCACGTGACAGATTTTCCTTTTTCAACAACAATTTTGGATGGGATATAGCAAATATCCTCAATATCACATCCTGGGCGGGATACTTTCATTGGTATTACAACATCAGGGGGAACGAGGAAATCATTTTGCAAATTAATTTCTTCAGAATTTGTTTCATCAGGATTTGTTTCATCAGGATTTGTTTCATCAGGATTTGTTTCATCAGGATTTGATATTTCAAAAACCATGCCAGATAATGATAAACCAATAATTGACACAGATATTCCCAAAATTATTGTCAGAGTAATTATTTTTTTAATCAATTTATTTCACAGTCATCAAAGAGGTATTACACAATTACCTAATCTTCTAAATATATAATGCATTACAAAAATTAATGTCACAGAATTCAAGTGGTCTATTAGAATACATACCAGGTTCAGAAAAGTTACTAATACAAAAAAATTTGAGCCCACCACTAGAAGGGTTTGCAGAAAATATCAGAGATAATATTCACGAGTATGCAGAGGATTCAAAAAATGAGGTTGAAAAAGGGAAAAATTTCCTTCAATGGATTTTAACAAGAGTTTTTGAGGCTACAGAAGATGATGCAGCAGATGCAATTGTAGATGGAGCAAACGATCTAGGAATAGACGCATATCTTCCAGTAGATTTTTCAGATAATACAGTTAGATTATTTCAATCGAAATATGGCACATCGCATTCACTAGAAGCAATTGCTAAATTCAAAGAAGATGCAAAAAGATTGCTTTCAAAAGATGTAACAAAAATGAGACCAGAGTTAGCTCAACTAGTTACAAAAATTAAAGAAAAAAATCTAAAAATAAAATGCTGTTATGTTACGGATCAAAAAGTGGACTATCAAGACGAATTAGTAGATATCATAGACGAAGAAAAGATAATTCAAAATTTATGGGATAGAATTAAAAAACCAGCTGCGGGAAAAAAATCATCTATCAAATTAGAAAGAATGCTAAGACATGAAAACACCATACTAGGTATTTTAAAACTACGAGAATTAACAGAGTTTGTAAGTAAAAACAAAGAGTATGTTTTTGAATCAAACATCAGACAATGGATGCAATTTAAAACTACAGTGAATAAGGGGTTACGAGAAACACTACAAACAAATCCAGGAAAGTTCTTTTTTTATAATAACGGAATTACAATTGTAGTTAGTGATTTTACAGAGTTAGGAGAAAACATGATTGAACTTTTTGCACCACAGATTGTCAACGGTGCACAAACATCAAACTCAATTTTAGATCATTCAAAAAGAACAAAAAACATGGACGGTTCAATGACAGTTACAATAATCAAAGCAGATGATGAACAAGAACAAAACAACATTACAAAATATAGAAATTCTCAAAATTCAGTAAGAGGAAAAGATTTAGTTTCATTAATGGATTTTCATAAGTCAATTAAATCACAATTAAAAAACTGCGGATATTTTTATGAAATTCAAGCCGGTTCATTTGATACAAAATCAAAATCAAAACAATCAGAATACAATGGAGATACAGCGTATAACAACTATCTTCCAGACAATCACAAAAAAGTGATTGTTGCCAAAGATGCAATCCAATCACTAGTAGCTGGAATCGAACAAAGGCCAACAGAAGCATATAGTTCGCCATCGCAATTTCTTCCAAGAGGTAGCAAATATGACCATATTTTTAATGATAATCTTAAAGATGATTACAGAATAATACTATATCCGTATCTTGTAAAAGAATTTGCAAAAAAATCACTAAAGTATGGAAAGCAAGGAGGACATAAAACAAAAAGATATGCAACGTTATTTTTTGTGGCAGTTTATTTCAGGATATTACATAAGAAAATTTTAGAATCAAAAGGAGATTTTAAACTGGACATTAGAAAATTAGAGCCAATTTTTCATAGCTT
>JAOMJV010000014.1 GCA_028351415.1 Candidatus Nitrosopumilus sp.
AAAAAATATCCCTTTAGAAACATGTCCTCCAAAAGGATAACAACCTGAAATGGTGGTCATATCCCATTTCAGCAGATTATTTTAAATTATTTAATTTTTTATTTTTTTAATTAGAGCGATTTAGAATTTTTCTCTTTTGTTGTGATATTTAGAACACTTTCAATATCACTTACTGCTATGATTCCATCTCCTTCTTCTCCAGTAAATACGGCATTCACAATTATTTCAGATATTTTTTCTACTTCTGAGTCATCTACAATTGTGCTAATTATTGCAACTTTGTTATAATCTGCCACTACTGTACCTGTACCTCTTCCAGATCTTACGACTTGTCTTTTTCCTGATCCTCTTCCATTTCCTTCTAAAATTGTAAATCCATTAACAATATCAGTAATTGCAGTAGCTACGACATCCACTTTATTGATTTGAACAGTCGCTTCAATTTTTTTCATATTGTTTATTTCAATTATGATTCAAAATATAAACAAATATTTTTGAATAGTTATGCTTGGGTTATTGCACAATCCTTCTTTCTTTTTAATATTAAAAATAAGAATAATTATGAAAAGTGATGAAAAACGGTCTCATCGACTAAATTATCTCTTAAAATGTTACCTTGTTAATCCGCAAGAAAATGAGATTTATCGCCGAGCCAAACAAATGGGTGTAACTGATTCTACTGCCAAAGATTACATTAGAACCGTGATTATACAAGCTCAAAAATCACATTTAAAATAATTTTTTTATATAAATACTAAAAATTAAAATCCCTTCAATTGGTAATGTGGAGAAATTATTAGAAATGTTAAACAAGCTATTCATAAATAATGAATATGTGGAAAAATTACCATGAATGATGTGTTACTTGATGATGTAACCTCTCTTTTAGACGGGGATTTTGGCGATGATCGAATTTTAAAACAAATATCTAGAGCATGTAAAAATAACGAGGTAATTAGTAACTATGAAAGAAATTATGTTCGAAAATTAGCAGAACAATATTTGGGTAAAAAACCTGAAATAATTATTTCTAAAAAACCTGAAAATATTGCCCCTATAATTCCGGATGTTGTAATGCCTAAAATTGAATCTTATGAACAAACCCAAACACTTCAATCACACACCTCTCGTAGTTCTAGTTTTAATTTAAAAAATCCAAAATTAATTTTGGGGTTTACTTCTATTGTTTTAGTAGTTATTTTTGCTGCTGTTTTATCTTCTGGCATATTTGATTTATCTGCATCTAATCCTGCATCTAATCCTGCATCTAATCCTGCATCTAATCCTGCGTTAAAGTTATCTGTTGAAATTGATTCATCCTCGTATTATCAGAAGGATATTATTTCAATTAATGGTGTTTCTACTAATTCCAATATGGTAAACATATCTATTGAAAATCAAAACAATAAACTTGTCTGGGCAGAGCAGGTTTCTGTAAAAAATAATGGCATGTATTCTACACTATCTCTAGCTGGAGGTTCAGGTTGGGAAAATTCAGGTACCTATACTATCAAAGTAGACAATGGTTCCGAAACAAAATCAATTACATTTTCATTTAATTCATAACTGTTTAACTTGTTCTAATTTATCTGCAGAAAAATCCATTATTTTGATCTTTGTATAATACAAAATATTCATCCTGATTTTTTCTATCTTTTTTTGCATTTAATGCATCTTGATACATATCAAAATGTTCAATTACATACAATTGATTTTCTGTATCTCCAAAGTAATCGATTCCGACCAAATTAAAGCCTATTTCAGGCGTTAAATTCTTTTTTTCTTCTTCAAACTTATTGTTCGACAATTTTTATTAATGATGTCCAATCCATTGATAACAAAATTCTTCATCAATCATATCTATAATTATTTTTTTATTTTTTATTTTAGGTAGTTCGACATTAAAGAATCCTAATTGCCCCTTCCATGGGATTGGAATTCTAAGTGGTTTTGCATTTTTTAACATAAACCCAAATGTTTTTTCTTGAAAAGTTCTTGAAGAAAAATGTTTTTTCTTATCGATTTGAATTTCTTTGGAAGATGTGTATTTTTTTACATCATAAATTTCTACTTTACCTACTATTGCACCAGTTGTTAGTTTTTCTTTTATTTTTAATTTATTGTATTCTTCTTTTCTAATTTTAATTGGAGCATGTACTAAAAATTCTCCTCGAAAATTTGTATTCCATTTTCTTAATTCAATTATTTTTTTATTTTGAATAACTAATTCTGCAAATGGTTGACAAATTGAAAGACATTTCATAATTATTATGCTAATAAAAATTTGATATGCATTAAAACTGTGAAGCTTGTTTGACTAGTTCTGAGAGTTGGCTGTTTCTTGCTTCAGGAAGTTCTGTTATTCCTCCTATCAAACTATCTGTTGCAATTCCTTTTTCTGCTAGTACATTGGCAGCCATTAGTGATGTTCTTCCAGCCATACAAACCATTAGGGTTTTTCCTTTTGATTCTTGTAGAGAATTATTAATTTCATCTGGAATTCCTTGTCCTGATAATAGTTGCTGTGCAGTTCTTGCATTTGGTACGACTATTTTGCTTTTATCTATGCCTAGAGATTTTGCAAGTAATTCTATTCCTCCTTCTTGAGGCGTATATTGTGTATGTATCCAAATAATTTTATCATAATCTCCTGAATTTGAGGCAACTTGTTCTTGTGATACTTGTCCCGGGGGTTGAATTTTTCCAATTTTTTCTAAATTCTTTCTATATTTTTCTATCCCGTCACAAATCATTACTACAAATTTACTTTCTTTATTTGCACTAGCTAATTGTAAAGTTGCATAAAGTTCTAGTGCACTACTTTCTCCAATATCATGACCTTTTTCTACAAAAAATTTGAGTAATGGTTTTGCTTTTTCAAAATCTACTTCATATTCTCCAGCGTATTTATCTGGTTGATAATATTTTAGACCATCTGCATTATTGTGAGTTCTAATTCCTGCAACATCTTGTCCACCTGGTGGAAATATCACGTGAACTCTTTTCTTATTATATTTTTCAGATATGTATCTACTTAATCCACCTGAAGTTCCACCTGTACCAAATGTGCATAGAATGTTAAAATCTTCAAGCGAGTTACCTTCTTCATGTAATTGCTGATCTATTTCAGCTCCTGTTATGGTTCTATGTGCATTCACATTCAAATCATTATCATATTGTTCTGGACAGAAGCAATTGTATATTTTTGCAAGTAATTTTGCTAAATTAATAATATCTTGTTTAGCTAACAATGATTCAATTTCAGTAATTGAATTATCAAAAATACTTGGATCAAATTCTAATTGAGTTAATTGGGAACGAATGTTAGCAGCTGTTGCTTTTGCAACTAATTCATCTTTTTTACCTTCCATTCCTGGTGCTGGACAAATATCCATTTCTAAATCCATTATTTTGATATTCATATTTCTTAGTTCGTGAAATACGCCTTCCTGTAATTTTCTTGAAACAATTGTAACTACTTGTAGGCCTAGTTTTGATAACATCCCTAATGCTATTCCAAAATTACCTGATGTTGCCTCAATTACTGTTTGACCACTCTTTATTTTCCCTGTTATGATTGCATCATGAATTATGTTTGCAGCTGGCCTAACTTTGATTGAACCTGTAGGTAACGTGGAATCTAATTTTCCGTAAACTTGTAATTCTAAATTAGAAAGATCCAAATTGTAAACTTTTTTTGCACATTCTTTAAAATCATCTGTAATGTCTACTAACGGAGTCGCATTAACTATTTTTGCTCCTTCACTGTCATTTTCTAAATGTGGTACTTTGTTCCATATTTCTTCCTCAAAGCGTTGAAGTAGAACTTTGTCAATATTGCTATCTTGATTTTGTTCCAATTTTATCCCTATTCTTTAATTTTCAGAAGGTCATATAAAATATCTTATATTTTACATTAAGATTATTCTATTTTATTAAATTTTTCACCTTTGTGTATCTAAAAGATTGATTACTTTATTTGGAATATCTTTCAATCTACTCACTGCCATGGTTTTATCATATCCTAAATGTTTGAGATTATTTGCTATGGTGGTGGCCCTTACTGTATTTGGTCCTAATCCTAAAGCAACCATGGTTATTCCTAATCCTTTTAGTGATTTTGTTCTCTTTCTAACTGCATCTGAATCTGACGGTTCTCCATCAGTTAATGTCAAAAAAATATCTGGTTGTTTTGCCTGTAATGTTGAAAACATTTTATCATAAATTTCTGCTAATGGTGTTGCTCCATTTGCAACTATTTGTGCTAATCTTTTTGCAGTAGTCTTGTTCCATTTCACATTTTCTTCTTTTATTGACCAGCATATCATTGATCTATTTTCTGTACTAAATGCATATACTGCAAATTTTACTTTAAGAAATGCTAAAACTTCACATAGTGCTATTGTTGCTTTTTTATATTCAATTGCATCTGAAGATATGCTTGATGAATGATCCAATAAAATTACAATTTTTGTTTTAATTGATTTTTTAATATCTGTAAAAAATGGTTCATTTCCTTCAATGTAATTTTCATCATCAAATTCATCCCCTGATCTTAAGTGCTGTTCTTTCCAACCTGTTTTCCATTCTTTAAATTTCATTTTTAAGCCATTAATCAAACTAATATCATAAATCACTTTTTCATCAATATTTTTTGTCGATGGAATTTGTATTCCAACTGTTTCTGATGAAATTCCTTTATTCTCATTTTTTTTATTTTCATCGATTAATACTTTGTATTCATCGTAAACGTCTTCACCTTTTACTATTGATGATGGATCAATTGAACCAAAATCACCTTCTTTGTTTTTAGCAATTATTTTTAAAACTTTTCGTAATTCTTCTTCTGATAATGCCATTCCAGCTTTCATAAATGCAACTGATATTGGAATTGTTAATAATGAATCAATTTCTAAAATTTTAATTATTTGCGTTATATTTTTTTCAATCCAACTTGTCTTTTGATTATTTTCTATTGACTCGTTGACTATTTTTTTTGCAAATATACTTGCTTTTTTTATTTTTTCAAAATGACTTGGTTGTATCTCACCTTTGATTGCACCAAACATGAAATACTGGTAAAATGCCTCCACAATTCTTGCTTTACCATAAACTGTATGAAGTTGAGGTCTTGACACAAGCATATATGAATAATTAAAAATAATCTCTTCATCCATCCCTTTCCAAATTTTCCTACCTAACTGTTCTACTCTTTGTGTCTCCATTACGTTAAGAATAAACCCAAAAGCATGATCATCACTAAGAATTTTTTCAGAATATTTTATCTTCATTGCTTCATACCATGATGATGTTCTAAATTGTCTGTATTTTTGAAAATCATTTCCTATTCTTTTTTCTAAAGGTGTCAGGATTACTTTTCTTTCTTTTAATCTTGTTTTAGTTTCAATATTGTTTGAAATTTCAATCACTGCATCCTCTTTTTCAGACCATCTTCTAATAAGAAATGTGGAAATTTCTACTAGAGAATCATTTTGAAGTTGAATGGATTGCATTTAGCTTCTAAACATTGAAGTGATTATGTCACTCACTTTTTGATATTCGATATCTCCCCACTGTGTGTATACATTTCCAAAAACCATGTTGGCAGCTTCTCTTGGTGATACTTCTTTATCTAATAATTTTCCAAATGCAATGGTTTCTCTCAAACTTGGTGAATAAAATAATTCTTCAACTGCTGCAGCTTGTCTTAATGTATTTGCAAGTTTAATTCCTTGAATTATTTCTGATTCATGATTTCCTGAAACATATTTTTTTACAATATCTAATTCTATTTCTTCTGGTGGGTATTCTAATCGTATACGTACTGGAAACCTGCTTAGAATTTGTGGTGGAAGTTCTTTTGTTCCACTATGTGTTAATGGGTTTATTGTTGCAATTACAAACCAGTCTTCTTTTGCTTTAACTACTTCGCCTGTTGCTTCTTTTAGTACTATTTGCCTTCTGTCATCTAATGCTTCATCTAATCTAAGTAAAACATCTGCCTCAGCTGCATTGACCTCGTCTAGATAAAGTAAATTTCCGCTTCTCATTGATTTAATCAAAATACCTTCATCAAAACTAACTGTTCCATCTGTTAGTGTTTTTGTTCCGACCAAATGACTTTCTCTTGTTCTTAAACTAAAATTAATTGATTCTAAACTGATATTATTGATTTTAGCAAAATCCCTAACTAGAGATGTCTTTCCTGTTCCTTTTGGTCCTATTATAAGAACAAAAAGTCCTGCTTCGTATGCTTTTTTAATAATTTGATTTGAGTTATTCCAATCTAAGTATTGTATTTCTTCCAAGACTTTTTTCATTAATTTTAACAATATTTAATGTTGGATCTATTTTTCAAACGATGCTATTTTTATGACTGATTCATCTAATGTTTTATGTAATTTTTTATTCCAATCATCAAATCCGGAAGGATCCTTTGGATAATTGTTATAGTGTTCAACTAACCATTGATTCTGACCTGATGTATATTTCAAACCACTTGCAACTGTTTTATTCATTGCGCCTCTGATTATCATTCCTATTTTGCCTAAACCCGAAAAGTCTGGATGTTCTCCTTTACTGATTGATTCAACATCTAGATTGCCCAAGAAATGTTTCATTCCATAACTGATTTGATCATTAGTCATTGTTTGAACCAATCTTCTAAATAATTCTAAACCTGCAGTTTTGTAACCGTACTCTTTAATGAAATCTAAATTATATTGCCATAAACTTGCTTCTGAAACATCATTAGCTTCAATTGCCTGTGTAACATTATTTCCAATTAGTGTTCCTGCAATTAGTGCTGGTCCAATTCCTCCTGCATCTATTGGCTTTGGCATCCATGCAGAATCTCCAACCAACATATACCCTGCTGAAACCATGCAGTCGTTTTGTCTTCGTACTGAAACTGAGTAAACCCCCGTATTGTTGTGTATGTCTGATTCATCTTCAGAAAGTTTTGGATTTTTAAGAACTGGATTTCTGTCAAGGTATTCTTTCATTAATGAACCCACGTTATCTTTTTTGCCTAATCTAGCATTTCGTTTATGTAACAATGTTTGTTCAACTCCCAATCCAATGTTCACTTTGTTATCTGCTTTTGGAAATACCCATCCATATCCTCCTGGTGCAATGTCTTGATCTAAATGAATGATACAATAATCTGGATCAAATTGTGTTAACTCTTCTTTACCTGGTTCAAAATACATGATGTGTCTTCCAGTTGTTTCTACATCTCTTCTATCTATTTCTCTCTCAACTTTTGTAGAATTTGTTAATCCGTTTCTAAGCTTTGAATTAATTCCCATTGCATCAACTACTAATTTTGCAGTTTTTTTGTAAGGTTGTTTGGTTTTCATATCTATACCTTGTACTCCTATGACTTGTGTTCCATCGTAGATTAATCCTGACAGAGAAATTTCAAAATCAAAATCAACTCCCATTTTTTGCGTTCTAGCATTTTGAATTTCTGGAAGTTTTTGTCTATTTAGCATATATCCTGCACCATCAAATGGAATAGCTGTTTCATTATCTGGTGAAAATGCCATGACTCCTTTTACGTCATGTTCAATTTCTGGTCTTGTCCAAGGAATTTTGATTCGCTCAGTCATGAAATCTACTGCTTCTTTTGAGCATGCGTCCCCACATGTCCATCCTGGACCTGATTTTCTTCCAGGTAGATGTTCTGGATTTTTATCTAATGAAAGAATTCGTAAATTTTGTTTTGAATAATATGATATTGCCTGTGCTGCAATTGTACCCGTTAATCCTCCTCCAGCTACTATAACGTCATAATCTGCCATAATTACAGACTTGTTTGTCCGTATTTATAATAAACTCTATTCTGATATTGAAACCCCATTCATTATAATTTAATTTGGGGTCGGTTCGTCGCGGCGTCTTCAAGGCGTTAGCTCAGACTGGAGCGGCTAATATCTCCTCATTCCCAAATTAAATTATTGATCTATTCCTATTTAATCTAGTTGACCATTTGAAAAATTTCCGTAAATATTTTCACGGTATCTTTTTTGTTGTAAATTGGAGTATGAATTTTAATTTTCACGGTATCTTTTTCACTAATTATCAATTTACCTTCAACTAATTCTTGCTTGTCTAATCTTAGATGAAATCTTGAATCTATTGTTCTTTCTTCAATTTCTTCAATTAATTCATTAATTTGATTAATTGGTAGTAATTCTAGCATCTTTTTTATAAAATTTTGACCCTGCTTTTTTTGAAGTTTAGCACTTAAGATTATTATTGGATTTTCAAAATATCCTGTAGTTTCTATTGATGTAAATTCTTCTTCTTCAATTTCTAAAATTTCATCAAAGGATTTTAATATTTTTGAAGTATCTTCTGTTGAATGAACAATTACGTCAATAGTAATTTCTATCTTATGAACCATAATTCAAAATAGATTATATTTAATTACTTATGCTTCTAGTAATTTCGTTTCTTTATCTGCAGTTCTAATTAGTTTTACTTTCTCAAGACCAACGTGTCTTACTTTGATAACTCTTTTGAATGCAGCCATAATGTCTGAGTTAATTTTACTGTAACATGTAGCTTGAACAAATTGATCAATTGTCATTTCTGGAACTGTTTTGTTAATTACATCCCTTGCAATAATTCTTAGTGCATGTTGTCTTGATGTATTTAGTGGTCTATGTGTTAATGCCAATACTTTAACTCTGAATACGTATCCGTCTTTTGTTTTAATGTCTATTATGAAATTAATCTTAGATGAACCTCTTCTAACTAAACTACGCAAAAATTCTTTTGAATATTCAAATCTTTTAAAAATAGTTGTTGCAATTTCACCATCTACTTTGTGTAATTGGAAATATAGTTTGTACTGGTGTTGTGAAGGATCTCCTTTAAGAATATCAAATAATGTAATTTCTATTACTCTGCCTGATGCATTTTCATCATCTGTAATTGGTACGTATGCAATTGGAACGTTGTTAAATGAATCTGGAGCATTAACTGTAACCCATCGTTTTTCTCGCCACTTATCCTTTATTCGACCTTTTCTGCGTGCCAATTCTTAAGGAACTTCAAATCCAAAATATAAGGGTATGTCAAGATATCTCTTTCTGATTTCCCATGTATGGCTGTAAAACCTGTGGAATTCGAATATGGCCATCTTTTGTTTGAAAATTCTCCATTATTGATACTAAAACTCTAGTTGTAGCTATCAGTGTACTGTTCAAAGTATGGATATACTGTGTATCTTCGTTTGTTTTATCTCTAAATCTAATTTTCAACCGTCTTGCTTGATATTCTAAACAATTTGAGCAAGACACAATTTCTCTATATGCGTTCTGTCCTGCCATCCATGCTTCAATATCATAGGTTTTAGCTGAAATTTTTCCAATATCTCCTGTTGACAACAGCATAACTCTGTATGGGATTTCTAATTTTTGATAAAATTCCTCTGCAACTGCAAGCAATTTTTCATGCTCTTTCCAAGAATCCTCTGGTTTTGAAAAAACAAATTGTTCAATTTTATCAAATTGATGAACTCTGAAAATGCCCTTTTGATCTCGTCCGTGTGCTCCTGCTTCTTTTCTAAAACAAGGACTGATACCTGCATATTTCATTGGAATATTTTTTCCTTCGATAATTTCTTTTGAGTGCATTGCTGCCATCGCATGCTCTGATGTTCCAATCATGTACAAATCCTCATCTTGAATTTTGTAAATAACTTCCTCAAAATCTTCTGCAATCACTGCACCTTCCATTGATTCGCGATTAATCATGTATGGTGGCTGAATTAGTGAATATCCTTTTTCTGCAAGAAAATCTAATCCGAAATTAATTAGTGCTTGATTTAATCGCACTAGATCATTTTTTAGATAATAAAATCTAGATCCTGCTACTTTTGCAGCTCTTTCTAAATCTACTAAATTCAGATTTTCAGAAATGTCAATATGATCTTTTACTTTAAAATCAAATTTTGGAATATTTCCCCATTTTTTTATTTCTATATTTGCACTATCATCTATTCCTACTGGAACTGATTCATGAATTAGATTTGGAATTGTTGATGCTAATTTTAAATATTTGTTTTCAATTTGCTCTCGCTCTGATTCTAATTTTGTTAATTCACTTGAAATATTTTTCATTTCTGCTAAAATTGACGATGCATCCTCTTTTGCTTTCTTTTTTTCTGAAATTCTTATTCCGATTTGATTTTTCTTTTTTCTTAACTCGTCTGTTTTAATTATAAATTCTCGTCTTTTTTCGTCTGTTTTAATTAATTCATCCAGATCAAATTCTACTGCTCTAGATTTGAGCATGTTTCTGATCATTTCTGGTTTTTCTTTGATTAGTTTGGGATCTAACATTATTCAATCACCTTTAATGCAACTTGGATATGTTCTAACACTTCATCTACCGTGCCTACAAGATGCTTCATGTTTTCTTTACTTTCAAAATTAAAAACTAGTTTGCTATCAATATTTTCAACATAAAGACTCAATCCTTTTGGAAAATCTACGTTGTCAGGCTCTAATGCCTTTTTGACAGTTTCTGCCTTTGTTTTTGATATGTTACTGATGATCACTTGAACTTGACACGTTAACGACATTTAATTCTAAATATTTTAAAAATTCGTCCAATTTGTCTTTAGTTATTTTTGCACCTGCAGCAGCATTATGACCTCCTCCAATGCCGTCAAATTTTTCAGCGGCGGTTCTCATTAATTCACTAAGATTAATCTCTGATTTACAACCAAATGATTTTCTTGATGAAAATTTTATTGTATTTGCTTCTCCTCTAGTTCTTAGAATTATAATTTTTCCTATATTTTTTGGTGATCCTGCAATTAGTGATGATATTGTACCTGTCATTGTTTCTGGTACTATGTCTTCTCCGTTAACCATTATGTAATTTTCATTTTCTGAAAGTCTCCATCTTTCATTTGATAAGATATTCATGTATTCCTTGATCTTTTTTCTATAATCTGTTAGAATCCCCTCTCCTTCAGATAGTACTTGGTTTCTATCTCCCATACATATTGCCATTCCAACCCCTGAACGGTTGATCCTTCCACACGAATTAAGCATCGTTGAATATTCTCTACCATCTCTTAGAAAACTTCTCTTGTCTTCTTTTGGAAATGTGTATGTATATCCAATTAATTCTGACATTACTTCTGTAGTATTTTTATCTGGAGAAAAATCTGTTATCGTTTTTATGACTAATTTTTTTTCTTCTTCATTTAGTTCTGCTGGAACTCTCCATCTGCCTTCTTCTTTTAGTTTAATTCCAGATGATTTTAGAATTGATAGACATGTTTCTTTATTCCATGTTAATCCTTCGATAAATGGCTGTGATGTGAAAGCAATGGCTTCTGCAAGTGGTCTAGTTTCTCTTCCGACTAGTAGTAAATCTAAATCCATCTCTACTAAGCCTAATTCTTTGGCAGTATTGGCAATTTCAAAATTTTTACCTGTAAACGATTTTCTATCTCCTTGATCTTGTCTATCTCCTAATGCTGAAACTACTGCAATTTCTGATAAATCTGAATTTTTTTCATCAAGTGACATTGCTGCTAGATATGCCATTCCACCGGCACAAATTTCAGAACCTCCATCCATTCCATATTTCCATGCATTTATGACATTTTGATTATCTTTTTCTTCTTCTGATATCTGATGATGATCTAAAACAATCCAATCATCTCCTAATGTCTGATTTAGATCTTTTACAAACCCTCCTCCAAGATCTGTTACGATGTGAAAATCTCTAGAATCTGTTTTGAATGATTCTACTATGTCTTTGCTGAATTCTTTTGATGTTCTTAGGGTACAGTTTGCACCTTCTCTGATTAACGCTTTGGCAATAATACTTCCAGATGTTAATCCGTCACAATCGATGTGCGTTGTAATTGAAATTGATTTTTGAGATTTTATACAATCTGAAATTTTATCTTTGAATAGTGATAGAGATTCTTCAAACCCTTTTGTCATTACTCTAATTGAGCAACTACAGCTTTATACTTCCATGTTTTAGGAATTCTTTCAATCCTTTTGTAATACACGGATAATCTGTGAACTTTAGCTTCAATTAATTCTAAAGATCTAACGTTTCTGTTATCTCCTTTGTTTTCTTTAAGGTGTTTTTGAAGACCTACTGCTTTATTGACAATATTTTCCAAGTCTTCTGGCATATCTGGTCTTAGATCATTTTCTGCAAGAATCTGATTGATTCCTTTTTTTGTAATTGGTTTGATTAATGGGATTGAATGTTGATCTCTTAATTTAATTCCAATTTGACTTGGAGTTAAGCCGTCTTTAGAATATTTTATGACCAATGCTTCTACTTCCGCTGGGGTTAATGTGATCCATGATGGTGCACGTACAGTTGCTGGTCTAATTGAATGTGATTTACCATGTCTGTGAGTGTGCATTCGTCCCATGAACTTGCTCAATTAAAAGTAGAATTAAACGTTACTTTTGCTGATCTCGTAAATTATTCATAAACTTGGCATTTAGAATAAAAGTTAAATAAGTCTCTCAATGGAAAATCACAGGTAAAACGTATGAATACAAAAATACTATTAGCAGCATCCTTAATCGCTGTCTTCACTATCGGACTATCTGCACAAAGTTCTGTTGCATTTGCACAGTACATGGGCAACGTTGGTAGTGCAGGAGAAACCGGATCATATACTTTAGAAGAAGCACTTGAGATTCAAACTCGAAGAGTTGCTTCTGCTGATGCAAATCCAGCAGCTGGATCAGGAACACCATACATTAGTGCAGACGGTGTTGTTGGAGCAGCAATTATTGCAGGAGCAGTATTCGGTGGTATTGCAGGAGCTTTCTTTTTGAAAGGAAGATCTGGCAAATACGCAGCAATGGGCAGAGGATAAAACAAACCTCACTTTCATCTTTTCATTTTATTATTTTCTCTTAGTGTTACTGATCTCGTATTCTCTTAGTGTTACTGATCTCGTATTCTCTAATAATAAAAGAAATGTATATATCGCTGAAATAGAGCAAAAATGTTATGATTCCTATAGTAGGCACTTTCCTAAGTATCCTGTCAACATTAACAGGACAATTAGGACCAAACTATGATCCATTATTCTACGATGTAATGATTTACATCTTCGGAACCATTATGTTCACGGTATTCCTTCTTGGAGTAATCTCATTCTGGTTACGTGTACACGGCTGGGCTTACAAAGACAACCGTGAGAGATGGGTCGATGAATTAGACAGACACTTTGAAAGAGAAGGTATCGGTCTTATTCCAGACAACGGTAAATACTGGTAATTACCACTTACATCTTTTCATTATTTTTAAATTCTACAAGTTAGTACTTGCACGAATTTTATATTTTAAAAATACTTTATTCTATATTATTTAAAATAATTGTCTAAATCTGTAAATTCTGAATTATCTGTATTTTTAAGTTAATTTTCTGGTGGCAAGTAATCTTTGTCTTTAGATGTATCGTAATTCTTTGTAGTAAATTCCACTTTGTAGTTATACTTGTCTTGTAATGGTGTTTTAAGACCGTTTTCTGCCAATCTGTCATTTACATAAACTTCTGTTTTTGATTCTTCCATATCTCTGATTTTAAACTTAGAGATGTACAAGAAATGTCCTAATTCAAAATCTGGGTTTTCTATCCATTCTGCATAAACTGTGCCATCATTAGAAAGTGTGTATATTGCTCTTTGACACTCTTCTGTAATTCCAATATTTGGC
Source organism: Candidatus Nitrosopumilus sp. (assembly GCA_028351415.1). GTDB lineage: Archaea > Thermoproteota > Nitrososphaeria > Nitrososphaerales > Nitrosopumilaceae > Nitrosopumilus. Next base: position 13,732 of record JAOMJV010000014.1, read on the forward strand.
TGAACTTCAGCTTTTTGACCGTCCATAATCATTTCAAATGTGAATGATATTTTCCAATCAGTATCCATATCATCAATACATGCATTATGTGCTTGCTGAGCTATCATCGGATTTACCCCCACCGTTGTAAGTAATACCGCGATACCTCCTATTACAGCACTTATCAGAAGAAATTTTATTGCCTTTTTTCTTTTGTAAGGATCCCCGGTACCTGGCCAAATCATGTCAATATTTTACCTGGATTCCTTAAAGTCCTTTCTTTTAGTCCTCGTACATTATTTCAATTCTGTCAAACTGGTCTTGATGATCTGCAAGAAAATATGTAATTTCATTGGAGTCTATTTCTAACCATTCTGATTCCCCTTTGTATGGTAGATAGTCTTCTACAAACAAACCATCTGGACCTGTCATTCTTACTATGATCTTTTCACTTTTTGATTTTATTTTAAATGGTAATTTGAGAACTTTGCCTCTTCTTTCATTTTGAATATTTACTTTGTATTCGTCAGAACGAAATTCAACTTCTCCAAAAAAATAACTTTGATTGATATTTAGTTTCATTATTTTAAAATCTAACATTTCTTTTCTATTGTTTTATTATACATAAAAGGTATTTTGATAGTTTAACGCAAAGCGTAAGAAGTATCTAGAAAATGAAAAAGTGGGTTATTTTAGATAACTTGCCAAGGTCTTGTTGCAAACGTAATAACATATCCGACACCAATTATGATTGATTGGTATGCGATGTTCGTATATGGAATTGGTTTGAGTATAATATCACCTTCTACGACAACTGTTTGACCTGGACCAAGTCCTGGACCAACTTTTGCTACGTTGAGTTGGGTGTGTACGTGGTATACACCTGCTTCAAGTGCTTTTGCAGATAATGAGTAATCTATAACTGAGTTACCTGGCATGTCAAAGACATTTCCTGGTGGATCTCTTGCTAACATTTCCCATCTGTTACCTGCGTTGGTTGACTCTGAGAAGATAGATAACCATCCTCTAAGGTCTCTTTCTACAAGACTGACTAATGTACCTTGAAGTGTCAAGGTTTCGCCTGTTTGTAGAGATTGTCTATTGAAGGTTTCATCTTCAATTCTGATGAAACGACTTTGGAGTTGTGCTTGGACACCGTGTGCATCTGCAGTTGGAATAATAGACTCAACCCAGTTGAATCCTAATGTTCCTAGTGCAAGTACTACAGCTAGTCCGAATACGAAAATTTGTTTTTCATTCATATTATATCCCTATAAACAGCGGCAGATTTCATCGTTATATGTTTTACTTTTTTTGATATGGATCTACGATTATCAATGTTTATCATTAATGTTAAACAATGAAAGTATCAAAAAATTAATGTAATTATTATAATTTAATATGTAATAAAATAAATTTATTTCATATTATTTGTAAAACTTATGTGTAAAATTTATAAAATTTAGTTAGTTTGTAAACTCTTGGTTTATATCTATAATTCACCTATAACATCACATGGCACAGATGCCCGCATTAATTCCAAAAGAAGTTGAGATCCAGAGACTAAAGAAAGTCTGGCTCATCGTCATAGCTATGGGATCCACTGCAGCCTCAGTCGAAGTTGATAATTTCGTTGATGGTTCTTTGCATCAAACCTCTATCAGAGATAGTGCATTTACACCAGCACACTGGTGGCTATACTCCCACTTCATTACATTACCACTTGGATGGGGAGCAGCAGCAATCTATGATAGAAAAATACCTGTTCTTAGAGGTCCTAACAATTCAATGAACACTGGTTTAAAGATGACCATTCTTGGTTACCTTGCAACAATGTTTACAATTGGGGTCAATGAGATGTGGCATTTCTGGTTTGTAGAAGAGATATTTGCAGTACCAAATCACTGGATGTTTAACATGGGAGTTGTAGTAGCTTTCATGGGAGCACTAGCATACGTAGTTAGAGTATATGCTCGACTCGTAGAACTAGGTGCAGAAACTCCTGGTGAGAATCCTTATGTTGCAGAAATGTACAAGATGGCCTTAGAAGGTAAATTGTACAGTAGAAGCATCCCATAGACAACCGTGCAATCGCACATTTTTTTCTATTTTTCTATTTTTCTATTTTTCTATTTTTATTATTTATCAAAGTCCGACTGATCGTGCTGGAATCGGTAATTTAAGAAAGATTTAAAAGGATTCTGAATTGGATTAAATCCATAATGACTCTTCCTAAAGGATTCGGTTCTGGCGGCGCTGGTGGTTCATCAAGTGCCGACGTTGAACGAATGATTGGACGTCGCGTTGAAAATATGACTGGTATTATTACCATTTCATTCATCGCAGCATGGTTGTCAACTTTTGGTGGAACTGCAGCAGGATACTTCTATTATCCTTGGGCATATCCAACACCAAGTGGACACTTTGCATTCATCGTACTAACAATCATTGAGGCAATAGGTTACATCTTCTGTGTTAAAGTAATGGAAGAAGGTTCCAACAAAAATAGCAACGGTATCGTTGCTGCTACAGTAGGTGCTGTTACAGTAGGTACACTATTCATAACATTATTTGTTGGAAAGTAGAAAAACCACCTCAGATTATTTCTTTTTAATTTTATTTTTAGAACGAAGTGTTCCGATCCGATCTTCATCACACTCTAAAATTTTATATACAGACCTTTTCATCCATTTGCTATGGTCTGGTTAAGACGATGTACACACTACTTATTCATAGTAGTTGTTGCAGTTAACTCTACATTGTTAACAATCAACGCAGGAGATTACATATTCTATACTGACTGGGCTTGGACATCGTACACGGTATTTTCAATATCGCAAACTTTGATGCTTATTGTAGGAGCTACATACTATCTTACATTTACGGGCGTTCCAGGCACAGCGACGTACTACGCTCTAATTATGACAGTATACACATGGATAGCAAAAGGTGCATGGTTTGCACTCGGATATCCGTATGACTTCATTGTAACCCCAGTCTGGTTACCATCAGCAATGCTTTTGGATCTGGTCTATTGGGCAACAAAGAAGAACAAGCACTCCTTGATACTGTTTGGCGGCGTACTGGTAGGAATGTCTTTACCATTATTCAACATGGTAAACCTGATAACAGTAGCAGACCCACTTGAAACGGCATTCAAATATCCAAGACCAACATTGCCACCATATATGACACCAATAGAACCGCAAGTAGGTAAGTTCTATAACAGTCCAGTCGCACTGGGCGCAGGTGCAGGTGCAGTATTGGCATGTACATTTGCAGCATTAGGTTGTAAATTGAACACTTGGACATACAGATGGATGGCCGCTTGGTCAAAGTGGGACTAATACCCAATCTTTTTCATTTTATTATTTTCACTTAGGGGACTCCCTAAACAAATTTGATTAAAAAATACTGCACACCTTGTGATCTTTTATTGTCTATTTTGACAATATGCAATTTTGTAATTATAACATATGAAGCAACAATACGATCAGATACTTGCTACGCCAAAACCATTTGTAAAATGGGCTGGTGGGAAGCGTCAATTAATTTCAGTTTTAAATGAAAATTTACCTGATTCTTTTGGTACTTATTTTGAGCCATTTCTTGGAGGTGGTGCATTATTGTTCAATATGCTGACTGAGAGAAATAAACAAAAATGTAATATTTCCGATCTTAATTCTGATCTTGTTTTAGCATATGCTACTATTCGAGATAATGTTGACGAGTTAATTTCTTCATTAAGACAACATGAAAAATATTATCAAAAAGATTCAAAGTCATATTACTATTCTATTAGAGAAAGTAGTCCTAAAAATGAAATTGAAAAAACATCAAGATTGATTTTTTTGAATAGAACATGTTTCAACGGATTGTATCGTGTTAATCGTAAAGGTCAATTCAATGTCCCTCTAGGAAAATATACCAATCCGAATATTGTAAACGAAGATAACTTACGTTCAGTTAGCCATATTTTGACATCTAGTAAAGTTACTATTCAATGTCGTGATTTTGAATCCGTTTTACGAGATGCAAAAAAAGGTGATTTAGTCTACTTTGACCCTCCTTATCAACCCGTTACTAATACTGCTAATTTTACTAGTTATACAAGTAGAAGTTTTACTTATGATGATTTAAATCGATTAGCAGATCTTTGTATGAAATTAGATTCAAAAGGATGCCATGTTCTTTTATCTAATTCTAATTCAAAAGAAGTTGAAGACATGTTTTCAAATAAATCTTGGAAAATTAACAAGATTAAGGCAAATCGTTCAATTAACTCCAATTCAACTAAACGAACTGGTCATTTTGAGTTATTAATTAAAAATTATTAAAAGCTTCCAACGGGATCTGAACCCGTGACCTTTACATTACCAATGTAACGCTCTACCAGACTGAGCTATGGAAGCACAATAACTCTCTGTAGAAAATCCTTATAATTCTTGATTCTGAGCCATATTTTTCTAAACTGTTAAATTTCATAGATATTTGTAATCTCTTGGAGGAGTAATCAAGCCTGGCCAACGATGTAGGACTTAAGATCCTATCTTTCAGGAGTTCGTGGGTTCGAATCCCACCTCCTCCACTCTTTACTTTGGATGTTTGATGCCTCTGGAGTTTAATACTTCATAGACATCTGGTAGTGAAAATACGTATCCTACGTGAACGCAATCTTTTTCATCACATAATTGACAAAATAACTCTCCTTTCTGAACTGCTACTTCTGCAATTCTATTTTTCATATTATCTTTTAGAATTACACGATCATCATCCACAGAAATTTTCTCAATTTTTGGAGCATATCTTGCAAAGGTTTTGTCCTTTTGCATCATCTCCTCTAACATGTAAGTTACATAACCTGAAAAACTATTGACACCTTTCATTGTAAGGTTGTCTTTACTATTTTCATAAACGTCGTGGAATTTCTCGTAGACTGTTTCTGAAACTGTTATTGATTTGAATCCGGCTTTTGGCAATTTACTTTTCCTTACCGTACATTAAAGTACCGATCTATATAATGTTTTATCTTTTTTAAAAATTAGTCTTTATAGAATAGTTTTACTGAATAACATTATGGCTAGAGGTTATCTTAGTAAAGAAATTCGAGAAAAATTAATTTTTATTTTAAAAGATTCTGATAGTGGAATGTCTGGTACTGAAATTTCTAAAAAAATTAATGTCAGTAGAATAACTATGATAAAATTTCTAAAAGTTTTTGCAGCTGAAGGATTACTTCGTCAAAAAAATATCGGGAATCTTACGTTGTGGTTTTTAGAACCTGGTCAAGAGTCATTCACTTTTCCTGATGATTATTTTAAAATTACTTCACGCTATCTTGAATTATTAGTTAAAGGTACTGAAGATCAAATTTACTCTCTAATCCGAAATTGTGTAAATTCTGATGCATCCATAAATCAACTGATACTTGAAGTAATTTATCCTGCTATTGATTATTTGGATAATTTGTATGAATCTGGAAAAATTGGTTCTGCTGAGAAGAATTTACTGAGAACTACTATCTCTAAATCCCTTGACATTCTTAATCAAATTTCAGTAGTGACTGATCCTAAAAAAAATGTGGTTGTAATTGCTGCTGATCCTGAAAGTATTCTAATTTCTGAATCAGCATCAGCATCTTATCATTCTAATGGCTGGAATGTTTCTCATTTAGGCGATATGTCATCTGCTGTCAATATTTTATTTGATTTAGATTTTCAAAAATTAATTGGAAAAATTTGGAAACAAAAAATTGGTGTTTTGTTAGTTGTAATTTTTTCTCAAACTTCTGAAGGTTTGTCTTTTTTTGCTGATTCAATTAATTCTAATAAGAAAAAATCTGATAGACGTATAAAATTGGCATTATGTGGAAATATATCCAAAAAAACTAAAATTAATTCTGATTTATTGTCTGATAAAATTAGTGATATTTTACAATGGTCAAAAACCATGTCTAAAAATTTAAAATAATAAAAATGGGCCCGATGTGATTCGAACACATGACCTTTCGATTATCAGTCGAACGCTCCAGCCAAGCTGAGCTACGAGCCCACAAAGAAATCTTTAGGCAGGAGTCATTTAAGTTTAGTTTTCTTTCCACTTAATTGAGCATCCAATTGATGGATCAAAATCCTTTTCAATTTTTTCTCCAGATATTAATTTCTGCATATTTACAATCATTGTCTTTTCTGTGACTATGTCATCTGGTTTCATGGCATTGTCTATTTTTCCATGGAAAACTAATTCCTTTTGACTGTTAAACAAGAATGGATCTGGAGTGCACATGGCACCGTATTTCTTTGCAATCTCTTGTGTTTCATCAACTAGATAATCAAATTGAAATTTTTTTTCTTTTGCAGTTTGTTTCATTGCATCAAAACTATCTTCTGGAACATTTGTAGGATCATTACTATTAATTCCAATTATTGCTATGTCTTTACCGCACTTTTCATATAATTCATTTAATGCATCTACTTTTGCTTTAACATATGGGCAGTGGTTGCACATGAAAATCACTAAGATTCCTTTATAATTTTCATAATCTTTAAGTGTGTGTTTTTTATCGTCAATTCCTAGTAATTCAAATTCTGGTGCAATGTCTCCTTTTTTTAATTTAATTTGTGATTCTAAAAGTACCATGTAGAGACAATTTTCCATTCAAATAAAATCCTTCTCAAGAAGCCAACAATTAAAATCAACTTGATAAGCATTCTATTTGTGGGCCGGTAGTATAGCCTGGTAGTATACCCGCCTTGCACGCGGGGGGTCACGGATTCGAATTCCGTCCGGTCCACTTTTCATATTTTAATAAATAATGGATTTCAGACTGCTGGGTGGATTTAAATAGGAAAGGTTTACGTTTTGGTATATGACAAGCGCAGCAGATGCATGGCCAGTATGGATTCCACTCATCGTTGGTTTAGCACCAGGTTTAGTATACTGGTTAGCTATTACAGCAAAGAGAAAGTAGAATTTACATTCCATTTTTAATTTATTTTTATTATTTCTATTTATAGTGTGAATTAGGTTTAACTTTGTATGAATAAACCTATTTTTGGTATCATTTTATTTTTGTTTCTACTTCCAATTTCTCCTATATTTTCTCAGGAATATACTGATACTAATCCTACATTGACTGTATCTATTAATTCAAATTCTAATTTCATCTATCAAGATTCTGAAGGATATACAGTTGTAATTGGATTAATTGAAAATAATGATCCATTAGCTTTTCTAACTAATGTTGTAATTGAGGCAAGTTTCTATGATGATTTTAACCCAAACCCATTAGAAGTAAAAGAAGGCAGTACTTTACTAGAAGTAATTCCTCCTAATACTAAATCCCCCTTTATGATACGTTCAGATAATCCTGATATCACTCAAGTATCTACAAAATTTTTAACTTTTGATACTTCAGAATCAATGAACAATTTACTGAATATTTCCATTAAGGATGTATCTTTGCAACCTATCACTAGTTTATCTGATACTGTTTACAATTTATCCTTTTTAGGAATATTACAAAATGGGGATACCTCCATTTCTGATACTGTTACTCATCTTGCTTTCTATGATGTTTTTAATAGAATCATTCAGATTTCCACAATTGAAATTGGTGACGTTGATACAAATGAATTAGTATCATTGAAATTAAATGAACAAATTAATTCCTCCTCTGTTGGATTTCTTTTATTTTCAGAATCTGATAAATTTTATTCTGATGTTATGGATGTCAAAATATCTCCACCTCAAATTATTAAAAAATTAGCAACCATTTCTGATGTTACTGTCACCGATACTTTGGGAAGAACATTATCCGAAATTAAAATAGGTGATTCTGTAAAAATTAACAGTGAAACTATAATTTATGATGAAAAAGCAGGAAAATGGGAACAAACTCCTTACAGATTTTATATTCAAATTAAAGAAGATACTTCTAATCTTGATACTCCTCCAACAATTGAATATATTGGAAAATATGATGACAAATTTCTTGGAAATGGAGTCAAATCCCAGTCATTAAACTGGATTCCTGAGAAACAAGGATTATTTTTTATTGAAACATTCCTTTGGGATAGAAATCATGTTCCAATTGCAGTCCAAGGACCTCTTGTATCAATTTTAGTAAATTAGTAGATTTATTTTTACAGGATTATGTAGATCTGCATGTCTAAATTTTCTCTTGTTGCTATGGGTGGAACTTTTGATATCATTCATAGAGGACATCTGACTTTACTTGCAAATGCATTTGAAATTTCTAATAAAGTAATAATTGGTTTAACTAGTGATGAATTTGTAAAAAAGAAAGGAAAGAAACCTGTTCATAAATATGATGAACGCCTTAGAAATTTATTATTAATTATTTTTAAAGAATTCCCAAACATGATTTTTGAAATTAGTCAATTAGATAATGATTTTGGACCGGCAGTTCTTGAAAAAGAAGTTCAGGCACTTGTCGTAAGTGATGAAACCAAAAATCAAGGAAATATTTTGAATAAGTTAAGAACTGAACGTAATATTTCTCCTGTTGAAATTATCGTGGTTCCGATGAGTTTAGCAAAAGATGGGAAAAGAATTTCTACTACTAGAATTAAAAATTCTGAAATTGATTCTGATGGAAACTTACTGCCAATTGACTAGTTGCTTATAGTATTTTGAGTAATCTGAATAAAACAAAATTCCTATATTTAATTTCATGACGATAATTAATCACATGATGAAAAAAATAGATTCTGACGTATCTAATCTTAAGCAAGGTCTTCAGCCTGAAAATCTTTCATTTTGGTATGATAAAATTATTCAAGAAACAATTGAGATGGTTCCTCCATGGCTTCAAGATAAAGTTAAGGTTCATCAAGATCCTATTCTTCCCATGAAATTTAATTTAGATATTTCAAAGCGAGCTGTTAGATATTTTATGATTGTAGTTGACAATAATTTAGATGACATGCCATATTCTACAAAATTATATTTTCTTAAAGTTCAAGAATTAATGTCCACAGAAATGGATAAATCCTTAGTTTGACATTTTTTTTTATTATAGGCACAAATTAGAGATCTAAGTATCTATATCCAACAACTATCAAGTTTATTATAAAATGGACCTATACAGATCAAAACATTCCGATAAACCTACTAATCGCAATTCGTCTTCTAATGATAAACCATCTCGTTCTTTTAGAAATTCTGGAGATCGTGACGACAGAGGCGGAAGAGATGACAGAGGTTCAAGATATTCAAGAGACGACAGAGGCGGAAGAGATGACAGATATTCCAGAGATGGCGGTGATAGAGAACAAACAACTGT
>JAOMJV010000015.1 GCA_028351415.1 Candidatus Nitrosopumilus sp.
GAATAAGTGATAATGCTTTTTCATATTTTAGAGAAAATTCCGAAGGCCAAATAATTGAAAAAATTATTCCTGTAAAATCAAATGATGTTAAAATTGAATTGGTCCCTATCCAACCTCTTAACCATCCTGCAAAAAGAACAAACTATATTTTTTTAAAACTTGATAAAGAAATTCACCTTGGTGAAAATTCAGCTGCAAGTATCTTTGTTCACTGTCCTATTGAAATTGGAATATTTTTAATATATGGTGATGATCATGAACCTCTGGATTGGATAACTTGTAATCCTTTGAATTCTAGATTTAGCCTATACGGTTCTCCTGATACTGGAATATTATGTAAATATGCGGAAGTGTCATTAGCTACTGATTACAACGACTCTGTTTCTTATGTGAATGGAGTGATGCATATTATAATTGAAAATACTTTATCTTTTGCACAAACTATCAGTAAGGTGATTTTTCCTATTACTGATAACCATCTATACTATAATGATTCTAAATCCATTGTAGATGGGATAAAAATAATTATGAAAAAGCGTGCAGCTGTAAATATTGCTGAAGTAAAACCAACTCTTGTAGATACTGAGTGGACCCCAGCTCCTGCTTGGGATAATTCAATTGACACTGTTCATCATATGGAGATGACTTTAGAATAATGGTGCTAGAATTACTTCAGAGTTTATCTGAAATGCAACTTGTTGGCGAATTAACTGTTCTTTCATTGATAATCGGTGGTGTTATCATGGTAGGTGGTATAATCATTGCAAAAATTGCAAAATTATTGTTTCATAAATATTATGCACCGTCATTACCTAAAGACACTGCTCAGAATATTAGTAAATTAATTTATTTTGGAATTTTAATAATTTCTTTTCTAGGGTTTACTTCTAGCCAGGGGATTGATTTATCCGGAATTATGGTTGCCGGCGGAATATTTGCAGTAGTTATTGGATTTGCTACACAATCTGTTGTTTCTAATTTAATATCGGGCCTTTTCTTGATTGTTGAAAAACCTGCAAAACATGGAGATACTATAGATCTTCCTGATATGGGAATTTCTGGAACTCTTTTAGATATTGGAACATTTTCTAGTAAAGTTAGAAGATTTGACGGTACTGTTACTAGAATTCCTAATGATAAATTCTTTACATCCAATATTCGTTCCCTCACTTTATCTACTGTTAGACGTGCTGACGCTGTGGTGGGAATTTCATACAATTCCGATATAGAAAATGCAATTTTAGTTATGAAAAATGAGATTTTACAAACCATGCCTTTTGTGCTTCAAATTCCTGAACCTGAATTTCGAATTGAGGCATTAGGTGACTCTAGTGTAAATATTCATGTCTTTGTTTGGTATCCTAAAGATGATTGGAGTCAAGCTCAACCTATTCTTCTTGCAACACTTAAGCGGGCTCTTGATAACGCTGCAATTGAAATTCCTTTCCCACAAAGAGTAATTTGGTCTGGAAAAGATTAACTATTTTTTGCTAGTTTTTTATCTGCACGTCTTTTCTTAATTAAACTAAACATGATCATACCTACATTGATAATTGAAATGATTTCAATCAAGTCTACACCGTATAGGAACCAATCAATTATTGGATGAACTCTTGAAATTATCCCTGCTTCAAGCATTATGTCTGCATTCCACACCATGTGTGGTATTTGAATAAATTGTATTATTGCAATTATAACAATGCTACCTAGTATTTTATTTTCATACCAATTCCAAAATTTAGTCCACGGATTCATAAAGTATTTTATTTTTTAATTCTATTAAACGCTGTTAAAATTAGACGTAACTAATTAGATTCACCTAATTAGATTCACCTAATTAGATTCACCTAATTAGATTCACCTGTTTTTTTATTATTCTGATTTTATTTTTTCTTTTTTCATCCAAATTGTTCTTTCTTTATGATCAATTAATTCTACGTTCATTTTATTTAATTCATCTCGAATTTTATCTGCTTTATCAAATTGTTTTTCTTCTCTAAATTTTTCTCTGTTTAAAATCAGTTCATCTATTTCTTGTATTTCATTTTGACTCATTTCAGGTATGGTTAATCCTAGTATTGCGGAAATCCTTTCGAACTCTTTTTTAATAATCGCTCCGTTTTCTTTTCCTAATTTTTCTGCCGCCGCTAATCTGTTTGTTTCTTTTACTAATTGAAAAAATGCCGATAATGCAAGATGTGTGTTGAAGTCATCTTCTAATGATTTATCAAATTCTATGCCTATTTTCTGAATACTCTCTGATACATTTTCCTGATTTTTGTTATTTGCATGAATTAATTCAAAATAACATGTTTCTACTTGTCTCCATTTTGTAAGATTTTCTTTCAACATATCTTCTGAATAATCTATTACTTTGGAATAATGTCCTGATAAGCAAAATAATCTGATTATGTTTGGACCCCAATTTTCTAACACTTGCTTAATTGATTTTGTATTTCCTAATGATTTTGACATTTTTTCACCACTAATTGTAACCATCCCTACGTGCATCCAAATTTTTGCAAAAGGTAAATTTGTGCATGCTTCTGATTGTGCAATTTCGTTTTCGTGGTGAGGGAAAATTAAATCCCGTCCACCGCCATGAATATCAAAATTTTCTCCAAGGTACTTTAAACTCATTACTGAGCATTCGATATGCCATCCTGGTCTTCCTTTTCCCCATGGGCTGTCCCATGCTGGATTAATATCTGAAAATTTCCATACTGCAAAATCTGCTGGATCATTTTTTGTTTCATCTATTTGTATTCTTGATCCCGATTGCAGTTCGTCTATTTTCTTTTTTGAAAGTTTTCCATACTCTGAAAATTTTGAAACTGCAAAATACACTCCGTTTTTTGCAACGTATGCCATTTCTTTACCAATTAATTTTTTAATAAATTCTATGATGTCTTCTATGTGCTCTGTAGCTTTTGGATAATTTGTGGCACGTTTAACATTCAGCTCCTCAAAATCTCTAAAATAATTTTCAATGTATTTTGAACTAATTTCTTCTGCAGCAACATTTTCTTTAGTGGCACGATTTATGATTTTATCGTCTACATCCGTAAAATTTTGAACAAAATCCACTTCAACTTTCTTACTTTCCAGATATTTTCTTAAAACATCAAAAACTATGATTGTTCTGGCATGCCCTATGTGGGATTCGTCATACACTGTAACTCCACATAGATAAATTTTAATTTTTTTTGTAATGTCTAATTCCTGTTCAACTGTTGTTAATGTGTCCTGAAGATTCATTTTACTATCTATCTGGTTTTGTAGCTAGTAATCTTTTATGTTCACTGTTTATGTTTAATTCATAAATTTTTTTAACTGTTTTTTCATCTATTTTTGTAATGTTTACTGTTTCTTGGATTGTAAGTTTCTTTTCAAATAGACAATACAGTACAGGGTCTACTTCTTCGTACTGTATCCCTAATTCTTTTTCTGCTTCGTGATCTTTCCAAAGATGTGGACTAGATTTTTTTAATATTATATTTTCTGGAATTCCTAAATATTTTGCAATTTCTCTAACTTGCAATTTGTATAGTGAAACAATTGGTGTTAAATCTGACGCACCATCACCAAATTTTGTAAAATATCCAATTAGATGTTCACTTTTATCGCTTGATCCTAACACTAAATAATTTTCAATATTTGCATAATAGTATAAAATATTTGTTCTGACTCTTGCCCTTAGATTTCCTTTTGCTTTTTCATTTGGTTGTACATACATAGAATACTCATTCACAATTGGTTTGATGTCAATTAGTTTATGGTCAATCCCTGTCAATGAAATTATTTTTACTGCATCTTCTGTTTCACTATTAGGAGTTGTTGTGGTATCTGGCATTATTATTGCAAGTGTTTTATTTTTTAGTTTTCTTTTACAGATATATGCTAAAACTGCTGAATCTATTCCCCCACTTAGTCCTAAAACAATTCCTTTTGCTTGATTTTTCTCAATTTGACTTTCTATGAACTTTTCAATTTTATTTGTAATTGAAGCATAATCTTGATTAATTATTTCATTTATGATGTCTTGATTCAATAATGAATTTAAAAAATATTTAGGAATAAAAATTGTACTTAAAACTGAATTTTTATATATCTACGTAAAGTCCGTCATCCCTTGACTGAACTTGATATGTTTCTAATTTAATATCTTTAAGGTAGTCCACAAGCTCACCTGTTTTGATGTTGTACTTCCAAAAATGCAATGGACATTCTACTATGTTTCCTTCCAATTTTCCTGGTGCAATTGAACCGTCTTGATGAACACAAAGATCATCCATAGCATGAAATCCATCTTGATTAAATACTGCAATTTGTTTTCCATCAATTTTAAACGCTTTACCTTTACCTGATTCTATTTCGCTTTTTTCAGCTATTTTTTTCCAAGCCATTGGTTTATTGAAATATCTGTCATTTATTTAGATTCGCATGATAGTATTTTATAACCCCTGCCGGGATTGCTAGCATTGAGTAAAGTAAAATCTAGTCCAAAATTGATCAAAGAGGGTAAGCTATCCTACGAATGGGCTAGAGATCATATGCAAATTTTAGATAATACGATTAATAGATTAAAAAAATCAAAACCTCTCAAGGGTGTAACTATTGGTTTTTGTTTACACGTTACAAAAGAGACATCTGTTTTACTTATCGGTGCTAAAGAATTAGGTGCAACAGTTGCAGTCTGTGGCGGTAATCCTTTAACCACTCAAGACAATATTGCAGCATATTTGGCATCTGAAGGAATTCATGTTTATGCATGGCATGGTCAATCTGTTAAAGACTATGATTGGTCTATTGATCAAGTACTCAAACATAGCCCAACTATTCTCACTGATGACGGTGCAGATATGAACATCAAAGCACATTTCGATAAACGATTCAAAGATATGAAAGTTCTTGGTGCAACCGAAGAAACTACTGCCGGTGTAACTAGAATTAGAGCAGTAGAAAATCAAGGCAAATTGAGATATCCTGTAATTTTAGTTAACGAGGCATATACTAAACACATGTTTGATAATCAATATGGTACTGGACAAAGCACCATTGATGGTTATTTGCGTGCAATGAATTTACTTATGGCATCAAAACGCGTTGTAGTTGTTGGCTATGGCTGGGTTGGACGTGGTGTGGCATCAAGATTTAACGGAATGGGTTCTAAAGTAATTGTAACTGAAGTTGATCCAATCAAAGCTCTTGAGGCTCACATGGATGGATTCGAGGTAATGCCAATGTCACAAGCAGCAAAACTTGGTGACATGTTTGTTACATGTACTGGAATGACAAGCGTAATTAGAAAAGAGCATATTTTAAAAATGAAAGACGGTGCAATTATGGGCAATGTCGGTCACTTTGATCTTGAGATTGATGCCGAGTTCTTACTAAAGAAATCAAAATCTGTTAAAGAAGTTAGACCTACACTTGATGAATGCGTTTTACAAAATGGTAAAAAAGTTTACTTGATTGGAGAAGGACGTCTTGCTAATTTAGTTTCTGCAGAAGGACACCCGCCAGAGGTTATGGCCCAATCCTTTTCAAATCAACTTCTATCTGTGATGTATATTCTTAAAAACCACAAAACAATGGAAAATAAAATTATTGATGTTCCTAAAGAAATTGATATTCAAATTGCCTTTGATGCATTAAACGCAATGGATGTTAAAATTGATAAATTAACTCCTGAACAAGTAAAATATTCAAACAGCTGGTAAAACTTCTTAACTACATTCTTACTTTTGAAAACTGTTTAATGAATAAAAGAGCTATAATTACAAGTGCCTTACCTTATGCAAATGGTGAGATCCATTTGGGTCATGTTGCATCCACATATCTTCCAGCAGACGTAACTACTAGATTTTTAAAACAAAATGGAGTTGAGGCGTACTATGTTTGTGCATCTGATGATTTTGGAACTCCTATTCTAATTCAGTCCGAAAAAGAGGGAAAAACACCTGCTGATTATGTTGCACATTGGAATAAGCGCGATTATGATGATTTTACTGCATTTGGTATTAATTTTGATTATTTCTATAAAACAAGCTCCTCAGAAAACATTGAATTTGTTCAAGATGTTTTTACAAAACTAAACAATGATGGACATATTTACCAAAAAGAAATAATTCAATTTTACTGCAATAATGATAAAAAATTCCTTCCTGATAGATATGTCAAAGGAATTTGCCCTCATTGCAAGGCTGAAGATCAATATTCTGATTTATGTGAAAGTTGTGGCCGTGTGCCTGAAGAAATAATTGATCCTAAATGCTCTCTTTGCGGTCAAACTCCAACCAAAGAAAAAACAGATCATTATTTTTTCAAACTCAAAAATTTTGCTGACTCATTATCCAAATGGTTAGATGAAACTACCACTCTTCAAAAAGATGTAAAAAAATACGTCCAAAACTGGATCAAGTCTGGATTAATTGATTGGGACATTACGCGAGATATCCCTTGGGGTGTTCCTGTTCCTCTTGATGGCGCAGAAGGCAAGGTTTTCTATGGTTGGTTTGATAATCACTTGGCATACATTTCAACTGCGTTAAAATTTCTTAACGATAAGGGGATTGATGGCAAGGAGTTTTGGAACTCTGCAGATATTTACCATTTCATTGGAAAAGATATCGTGTATCATCATTATCTTTTCTTACCTGCAATGAGGTTGGGGCTCAATGAAGAATACAAACTACCTAACTACATTCCAACTAGAGGACACCTTACACTTCAAGGAAAGAAACTATCTAAGAGTAGAAATTGGTATATCGGATTAAAACAATTTTTAGGATATTATCCTGCTGATTATTTGAGATTCTATCTTGTCTCCATCAATCCCTATTCCCAAGATGATTTGAATTTTGACTGGGATGACTTTACAACTAGAATAAACTCTGAATTGATTGGTAATCTTGGAAATTTTGTTAACCGTGCTCTAGGATTTACAAAAAAAGCATTTGATGGAAAAATTCCTGAGACTGAATCCTTTGATGAAAAAGATTCTGAAGCTGAGCAAAAAATAAAATCACTTGCAACTGAAGTTTCTATTTTGATGGAGCAAAATCATTTGGACAGAGCATTAAAGAAAATAATGGAGACTTCCTCCTTTTTCAATCAGTACTTTCAACACAAGGAACCTTGGAAAAACGGTCCTGGAACCACAAATTGTGTGTACCTTTCTGTAAATGCTGTTAGAAGTTTTGCCATAGCAATATTTCCATTTATGCCTGAATCTGCCCAAAAAATTTGGAATCAGCTTGGCATTGATGGAAATGTGGCTGATATATCCTGGTCATCTCAATCTGAATTGGGTATTTCACCTGGACATGCTCTTGGTGATGCTTCTCCGCTATTTGCTCGAATTGAAGCATCAGATATTGAAAAATATAAAAAAGAATTGGGTCCTTCAGAATAAATTATGAAACCTGTTGCCCGAATTTCAACTCGCGGATACTATGATTTACTAGATGGAAAAACAATCAAAAATAATTCCTACTACCTATATCCAAAACAGGATTTCAAAAAACTAATTGGTTCAAAGGAATTAACAATCATGATTCATGGTTTGAGAAATGATAATGCTGGAGCACTTGCAAAAGTTGTCTTGGCAAAAAACAGGCTAAAAAAATTAAATTATTCGTACCCTGTAATTGGATACAGCTATGATTCCAACACCACTGGTGCACATTTAATCAAATACGCAAAAAGATCATTGGATGCGGGACAAGTCATTGCAAAGAAAAATGGACGAAACCTAGGAAAATTTATTGAAGATTTTAAAACAAATAGTCCTACAACAAAAATTCGTCTAATTGGACACTCTCTTGGTTCTCAGGTTATTCTTAGCACGTTGCAATACCTTGCAAAAAAGAAAAAAAATATTGAAATCGTTGAAAGTGTGTATTTCTTTGGCGCGTCTATCCCTGATGATGTCCCCGCCTCAAAAAAATATGGGAAAATTCTTCAAGACACTGTTAACACAAAAATTGTAAATCATTATGCTCCATCAGATGAAGTGTTGGCTTGGGCAAACAAGGAGAAATTTGTCAAAGGCCCATTGGGACTTAATGGTGCAACTGGAAAACCTATTTCTAAGTATCGCCAAATTTTATTGAAGCCTAAAAACCATAGATTTGCAAGTTATGTTTCTGTTTTAAAAAAATTCCCATAGGTTTCAAACAACGTATCGCTTAGTATGATTGATACGCCATTGTTTTATACGAATATTGATCACTTATAATCAGATGAAACTTAATAGTTCGCTCTCTTCTAGTAGAAACTCCATCTTGTGCCATTTTAACATACTAGATGAAGATGATTGGGATTGTTAGACTTTCTAAAACTAACATATAATTTTTAAGAAATTATTCTAATTTTAAAATAGACTTTCTTTTACTTTTTTTCTAAAATACATGTGTCTTTTCTTAAATTTATCAAAACTAATAATATGTCTGCTATTATTTTTCTAGCAATTTTTTTAAATTTTCTAATGATGCTTCGTAAAATGAACCCATGAACACTAAAAACTCAAGAAATTCTTTTTCAGACATTTTTTGACTGTTCAGGTATGATTGCCATGTTAATTGCGTATTTGTTTTTGTTTTGTTTTTAATTGAAATTGTAGCAACATATGCCCTTAATGGCAGACCCTCTGTTGCAACGTATGTGAAATATTCCCCTTTTTCCCATGCTACTATGTGCTCTTCTATTTTATTTCCATCTGCAAATGTGATTAGTCTAACTGCTCCTACGTCTTTTTTCCTCATGGATAGATATTCTGTTTTTGTTACATCTGGTAACCATGAAGGTAATCCTACTATGTTGCTAATTTTTTTCCAAACTTTGTCTTTTGAAGCCTTAATTGTAATTGTTTTTTTGATTGTTCCTGAATGAAATGATTTTTGAATCTTTTTCCCCATGTATCTCCCAAATACTCATTAAATTTTAAGATATGTGTAAGAATCATTTTTAATCCCTTCAGCATAATATTATAAAATGGTCTTTGGATGGGGCAAAAAAAAGCAAGTAGACGAACCTGTTGAACGTAAAACTGTCAATCAAAATATTTCTCTTTCTGAGGTCCCAAAAATAATAGATGATTTGAGTAAATTAAGGGAATCTCAAACTCTCTCTGAAATAAAACATTTAAGAAATAATACTGCCCCGCTTATCGACGATTTGATGAAAATTGGCATTGTACTTGAAAAAGACAATCTGAATATAGATGATATTGATAAACATTTGGCTATAATTGTAGTAAGAGGTAAGCAGCAAGTAATTGATATTTTAAAAAAAGATGTAAAGACTTTGATGCAAGTTTCCAAAATTGACGATGCAAAAAAATTAGATTATTTTTTAACTCAACTTCTTAAAAAAGTGGGTGATGTTTTAGGACGACAAACTAGAGTAATTCACATTTTTGCAAAAAAATATGCAAATCAGCTAACTGATAATCTTAAAATTATGAATGAGAATTCAGATAACATTTCAAAACTTCTAAAACATTATGGATCCACACAATCCACTTTTAATGAAATTACTGAAATGCTGAATAAAATTGAATCCCTTAAAACTGAATTAAATGATAAAACAAAAAGAAATGTTGAAATTTTAGGCAATTTAAAATCTTTTGAAGAAAACAAAATTACTTTGCAAACTTCTCTTGATGAAATTCACTCTTCAAAAAATTATAAGAAATATGTTGATCTGGAAAATAAATTAACTGAATTTACTAATCAAAAATTAAAGATAAAGTCTGAAATTGATACTCAATTCACAAAAATTTCCCGTCCTCTTGGTAGGTATGCATATGGTTCTTCCTTGGATAAGGAGCAAAGTGGTATTTTATCTACTTTAGTTGATGACCCATTTAATGCGCTTCTTTCTGAAAACTATGATACCATTATTATTATTTTAGAAAATATGCGAAAAGGAATATCTTCTGGTTCCATATCTGTAAAAGATACTGAAAAAACTTTATCTCAGTTGACTGAGACTGAAGAATCTCTAGACAGTTTTATCAAAAAGGTATCTGATTATTCAAATATTTTTAATTCCATGAAAAATGAACTAAGTGAGTTGAAACCTAAGAACTTGACATCCCTTGAAAATGAATTCTCAAAGAACACTGCATCTGAAAATGATTCTCATTTAAAATCTAAAACCATTTTATCCGAAATTGATGAAATAAATCTTAAAATTCCTGAACTAATATCTAAAATTGAAGGTAAATTAAGAATATTTTCTAATTCGAAATACGTAATATCTCGATCTTAAAACTAATTTACCTAGTAGTTGAACACTTTTTGTGTTTTTTAAAAAGAAAAAAATAGAACGAAAAATTTTACTACAAAAAACTGTGTTGGACAGTATAATCACTTTTTGTAAAATGAAGCATCCTAATGAAGGAATTTTGATCTTAAAGGGAAAATCGAAAAATGGAGCTGTGAGCATAGATGGATTAGCTATTCCCCCGTTTAATTTTACTGGTCCTACTTTTGCAGGGTTTCCTCATTCGTTTTTACCTTTTGATAACAGCTATATTGGAATCATACACTCACATCCATCCGGTTCTGCTGAACCGTCTGTAACTGATTTGAATAATTTTTTTGGATTGGTCTCTTTAATTATTAAATTTCCATATGATGACGATTCTATTTTTGCTTGGGATAGTAGTGGAAATTCAATTCCTCTTACTGTTGATTGATTTTAAAAATTAATAAAAACTGATTAAAACTGACAAAGCTTTATAACCTTTTTTTAAGAACTTTTAATGAATTGAATCCTCAACTTAAAAAATATTATATTTTTCTAGGTGCCTCACTTGTGTTCAGCATTGGTTTACAAATTGTTCTTGGCATGCTTGGTGTTCCTTGGTATATCAGCATTGGATTAGTTATGGCCATCTTTATTTTACTCCCTATGTATATGAGAAAACGACAAGCTGGTAACTTTGGCGGTTCTGGTTCTGGAGGGGGCTTCTTTGGAAATAACGGTATGAATAATTCCGCTAGTGTAAAGTATGTGTGTCTTGTTTGCCAGAATAAACATAATGGTGGATCATGTCCTAGATGTGGTTCAAAAATGCAAAGAGCTGATTTTTAGGCTTAATTATGTCATTGGATGAAATTCGCAAAAAAGTTATTTTCCATAACTCTGTTGATGTTTGGATTGCAGCATGTTTTGAAAAAAAAATACCTTGGACAAATACTGAAGACTATAAAAAATTTATCAAACATCTGTTGACTTTTAATTTAAACTTAAAGGCATTTAGCTTGTGTGCACATGACGCTGGTGCGACTGAAGAAGAAAAAACTAAATTCACTGACATTTTATTTGAGACAAAAGATGATCCTAACTCGTTAATTTATACAATAAAACTAAATGCTTCTGCTTTAGAAATAATTCGAAATCATTTTTCATAACTATCTTTTTAATTTTGGATTAATTATTGAATCTAAAGCATTTCCAATAAACACGAATGCTAAACCTGTTATCGCAATCATAATTCCTGGTGGCACTATCCACCACCAAAAGCCTCTAGCTGCTGCACCAAATGTATTCGCATCATGTAAAATTTGACCCCATGTTGGAAATGATGGATCACCTAATCCTAGAAAACTTAATCCAGCTTCTGTAGTTATTGCTGCTGGAACTGATATTGCAATACTTGCAAATGCATATGGGAGTAATTGTGGTAAAATATGTTTGAGGATCATTTTTGAATCTTTTTGACCCATTATTGTTGCCGCTTCTACATACCCTCGTGTTTTAATTTGAAGTGACATGCTTCTTGCAACTTTTGCAATGCCGACCCATCCAAAAATCATCAAAAACCCTGTCATTACAAATATGCTGTTACTAATCGTAACTGAAAGTATGATTAGAAAAGGCAATGCTGGTAAAGCATAAAGGATATCGTTAAACCTCATCATTGTTTCATCTGTTTTTTTCCCTTTGAACCCTGCATAGATTCCGTACACTAAACCCATTATTACTGAACCAATTGATACTACGAGACCTATGAATAATGCTAGTGGTGTTCCCCACAATAATCCTATGGCCAAATCCCTTCTCAATTCGTCTGTTCCCATTATGCCGAAGGCTTTACCGCCTATGATTAATTTTGAATCAATAATTTTACTTTCTTCGTTTATTTCGTAAAAATCAATTAAAAAAACATAATTTCCTTTTAGCGTGTTATTTGATTCTGTTTTTGAAAAAATAATGTCCTCTACAGACAATCTGTCTATTTCAAATTGAAATTCTTCTTCTTGTAAAACTAATTCTTTTTTAATCATGGCGTCAGTTGAAAATACTCTGTCATTGTGAATTATTTTTAAATTTGAATGTGGCAATGATGTTGAAACTAATTCTAGTTTAACTCCGTCTGGCCTAATTACTGACATTTGAAGCAGTGGAGAACCTGAATACTCTAACAAATATGAATAAATAAAATCTTTTGGAAATTGATCATAATTAAAATTTAAATTAAATTGATATGATGTTAAATTTATTTCATCATTAAACGTTGTTTCAATATTTGGTTCTACCAAAATTTTATGTTCTGGAATTTTTTCTGTTAAAAACAAGTTTACCCAAACTGGAATTGCTGTTTTTGGATATGTAATCCAACTTTCGGGATTATTCCATTCTTGAAATGTTTCCACTGGAATTATGATTATTGTAATTATTGATGTTAAAATTAAAATTGTAAGGATTGTGATTCCTGCAATTCCCATTCTACTTTTTAAAAATTCTTTCTTTATCTCCTGGGGTGTTATGTTGCTCATTATTATTCGCCTGCACTGCTACGAATTCTAGGATCAAAATAACCATAAAGTAAATCTGCGATAAATACACTTACTAGAAAAAATACTGTCAAGATGTACGTCGCGCCTATAATTACCGGTAAATCCATGACCGTAATTGCTTCAAAGTACAACCTTCCCATTCCTGGCCAATCAAATACTGCTTCTGTAATTATTGCTCCTCCTAATGAGCCTGACAAACTAAGTGCTAAAATTGTGATTATTGGAGGTGCGGCATTTTTTAATGCGTGTGTGTACGTTATTTTGCTTTGATTGATCCCTATTGTTTTTTTTGCTATTATGAAATCCTCTTGCATGATGCCTACCATAAAATTTCTTACCAAATATGCCCAAGATCCAAAACCAATCATTACAATTGTGATTAATGGCAATGCCATGTGGTACAACAGTGCCCCTAAATATTCTGGACTTGATGCTGGAATATCTGGAGTTGCTCTTGCTGGAAAAATTTGATATGTGAATGCAAATAAAAATATCATTAACATTCCAATCCACCATACTGGAAAACTAGAACTTATTATTGCAAAACTTGATGTAATTCGATCTATTGTGGAGCCAACTTTACTTGCAGATAATGCTCCCACAAATATTCCTATTATCGAAATTATTATTGTAGCTGATGTAAACAGAAGAATTGTTTTTGGTAATTTTTCAAAAATAATATCTTTCACATCTGATGATCCTGAATCACTAGTGAGAAATGTGGCTTGCCCAAAATCTAATAGGACTATCTTGTACATTGTAAATCCAATTCTTTGAGGTGAATACCATGGCTCATCTAATCCTAGATGTTTTATTTTTTGATCTGTTTGATCTTGGATGAATGCTTCGAATTCTTTAACTGATGAAAAACTTTCTGATATTGCAGGATTTTCAATAATTTCAGATCGTACTTGAAAAACAATGCCCTGTTTTAGAATTATGTCCATGTTGGAACCTACCAGTAATATTGTAATCAATAATGTAATTAGCAACACGCCAAACATTGTCGCGGCACGTGTGGCAATGTATTTTTTCATACTCAATATTAATTTCTATGAAAAATAGCTTATAATATTATTAGAGTTAGTCAACTTTTCATCACGTTGTGTTGTGGGCATGATTTAACTATCGGGTTTAAGAATTATACAGATTGACAACCAAATATGATGATAAAATACTTGAATTAACTGGTAATTGGAAATTAACAAATGATATTGTTCGAAAAATTGGAGGTGATAAAGCAGCTATATCTGAGGCACTTAAAATTCTAGAACTGGTTGGTTATCTTCAAACTAAGCCTGATAAAAACAAGTTGATATATAAAAAAAATGAGAATGCTCAGAGTGAGTTTGATTTTTTAAAAATGATGGAATTTTTTGAATCAAATCAAAAAATCCAAATAAATTTTATCAAACAAATTCCAACCCTTATGAAATCTGATAATATCAGGTTAAGGGAAAAAAGTTTAGATTTGTTAGAACGTATACAGGATGACGTTGATCGTGCATATCTTGTTATGATTCAAAATAGCCAACATGAAGAAATGGGAATTCTTTCACCTCAAACAACACAAGAGCGAAAAAAAATATTGAATAGTTATGCCAATAAAATCTTGAACGCACTTTTAGCCAAATATCCTCAAAAGCACATTAGAGTTCCAATACAACAGTACTTTCAAAATAATGGCGCAAAATTTGAATTTAAAATTTAATAAAAATTCTGTTCTGTAACTATTACATAATAAAAAAAATAAATATTTTAACTATTTTTTATAATTAAAATATTTGATGTGTTCGTTTTGGATACATTTGCACTTGATATTTTTTACTGATTATGTTTGCGACTCTAATTTTGTTATTGATTAAATGCTGATATCAAATGCATGCATAAAAAAGAATTAAAGAAAATATGTTGCAATTCTTATATTATTCGTGATTATCCGCATTCTACTATTATTTCCACATCTAATTATTTCAAACAAGGTTAAAATGTGTAAATTATTGTCGTGATGTTATGAGTAGTGATGCAACAATCAAAAAAGCGCAAAAACTAGTTGATTCTGGATGCGTGTCTAAGATTGAAAAGGATTTGTTTCAAATCAGGTCTACCTCAAATCCTGAAAAATCATATTTTGTGACTTCTGATTCCTGTGAGTGTATTGGCTTTAAAAATTATTATAAATTTCATCACGGTAATGGAAAAACAGCAAACTGTTCTCATTTGGAAGCAATTAGAATTTTTATCAAAGAAAATTCCAGTTAGTTTTTTATATTTTTAATATCTATTTTCCCTACTAGTGCCTTATTTTTTAAAATTACAATTGGACGTAATATCAGTCCTGGATTCTTTACCATTAGCTTGATTAATTCTGAATCCGTTTTTTCATTTTTTTCTAAATTCATTTCTTTGTATGTCTTATCTCTTTTTCTGAGTAATTCTGATGGTTTTTTTCCTGTCATTTTAATTATTTTTTTTAACTCCAATTCTGTTAGTGGATCTTTAAAAAAATCTCTTGCCTCTATGTCTAAATTCATTCGTTCCATCTCTGTAATTGTTTTTTTACATGTTATGCAAGATGTTTTATGATATATTTTCAATTAATTCATGATTGCAAAATTATTTAATAAATATTGACAATGATTTTTTGATTATGTTGATCTCTTCTTGTTTTAACTCTAAAACATCTTCCAATATGTAGAAAATCAATTTTATTCCTGTATATCTAAAGAAATATTCAAATTCATGTATTAATCATGATTATTATATGATTTGTGCTCCATGTGAAACTCGAAAACATTTTGAATGTATTGATTGTATGAATAATCATAAAACCCACTTATGCAGTTGTGATTGCCATGATGAAAACACACCTGCACATGAAGTTGGCAAAACACATTAATTTTTAAATTTTTGTTCAATCTCTCGTGCAAGTATTTCTAATTCTTCTATGTCTCCTAATTTTCTATATGTCAATTTTTCGATTGTTTTAATGATGCTAATTGCTGCTCTGTATTGCGGTATTTCTGGTTGATTTAATTCCCCATACATTCCAATTCCTTGAATATCGTGTTTTTTGGCAAATCCCAGAATTAACCCGTTGAATCCTGTGATTAATGATTTTTGGGGTGTCATGTCTACCCCTAATCTTTCCATTTGTTTTTTCAACTCTATTGATGTTGTAGTGATGTATGTTTTGGGATTATTTTTTAAAATTCTATTTGTATGAAATCCGCCTAGTGTGTAAATAAATTTTGCAGAATATTCCTTTGCAACATCTATTACATCTTGGCATAGTAAATTCAATTCATTATTGTTTTGAGGCTGACCGTTCCCTCCTCCAAATATAATTAAATCATCTGTGTATTTGTATTCCCAACTTTCGTTTGGTAGATCAACATGTCCTCCGTTATCTATTACATATGTTGGAAAGGATACTTTTGCAGTTCGAAATGATTTTGTTTTTAATGATTTGTTTATGAAATTGATGACAATACTTCCAACATTTCCCATGTCTTGCATGGCTGCTATGATTATTGGTTTCTCTACTGTTGGCTTTTCATTTTGTATAAATTCCATATGCCTTACCAGTTTTAATGAATTTTAAACCTATGCCACTATATTTTTTAATTAATTGTACCTTTCTCATTAATTACAATTAGTTGTTTTTACTCTTATTTTTAGTCTCATGAAAAATCCATATGTTCTATTTTAAGCCTTCTCGATTTTTAGATATTTCTAATATGATCTAATACAACCTGAAGATTCATAAGAGAAAAAAAATTCCTAGCTACAAATTATGACGACATCACTAGAAACTTTTGGTACATTGGAATACGTTCTTGATAAATATTCTAAAATTTGGTGCTGGAAAGTTACAGGCGAACACGCAGTCGCTATGATTTCAAAATTGTCCCCTGAAGCCTGGTATGGCGAAACTGAGCATGAAGTAATTATTGCAGATTCTACTGACAGTCTAAAGCAGCTCAAACTCCTGATGGATCGCTACCCATTGGACATACTGTCAAAAACTATCTGGCAAAGAAAAATTGTTAAAACATATGCTCCGAAACCCCTTTTGACTCCAACTAAACATAAATTGAAACGTGCTAAAGCTGGCGAACAATTTAGGGGTAAATTAATGAATTTTCAAAAAGAAGGTTTAGATTTTTTGCTAAAATCTTCAGGTAATGCGTTACTTGCAGATGAAATGGGACTTGGAAAAACCGTTCAAACTTTATCATATGTTTCAACAGAAAAACAAACTTTTCCAGTATTAATTGTCGCACCCCTAGTTACTTTAAAAAATTGGGAACGTGAAATCCAAAAGTTTGTTAAGAAAAAAAGTAGAAACGGAAGAATTATTGAATCTGAATCTCCTAGTATCACTTCGATACGTACTGGTAAATCTAAAGAATTACCTCAAAGTGATGTATACATAATTAATTATGAATTACTTCTTAAACGCTCTGAGGATATTGCAAAAGCTGGAATACGTACTATTGTTTGCGACGAAGTTCATAATTTAAGATCAAAAACCACTCAAAAATATAAGGCTATTAAAAAACTTGCAGCGTTATCTTCGGTTCAATATAGAATCGGACTTTCTGGAACTCCAATTTATAATCGCGGTTCTGAAATATGGCCGATTATTGATATTTTAAAACCTGGTTTGCTTGGAAGTTTTAAAGAATTTTGTGAATACTTTTGTTATGTTGATGATAAGGGGAAAGCAATTGTATTGGAAAATAAACGGGCATCACTTAGAAATGAATTACAAAAACATGTCATGCTTCGTAGAAAAAAATCGGATGTTCTTAAAGAGCTAAAAGATAAAGTTAGGTATAAAGAAGTTATTGCAGCTGATACTGACTTTTATCTTGAAGAACTTGATAAAATTTGGAAAAAACTTGAATCTGAACAAAAACAAGCTCAGACCGAATTTTCAAAATCTGCCTCATACCATAGAGCGATTCAAAGTGAAAGACAGATTGCAGGTCTTGCAAAATTACCTCATGTAATTAATTTTGTAAAAAATATTATGGAGATTGAAGAAAGTGTGGTCGTATTTTGTCACCATAAAGTAATTCATAAATTACTAAATGAAAGTCTTGAAGAATTTTCACCTGTTGCTATTATTGGTGGACAATCTGATGAAACTAGACAGGATCAAATTGATAAGTTTCAAAAAGGTGAATCAAAATTAATGATTGCAGGTATCCGTGCTGGAAATGTAGGAATCAATCTAACTCGAGCAAAATATGTGATTTTTGCAGAACTTGATTGGAGTCCTGCAATACACCGACAGGCTGAAGATAGACTTCATAGAATTGGTCAAAAAAATACTGTTTTTGCATACTATTTGATTGGAAATGGAACGTTGGATGATCATGTTGCAAGTATTTTGGTTGACAAAAGTTATGAAATTGATGCAATTTTGGATGAGACTGCGGACACTTATGAAAATAAGGATAAGGCTGCATTGATTTTGGCACAAATTCAAAATAAAATTCATTCAAAATAGTTTTTTTAATTAATTGCGATCTAGTTTAATTTATTTTTTTGAAAAAACATTGATGATTACTTAGTATAATTCAAACCTAATCTAAAAATATGCTGTTATTTCTTACAATTTTATGAAGACTTTCTGTAAATGTGGATGTGATATGCCATTAACTGATTATGAATATAGAAAATGGAGTGGTTACAAACGAGGACATGAACCGCTGCCATGATTCATTAAACTTACATTCAAAATAACGTCTGATATTTTTTTTATTTTATATTTCAAGTTTATTTTTTAAATTATTCAGTTTTTCAATAATTTTATCTTTTTCAATATTTGAATTAGATATGTTTTGTACGTCTTTTTTTATTTCATCTATAATTTCTAAAATGCCCCCGTTTGATTTTAACCCGTCAAATTTTATTTCATTAAATCCATCTGTTTCTGTTTTATCTACTTCATAAATTCCATCTGGTAATATCTCATAAACTTTAATCAGTTTATTTTCTTGTCTCTGAGGTGACATTAATAAAAATTCATTTTTTCTTAGTTTTTCTATTTCAATAATAATTTCATCTTCTGAGATGCCAATAATGTCTACAATTTGATTTAGATTGCATGATTTTATTTGTAATAATCTTAACACTCTGGCCCATGTTGGAATGTTAGGACTCCAAAGAATTTCTCGAGATAACTCTGTAATTGAAAATGATCCATCTTTATTCAGTGAAATAAATTTTCTATCTTTTAATGATGCCAATGCATCTAATATTTTTCCAACACCGTGTCTTTTTAATTCTGAATTTTCTAAACTATTTTCGTTAAATGTTCCTTTTTCTTTAATTGCAAGATGTAGTATTTCTAAATCTATTGTTCCTAATTTCCTCATATTTCTATTTGAGCTTGAAGAATATATGTGGATTATGTTTGAATACTGCATGGTCTTTTATCAACTTCCAAAATTATCTTATGGGTATGATGAATTGGAACCCTTTATTGATGCTGAAACTATGAAAATACATCATACAAAACATCATCAGTCATATGTTGACGGATTGAATAAATCTCTCATTGAAATCAGTGCTGAATCTCATCCAAAATATATTTCTGCAATTTTATCTGAATTAACTTCGATTCCTGAATCTGGAAGATCTGCGATTAATTTTTTTGGTGGAGGATTTGAAAATCACCGATTATTTTGGGAGACAATGATTCCAAACGGCGATAAAATTCCTGGAGGTACATTGGAAGATCAAATTGATGTTTATTTTGATAACTTTGATAATTTTAAAAAAATATTTTCAGAAACAGCCCTTTCTATTCAGGGTAGCGGATGGTGCTGGTTAGTTTTTAATGCATTGTATCACAAAATTGAAATTATTACAACCTCTAATCAGGATAGTCCGTGGACTCTCAACAAAACACCTTTACTTGGATTGGACATGTGGGAACACGCATATTATTTAAAATACCAAAATAAAAAACCTGATTACGTTGATGCTTGGTGGAATGTTGTTAATTGGGATTATGTAGGTAATCGTTTTTCAGAATTATCCTGATGACAACATTTTAATGAAATTTTTTATAACTTGTAACAACCTGAACTTCCAATCATTAAAAAATCTAAGTCTTGGTAAAAAAATTGTAATTGCCACGGTTGTTGCAATCCTTGCACAAGCTTTTGGATTTATTTTTCTTTAATTCTAAAAAAGATTCATTAAGAATACTTCGCTAGTGTTTTCATGGATATGATGCTTGAAGAAGAATTAATTGATTTAATGACTTTTTGTTTACAAAATCCTGACTCTTCAGATATTTCAGACAATCATGCTAGAATTATTGTAATCGGTGGTGAAATTTATGCTGATGGCGGATCTGATGCTTTAGAAAATTTTTCTTTTGTATTGAAAAATAGAATTGTTCAAGAAATAGAAAAAGATCCATCGCCACTGCTTTCGCTATGGCATGGCCTTGCTGATGATTGGCCGAGATAAATTTTGTATTAAAAATTTTATCCTCTACCAATTCTAAAAATGGCTGTACTGCATGCAGGGCATGTGCCTTTGATTGCAGGTTTCCCATTTTTCATGGTGTATGGTGCTGGACTGCCGATTTCTCGTTTGTCTCTACACTTTACACAATATCCTATTGTCATAATTCAATTAGGCTCTTTGTTCTATTAGCGAGATCTTGTTGAACTTTTTTTACAAATAGGCAAACATCTGATCTTATTTTTTATGTTTCACAACTATTTTTTTCGTACCGGATTTTAATTTTTTATTGTCACTTAGAGTCTTACTCGATAATAATCCCATCTTTCAGGATCAAACACTTGAACAAACTCTGCTTCTTCTTTGTCTATTCTTGCTCTGATTACATCCCGTAGCGCAAAACTTGTCATGAACTTGTATTTCATAGAATGTGCCTGCATTATGAACATGTGTCTCATTTCACTGCCGCCTCGCAACCCCCAATATCCCATTTTCAATGCTAATGGTTCTAAAAATACCGTATTTTTTAAACCATAATTTTCATCTCTTATTTCTTCTCGTAATTGATATGTTTCTAGCGGACCCCCTTTGGCAAATCCAACTATCTCTCCTTTGTTATTGTTTAATCTGAGTGTGTTGATTATTGTTTTTGGATCTTTTATTGATTCTTTAAAATTTTCTTTTCCAAATTGTAATGGCTTTGGTAATTCTAAAAATATGTCGTACAATGTTTGTGCAAACTCCTCATCTTCTTGTATTGATTGGTTTTCTATTGTTGGAATTAATTTAAGATTTTCATATGAATAATTTGCCTGAATACTTACTTCTTGCTCTCTGATTCGCATAAAAGATAAAATTGTGTCAAAGAAATTTTTCCTCATTTCCTTTGGCAATTCTTTAAGAATTGCTTTTACCATTGATGTTTCTTTATTCAATAATTCTTCAAAATATGCTACAGATGTCCTTACGATTATTGAAGGCCTCCATGCAAGTGCATGTGCATTCATTTTTGCCATTTCCATAGCTTTTGTAAAATCTCCTAATAGATAACCGCTAATTCTATCTACTACGGATAAATACCTCCCAAGCTCCATTACGTGTTTTTGAGATTGCTGATTGTTTTTTGTTATCTCTGATCTCTCAAAACATTTTTTAATTTCAAACTCTGCATCTTTTCTTATTTGTCCACTCCATGGATATGTCGTACGTAAAATCAGTACCTTGATTATTTCTAAATCTATTTTTGCAAAAGTTAACGATTTTTGTAATTTTTTATCCGTCGAAATAAATTTTAAAACACTTTCTTCGTGTGGTTTATCTACATTTTTTTGTGGATCAAAGTCATGAAATAATGCTGCAACATATAGATATTTTTTATCTTCTTCAGTCAGTTGAATTTTTTCTTGATTTATTGCTAAAAGTGAGACATATGTCACTTCTAATTCGTGGTTAATGTTGTGATATCCATAATACTCTGTCCCTAAACCCTGACTTTCAAATAAGTCGATAGTATAATCTAGCATTTCCAAATAACAATCATCTTCTAGTCCATGCTGTGTCATTAAACTGAGAATTTTATTTCTCATTGAATGAGCATTTGCAAATTCTTGCATTATTTTTTGATCATAAATTGGGTTTTTAAATATGATCTAGATATTATTGAGGATAAACTACCCTGATGTCTAAATTTGCATATTTTTGATCACAAGATTAAATACAATTACTTTTTATTCCTTTTTTGATGTCTGTGGATTCAAGTTTACTTGAAAATATTATGCAATATTCTTTGGCTCATTCTCCAAAATTCACTATTCTTGTTAACGATAAAGTTTTTCCTCTGATGGGTGTTTCTATTGTAAATTCTTCTATACCTGTCAATGAACCTACAACTCGCGGCGGTGTTTATTTTTCAGAAAAATTTGCATACAAAATGAAGGGTGTGATAGATGATCTTAGTGTTGTTCCATTGCTTACTAAAAAAATGCTTGGCCCAAACACTGAATTTGGCGAATTAAAAATTTCTAGTCAAATTGAATCTAATGGAAAAATTGTCCCTATTGATATTTTCACTAATTTAACAAACAGTGTGCAAACTCCAAATTCAATCGAACTTAGCATGATTATTGTAGAACTAAAGTTGGGTTAATCTTTATTTAGATATTTATCGTATCTTTCTTTTGATATGTTGTCTGATAAAACCTCGTACGCCTTGTTTATTTTTATCATTTCTTCCTCCGAATCGTCTTTTGT
>JAOMJV010000016.1 GCA_028351415.1 Candidatus Nitrosopumilus sp.
ATATTAGAAATAATGTTAAGTTATTCAAATAATCGCATATCTCTAGCTTTATCACCGCTAATATTTTCTGCAAATTTTATTGATAATTCATTAAATCAAGTATTCAGTAAAAAGAAAATTCCAATAATTCCACTAACAGGTGTAGATAGTCAGCTATTTGAAGAAGCAAAAGAAATTGGATTGGAACGAAATATCAAAAAATTAGAAAAAATAGTCAGCATTACTTCAAATGAGATTCCCATTTATTCAAAAACAGAAGTAGCATCTGCGCTCAAAACAAAGCAAATGATTTCTATTAATTTAGGACCAAACAATGTTCATGATATTTTAGACTCATTAGAACAAAATCATTGAAATTTTAAACAGTGTATTTAATTAAAAATTATGTTCAAAATAGGAGAATTCATCTATCCGTGGGGAAGCGGCCATTATTCTCGAATGATGAGACTAAATGATGCATTATCAAATGAAATTAAAGATGAATTAGAAGTTCATTTTTCAAGTAAAGATCATGTTTATCAAAAATTATTAAAAAAATTTCCAGATAAAAAAGATAAAATTCATGAAATTTTAATGCCGACTCCAATCGATGGAAAATTTGGTCCTAGTATTTCAAAATCATTGATGAATATACTATTACCAATAGAAAATAATCCATCACTAATAAAACAGATTATGAGTTATTTGAGAGAAGAAAGAAAACTGTACAATAAAGAAAAATTTGATTTGGTCATAAATGATGGAGATATGGGTTCAAATATTTTAGCAAATAATAGAAACATCCCAAGTTTATTTGTAACAAATCAATTTAGACCAAAATTATATAATTCAAGATCATATCTTTATCCATCACTAATTTTTATAGCAAAACAAATCAATAAAGCTTCAAAAATTCTTGTTGCAGATTCACCACCACCATATACTATGTGTGAATATAATCTAAATTTTATAAAAGAAGCAGAAGAAAAAGTAGTGTATGTTGGACATTTTACAAATAGTAAAAAAATTAAAAATGAAAAAGAAACAGATTTGGAAAAGATGGTAAAAAATAATGAATTTGGCTACTGGATGAGAACTGGAAATAAATCAGCTAATGATGCAACTGGTGAAAGATATAATGAAGTTTTCAGCAAGAATGAAATGATAAAAGAAAAAAGAATCATCTCACATGCTAGAAATGAATCAGGTATTGATTCAGTGATTGGAAAAGATGGTAAAAAATATTCGATTTCAGATGCTTTAGAAAAGAAAATTGATTGGATACAAATTGATATTGGTTTTCTTTCAGAACAAGAAAAAAATACAGTTTTAGATTTATGTAAATATGCAGTTGTAAACGGCTCTCATACAGTAATGGGTGAAATAATGGGTGAAAAAGCAAAACCAATAATTGGAATTCCAATTCATGATGAAAATACAAATAATATCCGATGGGCTGATGAGAAAAAACTAGGAATTTTAGTTTCAAAAACAGAACAAGTTGTAGGCGCTATTTCTAAAATTAAAGAAAATTATGAAGTATTTGAAGAAAATTTGAATGAGTTTTCAAAGAATTTTGTGCCTAATGGTGCTGAAAATTCAGCAAAAATTGCAAGTCAAATATTGGAAGAAAAGAGATAATAGATTATTTTAGATAATTTCATCATCTGGCACGCGGGATTTCGATGGGCGAACGGACCGCAAGGGATGATGAAAAAATCCGCGTGTCAGATAAAACATCGATCAAGAAAGAACGTGCGAACGCTTTTATGGAAAAAATTAATTTAAATTTCATTGGTTGTTTGTCCTGAATGTACAGCAAGAGCAAAGAAGAAAATTCTAGCTAAATATGAAGAAGATGTAGAAGAGGAAAATAGAGACAAACAAGATCTTTACAAATTATTTGACGAAGTTGAAATTCCAATGGAAATGGATAAAAATACAAAAAATTTCATTTGTAAAAAATGTGGATTATATGCCTCAAGAGAGCAAATATCTGATATTAGATTCAAATTAAATCAAAAAGAAAAAACACGTGACGATAAGCATGATGATTACCTTGAATGGTGGTCAAAAAGTAAAAAAGATAAAAATTTAGATAATTAGTGTTGATTTAACAATGGTAAAAAAGAAAGACGATATTCCAGAGTGGGTTACTGATGAAATTCAGAATGCTAAATTTGAAAAACCAAAAAAAATGAAGATATCCGGATATGTTCTAGAAATGTATCAAGAAGACAATAAAATAGATACTCAATTGTATGACCCAGTAGAAGATGGAAGACAAATCGTTACAATGGATGTACCGGAAAAAATTAAAATTTCAGAATTAGAAAAAGGAATTGTTTATGAATTTACTTTTGAACAACACAAAGCACCATTAAGTAAAAAAGTTTCAGAGTTTTTGGAAAAAGAAAAAGAAATTGAAATGAATGCAATTTATGATTTTAAATTAAAATCAATTAAATTAATAGATGAAAGTGATTCTAGTCAAGCCTCAGAAGATAACATTGAAGAATAAAACTAATCAGATTTTGTAGAATCTAATTGTTTTTTGAAAGACTTTCCTAAAATGGGATTAATAAAATAAGGAAATGTATGTTTTAGCCACACTGCAACACGGACTATTGAGGGAGTAATGATTTCAAGTCTAGATGAATTTGCAGCTTTTAGAATTGCTTTAGCAACTGTTTTAGAATCAAGTGATGTTGGCGAGTATTTCGGCATTTTTTCAAAAGATGGATGATTAAAAAAATCAGTCTTCACCATTATTGGACTAACAACTGTAACTCCAACTCCAGTTCCAGCAAGTTCATGCTTAAGACCTTCAGAAAATCCTAACATTGCAAATTTTGATGCACAGTATGAAGCAATTCCAGGTAATCCAAAGCTTGCAGCAACAGATGCAACATTCACTATATGCCCAGATTTTTTCTTTAGCATTAACGGAAGAAAATTTTTTGTGCAATAAACCATACCAAAATAATTGGTCTCCATTTGAGATTCAATCTCATCTATTGAAAGATCAAATATAGAACCATAAATTGCAAAACCAGCGTTATTTACTAAAATATCAACAGAAGTAAATTTTGCAATAACAGTTTTAGACATTTCTAGTACTTGATCTTTTTTTGAAACATCACAGGCACAAACTAACGTGTTTACATTAAATTTTTTTAACTCATTTTCTACCTGTTCAAGATTATTTTTTCTTCTTGCAACTAAAATAATACTTGAACCTAATTTTGCAAATTCTATTGCAGTTTGTTTGCCAATTCCAGATGATGCTCCTGTGATTAAAACTACTTTATTTTTAAAATCCACAAATAAAAAAAATCATTTAATGATAAAGTGGTTTCTATTCATTTGGTGTTTTTGGAATTTTACTCAAGGCTAATTTTACTAATAATATCCAGGTAATTGCTATTGGAACATAATATGTTGCAATTCTCCAACCAATTACGGCATCCCAACCTACAATTCCTTCACTTATAGTAAAATCAAATGGATTTAAATTATTTAGATATGATATGATACCAAATTCAGCTAAACCTGAACCACCAATAGTAATTGGTAGATTTCCAATTGCATTTGCACCCATAACGGCCATTATTGAATCAAATGCATTAATTAGATATCCAGTTCCCATTGCTATAATCATGAAAGATATTCCATAGAATGCCCATGATGCAAGTGAAAAAAAGAATGAAACTGTAAATATTTTTTTAGATTCCGGCGTTTGTATATTCTCCCTAATCATAGTGCATGTTTCTTCCATCCAGTCATTTGTTTGATTAATAATTTTAGTTCCTTTTTCTTTTCCTAATTTTTTAGCAATTGTTTCTAAAATATTTGGAACTTGGAATGTATGTTTAGAAGATAAAAAGAACATCACCATCCATAAAGATGTAATAGAAATACTGGTAGCTAAAATAACAATTCCAACAATATATGCTCCATTCAATAATGCAATTATTCCTGCTAACATAGATAACAAACCTGCTGCAAGTACTTCAGTTACAATATCAACAAGTGCAATCCATGTTGCCTTTGAAAGTGCTACTCCTTTTTTCTTCAAATAATAAATTACAATAAATTCTGCTCCAATGAACATCGGGGTAGTAAATTTAATAAATTCACTACCAACTCTAACACCAATTAATTTTAAAAATGAATCAGTGTTACCAAGATATTTTTTTGTAATATATGCAAATTTTATTCCTTGTAAAACTAGTTTAATCATCATTGCAACTATAGCTCCAATAAATGGAAAAAGACCAATTGCTAGAATATCATCAATTTGGATATCAAATTGAATGGCAATAATGAAAATAGGGATTAAAGTGACAGGTATGGCAACTAGTCTCCAGTTCATTTGATATTTTTTTTAAAGAATCAAATATGAAAGTTGATGAAATTTTAGTCATCAAATTATCGTGCCTAAAAATAGGCATAAAAAACATAATTAAATTGATATTTTATCAATTTTTGACTAATTTCAAATTTAAAACAATTATCAAAGAAATTTTTTAGTCAAAAATTTATTTTACAATCATCTAGTTTGACATATAAGCAAAGAGAAGAAATCAAGAAAAGATTGAAAACAATTTTTGTTACTGGAACAGCTGGTTCAGGAAAATCATCACTTACATCAAAATTGGTTGAATACTATACAAGAAATGGAGCAAATGCCGCTGTCTTAAATTTAGATCCAGGTGTTGAAAGTATGCCATACAATTGTGATGTAGATGTTAGAGATTATGTGGATTATGTTTCAATAATGCAACAGTACAGTTTAGGACCAAATGGAGCACTAGTAATGGCAAATGATTTGATTGCATCAAAAATTGATGAAATACAAAATGAAGTAGATCAAATAAATCCTGATTACCTAATTGTTGATACACCAGGTCAAATTGAATTGTTTGCATATCGTTCCAGTGGTCGTTTTATTGTAGATAATATTAGATCTGATGAAAAAACAAGTATTTTTCTTTTTGATGGAGCGATAGTTACTACACCAACAAATTTTGTTTCAATTGCATTACTTGCAACATCAATTAGATTACGACTTAATTTACCAACAATAAATGTAATAACAAAAACAGATGTAATAGATACTAAACTAGCGGAGATACTGCAATGGTCAACAAGCTTGAATACATTAGAAAATGCAGTTTCTAAAGATACAGATGGTGAAACATATGCATTGACTACAAGTATTTTACGTGGATTAAATCTTAATGGGTTTGCAGAAGGATTAATTCCAATTTCAAATTCAACTGGTGAAGGCATTGTTAATCTTGAGAGTGCACTTAGCAGAATTCTGAATTTGGGTGAAGAGGTAGAGGACTAATTGGCAACAAAAATTACAGTTAGAGCACCTTCATCTACAGCTAATTTAGGACCAGGATTTGATACATTTGGATTAGCGATAGATGCATTTTATGATGAGATTACATTAACAAAAATAAAAAGTGGGATTACAATAATTACAGATGACGATATTCCCACAAATCCAGAAAATAACACTGCCGGATTAGTAATAAAAAACATGAAAAAGCAATTAAAAATTAAAGATGGTATTGAAATTAAAATAAAGAAAGGAATACCTGCTGGATTTGGAATGGGTAGTAGTGCTGGATCTGCTGCTGCGACTGCAGTTGCATTTAATAAATTATTTAAATTAAAATTAAATCCAAATTCTTTAGTAAAATTTGCAGGGTTTGGTGAAAAAGCAAGTGCTGGATCAATTCATTATGATAATGTTGCAGCGTCAGTTTTAGGAGGATTTGTTATTGTTAAAACAGATCCATTAGATGTAATCACAATAGAACCTCCTATGAATCTAAGAATGTGTGTTGCAGTTCCAAAAATTGATGTTCCAAAAAAGAAAACAAAGGTTTCAAGAGGGGTAATCCCTAAAAAAGTAAAGTTAACTGATGCTGTTTTAAATATATCAAATGCATC
Organism: Candidatus Nitrosopumilus sp.; assembly: GCA_028351415.1. Classification (GTDB taxonomy): domain Archaea; phylum Thermoproteota; class Nitrososphaeria; order Nitrososphaerales; family Nitrosopumilaceae; genus Nitrosopumilus. The sequence continues at coordinate 5,950 of JAOMJV010000016.1, forward strand.
ATCAATTGTTGCAGGATTTATGAAAAAGGATCCCGAATTAATTGGAAATTCAATTAAAGATGTAATTGTAGAGCCTGCAAGACAACATATGATCCCAGGATATGAAAAAGTTAAACAAAATGCACTAAAAGCAGGAGCATATGGCGTTACAATTAGTGGTGCAGGGCCATCAGTAATTGCATTTTCAAAAAATTCATTTAACTTAAAAAAAATTAGCAATGCAATGTCAAAAGGATTTGCATCTGCAAATATTGAATGTCAGACAATAATATGTAAACCCAGTAAAGGTGCAATACATATAAAAAATAATTAGATGATAAATTATGAAAAAAGCTGTTATTGTATTTAGTGGAGGAATTGATTCTGTATGTGCAGTTTCATTTTTAAAATCAAAATATGAATTATATGGAATAACATTCTCATATGGACAAAAAGCTAATATGGAAATTGCTGCGGCAAAATCTTTTGCAAAAAAACTGGGATTAAAAGAGCATAAAATAATTGATATTGGTTTTATGAAAAATCTTTACGGAAATTCAAATGTTTTAACAAGTTCAAAAAGAAAAATTCCAACTGAATTTGAATATTCAATTGTAGTTCCGATTAGAAATGCAGTATTTCTTTCAATAGCATCTGCATGGGCGTTTACACTTAATGCATCTCTTGTTGCGTATGGTGCACATACAGGAGATACAAATTATCCTGATTGTAGACCAAAATTTGCAAAAAAATTAGAAAATGCCTTTAATGAAGGAGAAATAGATGGAATAAATTCAAAATTACGAAAAAGTATTGAAATTTGGTCACCATATCGTAAGGGATTATCAAAAAGTGATTTACTAAAAACAGGAATAAAAAATTTAGGGGATTCAATTTTTAAAACTTGGAGTTGTTACTCAAATAAAAAATATCATTGTGGAATTTGTGAATCTTGTAATAATAGAAAAATTGCATTTAAGGAAGCTCAAATTAAAGATAAAACAAAATATTTGAAATGAGTATAAACTATTTACTTTAAAATTTTCTTTTTTAGAATTAATCCTCTAATAACAACATACCAAACTAAGAAGAATGATCCAAAAATTCCTGTAATAACGTAATTATGTATTTCTGGACTTAAGCCTTCAATAGAATTAGTAATTTTGACGGATGCTAGAAAAGCAATTACAATAAGAGCAACACATTCTATTGCATACCAAGTCCAATTAGGCCAGGATTCTTTTGGAATGTGAACGTACGGATTTGCTTTTCCCATATTAATAATGAAAAATATTGATTATTTAATTTTTGAGTATTACGGGAAAGAATTTGAAGCACGCTTTCTAATTAGTGTCATAATGCTCTCTTTTTCTTCCTTATTTTCATAAATTCCTCTAAATGCAGAGGAGGAAAGAGTTGCGTCATTTCTAACTCCACGCATTTTCATACAAAGATGTTCAGCATCAGCAAAGACTACTACACCCTTTACTCCTTGAGAGTATAACTCATCAGCAATATTTTTTGTTAAGCGCTCTTGAATTTGTAATCTTTTTGAATATTTTTCAACTAATCTTACTAGTTTAGATATTCCAAAAACTCTGCCATTCGGAGAATATGCAATGTGAATTTTTCCATAAAATGGTAACATATGATGCTCACACATAGAATAAAACTGAATATCTCGTGCAATTACTACATCGGAATCTTCAGAAAATTGTACAGATAATTCTGAGTCTGAATCATATCCAGCAAAAATTTCTTTATACATACTTGCAATTCTTTTAGGAGTCTCTCTTAGGCCTTCACGAGTCGGATCTTCACCCAGCTCAATAATTAACTCTCTAACGAGTTTATGTACACGTTCATCATCCATTTTGTTTTTATCATTTTTTTCTAGTATTTGAACGTAATCTGATTTTTACACACGTGCCAATCTTATGGGGCTCCAATAAATTTGTGTAATTGTGGAACTACTTTAACATCAATATAATGAGGGAATACTATATCATACAAATTTAATAAAAGATCTAAAGATGGTTCAGAAATACCATATGTGGGTTGAATTACAAATCCATCAATATTATCTTTTGAAATTATATTAAAAATTTGATCCACTAATTCTTTGAATTCACCTAATTGTGTTTTAGAACTAACTACGATTTTGATATAAGTTATTTTTTTTGATTTTACAGATGATTCAAGACATTTCATAGTATGACCAATTAATTTTTCATAATGTTTGGTATCAGCAAAATCAGAATCTTTGGTTTTAAATTCAATTTTAACAATATCAATAAAAGGCAAAACATGGTTAAAACGATCGATATCAAAACATGATGATTCAAGATATGTTGGAATTTTTTTATTTTGGATATGTTTAGCAAGTTCTGCAACTGCCCGATGTTGAATTAATGGATCACCACCAGTGAAATTTACTTTGTAAGTTTGATTTTGTAAATTGGAGTCAATTAATTCATTAGCTGCTTCAATTGTATATTCTGTACCAGAATCAAGTGGTAATGATTCCTTAGTATCACAATAAAAACATGTGAAAGGGCACCCTGCAAGTCTAACAAAAAGAGTCTTTGTACCATAAAGAATTCCTTCCCCTTCTACAGATGTAAATATCTCAAATAATCTTACTTTCAATTAATAATTCTAATTTTTTTCATTATTTATTTAATCAGTTTGTACTAACTAGTGCATTACGGGTTCTTTTGTATAAAATAATCCAGAAATAAAGAAAACTACACCTAAAATTCCAATAGTACTTCCAATCAATTCTACTTGGTTTTGTAATTCCCCTGCAAGTGGAGACCATAACCAAGCCATTAAGACACCAACTATAATCATTGGAATACCTACGCCTAGTGTAATTGATTTGGAAACCATGTTAGAAATTCTTTAGAAAATGTATATGAAGCTTATGTTATTACTATCGAATAACCAATATTTTCCATTAATCCTTTTAGTTCAACAAATATCACTTGAGCATCATTGATTTGATTTTTTGAAAGTAACTGCCTAATTTCAAGAATTAACTCATGACCTTTATCAATTTGGGTTTGATCTACACCGCTATCTTGGGCTTTTGTTAATTTCTCATCAACTTGATTAAGTAATCGATCAAAAAGTTGCTTAATGAAATCAGATCTTTGTTCTAAAGCAGATTCACGTATATCATTTTTAATAGAATCAAGAATAATCTTTATTTTCTTGATACCGATATTTGCTTCATCTAGATCATTAGTTTGTTTACGTAATTCTTGAATTAAATCATAAATTTTAATAAAATCAGATTCTGTATCTACATCATATTTTTTAGATATAGTTTCTAAGCTTTTTACATATTTTACTAGTCTATCAAGCTCATTAGATAAAGTCATACTATTTGTATCAGATACAGTTACGGCTACAACTTTTTCTGAAGATTGAGAAATTGTTCTAGAAATTTGCATAAATGAATTCATTGCTAAAAGAAAATCTTGCTTTGCTTTTTCAATATCGTTAGGTAAAGATTCATCTAATGAATATACAGCCCCATGACCTTTATCATATAAAATTTGTAGATTATTTGGAATTTGATCCCCATATTCTCCATCTAATTGATTTACAATTTGTTTATCTGCTTGTACAGCAATACGTAACAAAATACTTGGATCATTTTGTGCATGTGCACCGCCAACCAATGATGGAGAAATTGTACCAAAAATTAAAACAATTATTGCAAATACTGCTAATTTTTTCATTCTTCATCCCCCATACTTTTGCGTAATTTTACCAAATTTTGTAAATCTTTCTTTTCAATTACAATAACTCCTTCACGTTCCAATCTCTTTACTGCACGCCACATAGTAGTTCTTGGTTGCAAGAATTTTTTACGTAATTCACTTTCTAATGCTTCCCCCCCATTATTAAAAATGAATTTCACCAATTCTTTATCATCCTCACGAAGATCAGATTTTAATTTAAAAATTGTTTCAAGATCTAAAGTAGTACTTTTTTTAGTTGTTTGATTATGATCTATTGATTTATGATTTTTTTGTTTAGTACGAATAATTATTAGAGAACCAATTAAGATCATTAGCAACACTCCACTAATTATTGCATATGGAAAATAATTTGTTTCAATTTTCGTATCAGGCAATGAATTAGAAATAGTATTACTAAACAAATAATCAATTTCAGTTTTACCTGGAGATAAAGTTAATTGGTTTTGATCATTAATTATTTCCATATTAATTGGAAGATTGATCATTCCAACAATCGCAGAATTTTTTGGTAAAAGTAGTGTGAAAGTAGAAGGGGAATCTAAAGAAAAAGTCCAAAGTCTACCTTGTTTAGATACTAAATCATGAATATCATAATCGACACTAATAACTGATGAACCAAAAGTTTGAATTAAAACAGAGTCATTCATAATACTAGTATCTAGCATAAATTCATCATCTCCTACTACAACTAAATTATCAATAGTACTTCCAAATAGATTTAATTCATAATCAGTAAGAAAGGGATCAATATCAATTTCTGTAGAAATATGTGTAGAACCATCAGGGTAAATTGTTAGATCTAAATCTCTAGTAGAACTAAAGGAAGATTGGATTGGAAGTAAAGCTGATACAATAATCATACTAGCTAACAAAAGAGATGTTTTGACCATTGTATCAAGAATACTGTCATTCCTTACAAAAAGTATTCCATCATCACCTAGAGATTGCTTCAATTGAATTGGTTCGATAAATGAGGCCATCTGATCAATACCTTAGATTCATACTTTCTACTAATACTTGGAATCTTTTGAATTCCTGGAAAAAACCTAGACCTTTTTCAGTAATTTGAAAGATTCTATTTCTATCATTTTTGATTGATTCTACTAAGCCAGCTTCTACCAATTTCTCACATTTGTCTAATACTGCATAGTGAGATAGGTTGGCTTTTCGAGATATTGCAGATACAATGATTCCATCACGACCACCGTTAGCGGTTACGTCTAAGATATCACCCATTATTCCCATTTCGGACCTGTATTGTTGTTTTGACATGCTATAGTATAGAATTGAGTACTTTATGAGGAACATTTTGAAACTTCATAGCGGAACGCAAAGCGGAACGCCCGTTTCATCAAAAAAATCCCATAATTTTGGTAAAAATGAGTTTTCAGTGGGGGGGAATAACAAAAACAAGCCTAGAAAATGCAATTAAAATTCATTCACAAGGTCAGTTTTCATATTCATAATAACTTTTTATTCCCATTTTCAATAGGAAATCATAAAATGTTTGATAAGTTCAAGGAAGATAAGGGAGGAGAAATGATGGAAGAAGAAAATACCAATGTATCTGAATCAGTAGAAACATCTCCAAATGCCGAATCTACTATTGGAATTGGTGAATTAATGGGAAAACGTGCAAAATTAGAAGAAGCAATTGACTATGTCGGTTTAATGATAAAAAATCTTAAAGATAAAAGAACTATGCTTGAAAAAGACATAGAAGAAGAATCAGTAGATATCAAAAATCTTAAAGAAAAATTACAAAAAGTTAGTGAATACATAGATGAAGAAAATAGGGGAATTCAAGAACTTGCAGATAAAAGAATCAAAGTAGAAAATGAAGCCGATGAAGTTGGAGTAATAATTAATAATTTAAGAGATAAACTGGCAAATATCGATACAATTGTTGGTGAAGAAGGAAACAGAGTTAAACAAATTAAAGAAAGCAGAAATACTCTAGAAAGTTAAAAATTATAAAAATTTACTACTACTTGCTTGTTGATTACTTGATGGAACTGATGGAAACATCTCACCAGTTGAACTTTCTGCAACAGCAGATGCTTCTCTTAAAATTTTCTCAGATTCGCTATTAGTTGTTTCATCAATTCCAAATGCTGAATCACCTGAGAAACTTTCAGTCATAAAGCCTCCAAGCATTTCTGCCATTTGACCAATTTCTTGCTCAGCACCAGGCATTACTTTTCCAAGGGATGTTTTCAAATTCTTCATTAAACCCATTGTCGGGATCATTGCAACAACCGTATCTCCAAGATCACTACAAGTAGATAATCGTAATTCAATTTGCTCTAATGCAATTCGGGCATTACTCAAAATTTTTGTAACTTTACGAATTTCAGCTAACTCATTACCTAAAACCTTACTAGTTTGAACATCATGGTTTTGTGTTGCAGTTACAATTCTTTGAAATAATTTAGCATCACGTTCTTGTAAACCCGTTAACATTGAATCTAATTTTTTAATTTGTAATTGTAATTTTTTAATTCCTTCTTGAACTCGTGGTTTTAATGCACTTTTAGGCTTGATTGTATCATTTATTTTTTCAGTAATTCCTACTTTGGGTTGTTTTGACCATTTAGTTTCAAGACCAGTCATGTGTTTAATTTTTAAATTAATACTTAATTTCAAGTGTAAAAATTGCTTAACAGTACGTGAACTTTAGTTAGCTAAAATTGAAAATATTTTTTATAATAGAATTTTGCAATTTAATCTATGAATAAAAAAAGTACTGGAATTTTAATAATTTTAGGTATAGTAATTTTGGGCGTATCTATTTCAATGAATTCTGAAGAAAAAGACGATAACGTGGTATTTCATATAACTTTAGCAGATCCTGAGCTGTATACTAATGGAATTTATACAAATAATTTTGCAATTGAATCTGGCACATATTTTTTCAGATTTGTTCCAAATGGGAGTAGTCCTGAAATCTTAACAATAAAATTAAGTAGTCAAAATTATAATTTTATAGAAAATTTTAATCTAAAAGGCATACCACATGAATCAGAAACTTCAAAATATTTTACATGGGAATATGAAGGAGAGAAAAATATCAGAATGGATTCAATGGAAGAAATTACAATTCTAATTAATTCAAATGGTAATGTAATGGGTTCAGTATCTGTAGATATTATTAAGAAAAAAGATAGTTAGGCAGAATTGATCACCCAGAAAAAATAGAAAAAGTTGCATCATAGTGTACTGTAGCCATACTTACAGTGGATGATGGAGAATCAGTAAAATAAATTCATATGAATTTAATACAACCCAAAATTACAAAATGTCATGGAAGATAAGAAAAAATTTAGAGCTAAACTAATAATTCTCTTAGGAGCAATTTGGATAGTAATCACACTGCCATTACCATGGATTATTAATAATCCAGCAGTTTCAGATGCTCAATTTAACACCATACTTGGAATAATAGGAGTTATGTCAATTCCATTTATCATGCTAGGTATTGCCTGGTCATTAAAACCAGAGCTAACAACATAGGAAATTATAATTGAATAATATTCCAATTTCTAATAAAATTCCTGAGTTAGATATTGCAATCAAAGCTGCACAAGAAGCAAGTAATGTAATTTTAGAAATTTATCAAAAAGATTACAACACATATACAAAAACTGATAATTCACCAGTTACAGATGCAGATTTAAAAAGTAATAAAATAATTAATGAAATTTTATCAAATACAAAATATTCAATACTTTCTGAAGAGGATATTGATGATCAAAGTAGATTATCAAAAGATATGATTTGGATTGTTGATCCGCTTGATGGAACTTCTGATTTTATTGATAAAACTGGAGAATTTACTGTAATGATTGCATTAATACAAAATAAAAAACCAATTCTTGGAGTTATTGCATGGCCAACAGAAAAAATATTATTTGTTGCACAAAAAAATTGTGGTGCTTTTAGATATTCAAATGACAAATGGGATAAAATTTTAGTAACCAAAATAGATGAACTGCCTAAATGTAGAACAGTAGGATCTAGACATCATTTATCAGAAAAAGAAAAGAAATTCATTAAAAAAATTGGAATTGAAGATTTTACAAGTATTGGCAGTTCATTAAAAGTTGGAAAAATTAGTTCAGGTCAAGCTGAAGCTTACATTACTACAACAAACAAAATGAAAGAATGGGATACAGCTGCATCTTATTGTATTGTTTCAGAGGCTGGTGGAAAAATGACAGATATGCTAGGAAATGATTTAACATACAATAACAAAAACGTACATCACCAAAACGGGATTTTAGTTACTAACGGATTAATTCATGATAAAATAGTAGAAGAATTTAAAAAATTAGAGTAGGTTTCTTCCATTAAGAAAGTCCTTTACTTTGTTTGCACTATCTGAAAGTGGTTCATGTTCAGTATCAATTACTAAATCTGCTTTTTCTGGAGCTTCATAAGGATCATCAATTCCTGTGAATCCCTTAATCTCTCCTTTTCGTGCCTTGGCATACATGCCTTTGACATCTCTTTCTTCACATTTAGCTAATGAACACTTTACATACACTTCTGCAAACTGATCACCTGCAGCGATAATTTCCCTAGCATTTTCTCTATTCTCAACATATGGCGATACTAGAGATACTATACTTGGAACCCCATGATTTAACAAAAGCTTAGCTAGATGAGCAACTTTTTTGTTATGCTCATCACGTCCTGCTTTTGAAAAATCTTTAGGTGAAAACCATTCTCGTAGTTCATCACCGTCAAGCATTGCCAAATTTGGAATATCCTTCTGCAAATCTTTTACAATGGTAGTCTTACCTGAACAAGGAAGACCAGTCATCCAAAGAATGAAAGGTTTCATGAACAAAAATAATGAAATAACCAATAAAGAGCTTACGTTAATTTTTAACCCAATCTTGTTTTTCTAAATATTCAATTTCTTTAATCATGTCTTCCATTTTTTTTGAAATTGTCATAACAGATTTGAATTGTTCATACATTTCAAATTCTTCTTCTTTAGAAAGTATTTCTGCCTCAGCTTTATCAAAGAAATTTTCTTCCTTAGTCATATGATCCATAAGGTATATTGAATATGTTTTTAAAAATCTTGCAACAGGTTCTCGTGCATCTTCCCCATTTTTCCATCGTTTAACATGTTTTTTAATTTGTATTGCAATTCTTCTTGAAAATTCATGTTCAATTAGTAATGAACGTATTTCTTGTTTTAGATGATCGTAACTTGCAACACAAGGAAAATACGAGTCCTCCTCTCGTGAATAATGAATGGAATCAAAAAATTCTTCAATAATTATTGTGATTTTTTCTAAATCAGATATAGGAATATTTTGACCTGCATAAAGACTCGTATAGCATTTTATTATCACCTTATCTAAACGTCTAATCTGTTTATGATCTTCACGTAATGAATCAGTTGCGCTCAATAACAAAAATTATTGCTACTATAGATTTAATGTTTTTCTAAAAATTGATTATATCAATAAAGAAAATTTAGTTTAATTTTTATGCATATAGGTATGGATCTAGTCATTAATGAATTCAATTACTTTATCAATTTTAAATTTGATTACAAGTCAAATTGGAGATACATCATTATCAGAAATTGATTTAACATTAATTTTAAATAAATTTACAGAATTACAAAATTTCATTACTGGATTAACAGTACAAGAAGGAGTAATTGCATCAGCAGATGTAATACTACTTGCTGCAGGTGTTGTAATATTTCTTGGAGTTGCAGGTGAAGCATTTTTTAAAAAAACAGGTATTCCAGATGTAGCATTTTTAATGATTCTTGGGGTGATAATAGGACCAGTATTAGGCATAATTCAAGCTGAAGCTGTAATTCAAGTTGTCCCATATTTTGCTGCACTTGCATTAATAATTATCATGTTTGATGGAGGATTAAATTTAGATATCAAACATATTGTAAAAACTGCACATTATTCATTTACACTAGCTATTGTTGGATTTATTTTATCAGTAATAATAATTTCACTTGCTACACATTATGTTTTAGAATGGACATGGTTAGAAAGTATTTTGTTAGCTTCAATTGTGGGAGGAAGTAGCTCTGCAATTGTTTTTGGTTTAGTTAGAAATATTAGAATTTCAGAAGAAACTAAATCAATACTAAGTTTTGAATCAGCGGTAACAGATATCCTTGCCACCATTATTGCATTTATTTTGTTTGAGGCAGTTCTTGCAGGTAATTTTGATTTACAGACATTACAAGAAACAATTGGTAGAGCAGTAGTAGTGGGTTTAATTTTAGGATTTGGTGTTGGTATACCTTGGATGTATATTTCAACAAAATTTGGAAATGCTCAACATGCTTACATGCTTACATTAGCAATTTTGTTTGTTTTATTTTTCTTGGCAAATTCATTTGGAGAATCAGGAGCATTAACAGCACTAGTATTTGGTTTAATGATTGGCAATAAAAAACATCTTTCTAAAATCCTTAGACTTAAAGTTCCAAAAATTGAAAGAGATGATCCTACACATAACCAATTAACATTTTTGGTAAGATCATTTTTCTTTGTGTTTGTGGGGTTAATGGCAACATTTGGAGAAATTGAATATGTGATATTTGGGGTTGTAGTAACAATTGCAGTCTATGTTGGAAGGATGAGTCTTGTAAAAGCTGTATTAAGAAAAGGATTTTCTAAATTAGATAAATCAGTAACAAAATCAATGATACCAAGAGGTTTAGCTGCTGCTGTATTAGCAACGTATCCAATAACTATGGGATTACCAAATGCAGAACTATATCCACAAATGATATTTTTCATAATTTTATCATCAGTTATCATTACAACAATTGGATTAGGTAAATCAAAGAAAATACCCCCACCAGATTCAGTTCAAGGTGGATTTGTAAAACCGACAGATGATTCAGCAGAGAATCTTGCAATTGATGAAGAATTTGATCTACTTGACAAAAAACTAGATGGTGGGTTTGTAAAACCGACAGATGATTCTAAAAACTAATCAATTCTTTCTTTAATTTTTTCGAGATATTTATTATTGTACTCATTAAACATCTCAATTTTACTCTGATTCAAAGCCATTGCACCAGGTCTAGTGTTGACATGTTTTTCACAGATTTTTTGTTGTTCCAAAATATGTTGTATATTCTCTTTTGAAATTAATTTTAATTTATCAAGTAAATTTACAAGTTCTTTTTCAAAAATAATTTTAATTTCAGCAATAGATGGCTCTGAACCAATAATTTCCTGAGTCATAATATTACCAAATACTTTTTTGTTTAATTCTAACAATGTTTTAGTAGTAAAATAGTGATATAAATTCAATTTGATGTATCTCATTATTTAAAATAAAAACAGCAATTAAGCTGATTCGCCTAAAAAATGTACAATATCACTAGTTACTACAACTGTTCTATCTTTTGGAACATGGTATAATTTTTTTGAACCATTTGGTGATTGAACAATAAGTTTTGAATATGGATCTTTGATAGACTTATACAGAATTCCTTTATCTCCAACTGATTGAGACCAATGAATTCCTTGTACAAATGAAATTGTTTGGAATTTAACTACCTGATATGAATAAACCATTTTCAATTAATTATTGATAATTGCACTCATTAAGGATTTGCCTCCAATTAGGGCAGCAATAGATAATCCTACATTTGCCAAAATATTTACAATCAATGAAACATATTGGTTATTTTCAAGTAAATTACTAGAATCAAGTGCAAATGCAGACATTGTAGTTAGTGATCCACAAAATCCTACAGCGGCAAAAAGAGAATATTTACTATCAAGATTCCATTGTTGTGAAAGTACAACAAATACTCCAAGAATAAATGCTCCAGCAACATTAACCATCAAAACGTTAACAGGTAAAGTATTGAAAAGTAATGGAGATTCAGTAAGTTTGTATCTTAGAAATGCACCAAGTGCAGAACCTACGCCAAGTAAAATAAATTCAAGACCTTTCATTTAACATAAAATTAGAATTAGGGGTTATTATTGGTATTATGAAAAATAAACACCTATAGTTTTTATAGATTAACCAAACAATTCAGGATATGACAATTAAACTAAGATGTAACGATTATGGCTATGAATGTGATCTAGTTTTAGATGAGGAATTAACTGTAGGTTTAATTAAAAAATTAAGAGATCATTTTGAAGAAAAACATGGACTTGATTATACTATTGAGGCCGTTACACAAATGATTACAAATCGCGGACATTCTTTGGAATCAATTAAAAAATAATTAATTTATTTTAATATATTCAACAATTGCTGGCAATATAATAAACTAAAAATTAGTTTCAATAGATACATCAATTCTACGAAATAAATTATAATTATTGTTAAAATTTTAGAAAATAATACTGAAAATTCTTCTGATAAAATTTATGATATGTTAAAAATTACTAAAAAAGAAATTCTAGGAGTAAAATTTAGAAAAATAAGAAAAAACTAAATTATTGATAAAAATCAGGTTCTTGATCTTTTTTCTGTTTTGGAAGATCTTCCATTACAGCCTGAACAACTTCATTATGATTATAAGTTAAATGTCTTAGAAATTTTGCAGATTCATCAGATCTTGTTTTTTCATCACCAAAAATTATTTCAGGACTACTTAATTCGCTCATCATTGTCTTACATTCTTTGCAGGGTTCAAAATCAAGAAGTAATTTCATTATTTTATCTCATTTTTCTTAGTATTTACAGTATTCTATCATTTTTTAGTCATGCAATCATCTGAAAAAAATAAAGGGGTTATTCAACCTCCACTTTTTTACCAGTTTGTTTTTCTACAGCTTGTTTGAAAACAATTTCTAAAACACCATTTTTGTAAGAAGCTTTTGCAGAATTTTCATCAACTTTATCTTGTAGTGGAACTTTACAATGATATTTTTTTTCACTGTGTTCTGCAGAAATATCTACGACATTTTTGTCAACTAAAATTTTGACATCAGTTTTCTCAACTCCTGGCATTTCAACTATGAGTTTTACTACTTTCTCTTTCTCATCTACAATTGTATCAACAATTGCTTCTCTGGTATTTGAAATAGGAAGATGTTCTGGTTTTACATTTCCATATTCCTGTACAGAAGGTTTTCCATCAGGACCAACAGTCATTGTATAACCGTAAAAAAGTGGGCCAGAATTGGAATTACTTTTGAATTCTTCAAAAATATCATCTACATCAAAAAAAGAATTTGACATTGTTTTGAAGATTCTATCAATTTCGGTTTCAAAGAAATTTGTCATATTAATCTAATATATGTAACATATATTACATTATATAACTTTATAGTATAATTCTATATATTATTACATAATTCTATTATAAGTGACATAATATAATACTCTTAATGAGATCAATGATGTCTATCCCTGAAGTTGTAAGAGAAATCATAACGAGAAATCGCTCAATTTATGATTGCATGAAAATGGATTTGATAAATTATACTGCATTGGCAGTAAAAATTCAACCAGAAATAGAAAAAATTTTAGGAAATTCTGTAAATCTCAACACAGTGGTAGTTGCAATCAAAAGATATGCAGATTCATTTGAAATTAAAGAAGAAATGCAAGAAGAGCCAGTTTTGAAAAATGCAAGATTATCTTTAACAGATGGAATAATGGATGTTAGATTTTCTATTAAGGATTCAAATCAAATGGATCCTATGTCAATTTTAGATAAATTTTCCAAGGTAACTAATAATTATGAATTTTTTAGACTATCTGATTCATTTAGATTTCTTACAGAAGACATGGAAGATATTAGACAAATTTTCAATAGTGTTTCAGAAAGAAAAGATATGTTTAGTACTGGTCTTGCAAAAATTAAAATTTCAATACCTTATTCCCATAATCAATCAGATGTAGTATCATATGTTGCAGAAGTACTACATGCAAATGGTGTAGAATTAGTTAATGCATTTTTCAGTCAAGATAACATTACAATTATTTTAAATGAAAGAGATTCTTCAAGGGCTTATGAAATCTTACATTCAGATATTATGAGAACATAAGAAAACTAGTGGTTTTTAGTAAAATTATTCTTATAGCAGATATTTAATCAATACATGGATTAGGTACAATTGGTTAAAAAAACAAAAAAAATTTTAATTTTAGGTAGTGGGTTTGCAGCTGTAGAATGTGCTAGACAATTAGAATCAAAATTTGGAAAAGATCCTGAAATTGAATTGGTAATGATTGGGGAAGATAATTTTCTATTATTCACCCCAATGCTGCCGCAAGTAGCCTCAGGAATGATTGAAACAAGGCACATAGTTTTACCTATTAGAACAATTTGTAAAAAAACAAAATTCTATGAAGGTAGAATTAAAAATATTGATCCATATGGAAAATTAGTAACAATATGGGGAACTAGAGATAAAAGAAGTATTTCAGTACATTATGATTTTTTAGTAGTTGCACTTGGCAGTGAAACTAATTTTTTTGGTATGGCTGATGTTGAAAAAAATGCTTACACCATGAAAACACTCAACGATGCTGTAATGTTAAGAAATAGAGTAATTGACATGCTTGAACAAGCAGAAAATGAAACAAATCCAATTCTTAGAAAAAGTTTTTTGAATTTTGTTGTAGTTGGTGGAGGTTTTGCAGGAATAGAAACTGCAGGAGAATTAATGGATTTACTTTTAGATGCACGAAAATATTATCCTACTATTCACAAAGAAGATCTTAAAGTAATCGTATTAGAAGCAATGGGAGAAATTTTACCTGGATTTAATAAAAAATTAGCAGACTTTGCAAAAAGCAAATTAATAGAAAGAGGCATTGAAATTCAATTAAAAAAAGCTGTTACAAGTTTTGATGGAAACGAAGTTACAATAAAAACATTAGATGAGACTCCAAAAGATTCTATTGATCAATCTGAAATAAATTCAATTATTACAAAAACTTTGATTTGGACTGCAGGGGTTACTCCAGTTAATACAATTAAAAGATCAATGTTCAAAACTGAAAAAGGAAAATTAGTAGTAAATGATTTTCTTGAAGTTCAAAAATTTCCAGGCATATTTGCAATAGGGGATTGTGCTTTATTTGTAGACCCAATTACTAAAAGGCCATTTCCCCCAACAGCACAAATTGCAGAATCTCAAGCAAAAATTGCTGCAAAAAATTTAATTTCATTAATTAAAAATTCCAAACAAGAAAAATTTGTTTATCATTCTAAAGGACAAATGGCAATTATTGGAAAAAGATCTGGAATTGCAACATTTTTGGGAGTAAATATTTCAGGATTTGTAGCTTGGTTAATTTGGAGAAATGTGTATCTATCAAAAATTCCAACATTTGATAAAAAAACACGCATATTTCTTGATTGGATAATAGATTTGTTCTTTGATAGAGACATTTCAAGAATAAAACTCATGAAACATGAATCTGAAAAAGAGTACAAGGAGCTAGATGAAGTAGATGAT
>JAOMJV010000017.1 GCA_028351415.1 Candidatus Nitrosopumilus sp.
TACTTTGTTCTATTGCTCATTTAGTTTTTTTGCACCATCTTTAGGTTATTCTAAATTATTCATTCATGAATTTAAACCATCCCTGTTTTAGAATTATTTTGCTAATTTGCGCCTATTTTTTTGGAGGATTTGCAAATGTGTTTTTAGGATTACTGTGATAATCTACTGGAATCATTGCATCCTTTTGCCTTCCTGTAAGAATTCCTACAACTATGTCGTCTTTCTTAATTATTTCTTCTCCCATCAGTTTTTTAATTCCTGCAACGGATGCACCTGATGCCATTTCACAATCAAATCCATTTAGACCTACAACTGACATTCCATCTAACATCTCAGAATCTGATACAGTTGTTACGACACCATTGGTAAACTCTAATGCTCGTAATCCTTTTATGATATTTGCTGGTCTTCCAATCTGAATTGCTGTTGCTTTTGTTTTAGGCCTTAACCCTTCTTTGTCTAAATGACTATAGTATCTAGAAATTAATTCTGTATTTGGATTTCCTTTGTTCCATCTTAGTTCCTCATCCTCAAATTCACCATTATACAAATCTGATAATGTGCTAGCACCATCTGAATTAATTACTGCAATTCTTGGAATTTTTTTAATCCATCCCCACTGGTATAATTCCATTAATGCTTTTCCACAACTTGAGGTATTGCCTAATGCGCCACCTGGATATATTATCCAATCTGGAGATTCCCAATTCAAATATTCTAATGCTCTAAATGGAATTGTTTTTTGGCCTTCTATTCTAAATGGATTTACAGAATTTACTGTATAGCCGTCATAATTTTTTGCATCATCTAATGATTGTTTTAATGCATCATCAAAATTTCCTTCAACTTGTATAATTTGAGCTCCGAATTGATATGCTTGGCTAAGTTTACCTGGTGCAATTTGTCCTGCTGGAATATACACATCACATTTTATTCCTTCATTTGCTGCAAACATTCCAGCTGATGCTGATGTGTTTCCAGTTGATGCACATACAATTTTTTTAGCACCGACCATTTTAGCATGTGTAACAGCTGTTACCATGCCGTTATCTTTGAAAGAACCGCTTGGGTTGTATCCTTCTGGCTGTAACCATAACCCTTCTTTGTTAATGCCTATGAATTCTGCTGCTTTTGACATTTGGTATGGTTTTGATTGCCTTCCTTCGGCCCCATCCAAAGAAACTAGATATTTTGAACATTCGTCATTGTCTTCTGTATTTATTTGACAAAAATTTAGCAAATCTCGAAACCGCCAAACACCACTTTCATTAAAAATATTTCCCTTGGAATCCCTTCTTTCATAAAATGTTTCTTTAAGATCGGGTGATGGTTTATTTTTATATATTACATCTAATACATGGCCATTTTCACATTGTACATTAGTGCTCATTATTGGATATTCTAATCCGCATTTTGGATTAACACATTTCAGGTACGCGTCGCCTTGCATTTGTAATTGTAGATATTTGATCATAATTTAAAACAAATGGTAAATTTTTACACAATTCAAGCTAATTTACTAAACTTTAGATGTCTGTTGTTTCTAATGGGGTTATGGTTACTTATGTTGAACATTTAAAAAATATTTTAAATCATATTCTTGACTCCTATCAAATTCTTAACGAAATTGAAGACAAGCCTGGAGATCTCTCTAAAATCGAAAAAGAAATGTTAAAAATTAATGGTTTCATAAGGGTTGTTTCAAATAAAATTGATGTTGATAAAATTCCTACATCTGATTTTGAAACACTAAAAATAAAATTTTCGCGATACCTGGAAAATTACTCTTTTGAAAAAGAAATTAAAACTATGGCATCATTATATTCTAATGATATGTCACGTGTTAAAAATATGAGATTAAAAATATTGGAAGCACTGAAAAATAAACACATGATGGATGATGTGAAGGAATTACTGGATAATTTATGACTAACAAAAAAAAATGTATTTTGTGTGGGTGTCTTGATCACAGGTTAATTGGATGCTCTAGCCATTTTTTAAAAAAATGTAATTGTTATAAAAAAAATTACGATTGATGTATTTACTGTTTGACTTTAGGGCCTGATCTTTCATGAAAATTTAAACAACATTTACATTCTTTTTCAATACATTCTGATTCACTATAATGATCACATATTCCACATTCGCAACTTTTAGACATATCCCTAGTACTGTTATTTACATTGCATTTATCTCTTAACTTTCTCTAAATTTAATGCCGATCTAACTCTATTTTTTTGATTTTGATTTTTTTGCAGGTTTTTCTTTAACTGATAATTCTTTTTCAATTTCTGCGGCTTTTTTATCCACTGTTTTCATAATTTCTTGAATTAATCCATCCAAATCACTATCTTCGACATCTGGTTGCACTGTGCTAGCAATTTCTGTAATTGTACTTGAAATTTCTGCACTTACATCTTCGAAACTTTCTGGATCTTCATATGCTGCATTGTAGAGGTTTTTTAAATTATTGATGTGACCAATAACTTGTTCTGTTATTGTAATGGAGTAATCTGTTCCATTAACATCAAATTCTTTTGCACTCATAATCATTTTCAAAAATTGTGGTTTATAATGTTTTTGAAGAATTTATCGTAATATTCTAAAGTTAAGATTAAAAGATAATATGATCTAATGCTGCTGCATCACTGATCAATCTTGTGTGCATTGCACCTACAACATAGCCATTTTTTATGTCTCCTGCAGGTACCCATCTATTTGTAGATGAAAAATGCCTTTTTTCTTGCATTTCCCGCTCTATTTCTTCGATGTCAAATTCTGCTTCTTCAACTTCTTGTGTTGTAAGATGTTTGATTGTGATAAGAATTTTAGTGATTTTTACCCTATCTCCAAACTTCCATTGTAGTACTGGATTTTCATCAGATACTTCTAAAACTTTAATTTTCATTTGTTTTTTTCCAAATGCGTCATGGCTGATAAGCGCCCTTTCGTCTGTAAATTCTTCAAAACTTACTCGTGAATCCACTTCTGCATCAGATACTGTTTCTAGTAATGATTCTGTAACAGATTCCATTTGATCGTCTTTTGAATTATCTTCTGACATACTCAAAACTATCATTCTATCCTTAATAATGATTTGAAAATAATGTGGGCTTAGGCACTAGTTCTTTGTTTTGTCTTAAATGGCATTTTACATTCTTTTAAAAATAATTCTTTTTTTGAACTGATATTTTTTGCAAAAATCTTTCCATCATAAGTGCATACACAGTCAGTAATTTCTAAGGATTCATCCCAAATTTTAAAAAATTCTCTTAGTTCTCTATTTTTGTATATTCCTACATCGATACGCTTTTTTGAAAGAAATTTGAATGCAAGTAAAACTTTTTTGTTTTCATAAATATCAAATGTTTTAATCCAATCTAGACATCGTTCTATTTGATCCGCTGGTACTGGAAGCGATGTACTGGTTCCTGATTTTGCTTCAATTGTAAATATTGTACTCTCTTCTGTATTTACTGCCAACACATCAGGTAATGCAACACTTGGTGATCCTAGCCGAAATGCTTTCCAGTTATTTGTTTTTCTAAATCTTTTCACAATGGTATCTTCCCACTGATATCCTCTTTGTCTGCGTGTTTTTGCGGCTTTTTGATGATTAGTGGGATTTTTTTTTGTTAATTTTTGTTTCATGATAACTATTGATGATGATTTTGATTTCATGTCTCTTTTTTAATAATATGAGGTATAGTAAACTAGGTAATTACATTATAACTCAAAACATCTTATTCTTTTAATTAGATATTATCTATTTTTAATCAACATTAGATGGTATTTTTTAATCTAAAATAATTTTTGATTCCTGATCTTTCTTCTATTTCGATAAGTTATCAGATGATATTTTATGATATTTTTCAAATTTTCTTCAACGGATAATTCTGCATTAATAGAAATACTGAGAAAATCAAAATAATCCTTATCCTTTATTTCCAATTCTATTTTTCTCAACTTAGCACCTGAGCTTCTATCCTGCTGTCTTCCTCTCTAATTAGTCTAGCATGATTCTCGCACACTCTCATGATTTCTTTGGCAAATGGTTTACTGGAATTATTGTAATGTGAGTATAATATTCTGAAATGCGATTCCGTATTACAGCCAAGAATATTGCATATCATAAGATCATAAACTAGGCAATATTGTGCCTAAAAGGCGTGGTTATTGTGTTATGAGAGATTGATCTGCTAGAAAAATTATCGATGTAAATGAATTCATCAAATCTGAGAAAATCAAAGCACAAGAAACACAACTTGAAAGAATACAACAAGCCCGAGAAGAAAACATTGCAAAAATGCAAGAAAAAATTGCAGAGATCGAAATTAGATTAAGTACAAATGATTGATTTTTTCCTTTTTTTTATTTTTATTTTAAATTACATCTAAAATTAAAAACGAGGCATGAAATTTGGACAATGCGCCAGTATATACCGCTAAGAATCATGAGATGGTATGTTCAAAAAAATAATTTCAAAATTAACTTTTGGTTCTTGCAAAACTAAAACTGTCAACGACATAGACGCATATAGAGAATCTGAAACAAAACATGAAGGTAAAAGTGAATAAAAATGAATTATTCCTGTAGTGACTGTAGTTTCAAATGGAGTGGGTATTCTGACACTTTTGAGAAAGTAATTATTCATGAAAGAACACATGCAAAACGAGGTTTAGATTAATGGTTGTATGTACAAAGTGTTCAGATACATATCATGATCAATGTATGGGTAAAGCTGGAATGTTTGACTGTACTTGTAAACTCTGTAAAAATTAATCATTTTTTCTTTATTTTTATTTTAAATTATATCTAAAGTTAAGTTTCACAGCACTTTTTCTATTTACTGCAGTTGAATATTTTGCATTAGCAAGGATGTTTAAGCTAATTCGTATATACTTGAATGAATCATAATTTTTATTGTCTGATTTAATCATTGAAAAATTACTTGAAAAACGAGACTCGTATCTTAGCATCCTCAAACATCTAAGTTTTGAATTAATGATGGAGCCTACTGATATGGAAATTAAAGAGATTAAAGAAGTTGAAAAAAATACGCTTGATCAATTAAAAATTATACAACAAGAAATTGCAAAAATCTTATCACAAAATCCATCATAAATTACAATGAGTTTATCAGACCCCGATATTTTAGAAATTTAATGTTGGATAGTTTAGTTCAGAATTTAATTAAAATTAAGCAGGATTTTGCAAAAAATTATTCTGGAAGCGCACATATTCAAGAGATTATCCCTTCACAGGCATCCGATTCTTTTCCAATTGATGAAACTCATTTAAAACAACTACACGCATTTGCAGAAAAAAATCCCATTTACTTTAATTCCTTTGAGGAAATTATTTCTGGCGTTTCCTGTATTGTCTATGAGGGAGATATCAACGATTACTGGCTAAATAGTATCAAGCATGGATCTAGCTGTCAGCCGTTTTATCCTACATGGATAATGTCTGCATACGTGATGGCCTTCATTGCTAAAAAATTGGGTTATTCTGAACTTGTGGATATCGGTTCAGGTGATGGAAGAATCGCATTCTGTGGAAACATCTTGGGATTTACTTCATACAGTATAGAAATAGATGACGTGTTGGTAGGGTTACAAGATACCATATGTGCTCAAACAAATCAAAATTTTAATCCTAGATGTACTGATGCATTAGAGTTTGATTATTCCAAATTAAATTTAAAAACACCTGTATTTTTTATCGGGGGTTTACCTCAAATGGGGGGTGATCTTTTGGCAGCAAGTATTATTGAAAAAATTAATTCTATTGTAAACTTAAAAATTAATACTGGAATAGTGTTTGCAGGAACTAATACCCAAAGGCAATTGTCTGGAAACTTATCAAACGGTGGATGGAGTAATCTAATTGAGGAACATCATTTGGATGTAATCGACACTGTTTCATTACCAACCATTTGGACTTTTGATCAATTAGTTGAAACTCCTTACATTTTTACAAAATTCAAATAACATGAAAAAAATAACTGCCTTTATCCATTCCGCATTTTGAAATTTTGACAATTTGATTTTTTTCTGGGCTGGATTCCATTTTAGCCATTAATCTTATTGAACCACAAAATTCAACCAGACAAAAATAATTTTCATTTTGTTTAGAAAATTCAATAATTTTACCCTCAAATTCTTCTTTTTTTAACGATGTTTTTCCATTGCACGAGTCACAAAATTCTGACGGTGGCCAAATTATTTTTTTGCATGCTAAACATTCGGGAATGCAGAATTGACCTTTTGATAATTCATCCTCAAAACTCATTTTTCCAACACCAATACTGTGGATGATGTTGCAGCAGCTGACATATTGTGGATTAGACCTGTTTTTGGATTATTTGTTTGGCGACTTCCTGCTGTTTTTTGTAACTGCTGTACAATTTCTATAGTTTGTGAAATACCTGTTGCCCCTAGTGGATGTCCAGATCCGATTAACCCGCCACGTGGATTAATCATGAAATTGTTTTCTTCATGTAGTTTTTGAGACATGTTGATTCCTTCTCCTTGGTTTGTAAATCCCAATGATTCCAATACCATGGGTTCACAAACTGAAAATGCATCATGCACTTCTGCAACATCAATTTCTGAAATATTGTGGTTTGACATTTTTAATGCTGATTGTCCTGCAATTACAGTTGATTCCATTGACGTCAGCGATGTATTTTTTGTAAACCCTGCTGATGTTGTTTTTTGTCCTATTCCTGTAATCCATATTGGCATGTCTGTATATTTTTCAGCAACTTCCTTTGATGCTAATAGGATAGACGCACTTCCCGTACATGGTCTTGAGCAATTTAATAATCTTAGATCATCTGTTAACTTTTTAGAATTCATGACGTCTTCTACGGTGTATGTTTTTTTTGATAATGCGTTTGGATTTTCTTGTGCTTGTTTATGATTTTTAACTGAAACTATTGCTAATTGTTCATCTGAAATCCCATATTCTTGTTTGTATGATTTTGAAAAAATAGATGCCCAAAATATTGGATGTTTGAACTCTCCTCTAGAATTATCCCATTCTAATATTTGCCCTGGACTATCGTATCTTTCAGCACCCGTAACTAGAACCATGTCTGCAAGCCCTGATGATATGTAAGAAAATGCTGAAACTATGGAATTTGTGCCTGAATTACATAAACTTTCAATTGAATGTGCAATTTTTGGCTGAATTCCTGCCATTTCCGATAATACTGGCGACAAATATTTTGAATTATTATTTGTGGAAACTAACACGGCATCAATTTCATTTTTATTTATGTCGGGATTTTTTTGGAAAAGATCATTTGTGGATTTATGTAACATAGACTCTATCTTGTGTTCTTCTTTTGTAAATGGACTTGTCCCGTATGCTATGATTCCAACCTCAGACATAATTATTCACCAAAAAATGTTTTTTTCAATAATGAAAATGATTCTATTGCGTCCCCTATTGGATTAAACTGAATTATTGGCAGATCAATTCCCGCATCTCTGAATTTCTGTAATTGTAATTTAGATTCATTAGGTGTTCCTGCTATGCATAGTGATTTCATCATAGAGTCTGTTACAAGTTCGTGATTTGATTTAAATCCTGATTTTTTAAATTCTTCAAAAATATTATTTGTGTCCTTTTCAAATCCATTTTTTTTTAAAAACTCTCTGTATATTTTTCCTACGGATATGTAAAACGCAATTGTTTTTTTTGCTCGTTTTACTGCCTCCTCTGAATTTTCTGATACACATGTAATTATCTGACATGTCACATCGATTTTTTTTTGTGATTGCATTTTTGAAATTGTTCTTTTCATTTCCTCTATTGGTCTTAGATAGAAAATCACTCCGTCAGCAACCTCCCAGGTCAAATTTACCATTTTTTGATTAATTGCTGCCAAGTAAATTGGAACACATTCTCTGTTTGGTTCTATCAGCAGCGTGAAATTTTTTAGATTAAAAATTTTACCTGAATAATTAATTTGTTTTTTTGTTAGTGATAACCTAATGATCTCAACACACTCTCTCATTCTTTGAACTGGATTTTCAAATACCCCTCCATGAAAATCTTCCACTATTGGTATGCTACTAGTTCCTAAGCCTAGAATTAATCTACCCCCTGATAGAGAGTCTATGGTTGCAGCACCCATTGAAATCGTTGATGGGCTTCTAGAATAGATGTTGATAATTGATGAGCCTATTTTTTGATTTTTAAGCTTACTTGCCACTGCTCCTAGCATTGAAAAATTCTCCATTCCCCATGTTTCAGGAATCCAGACCGAATCCGTTTTTGTCTCAGATAGCATTTCGGTACATTGGAGAACCTGCTTTACTGACAGTAATGAGCCTAAACTACATGCAATACGCATGAAAATGGTATGATTAATGGATATTCTAGTGTATCTGTTTTAGTCTTAGGTTAATTTTGATTGAGGTTGATCATTATCAGATAAATTATCAATTAATGATATTGACACAACAGAGTATGATTGAAAAATCCACAAAAAATAGCATATTTTGGCACAATGCAACAAAATATGCTTCTATCAGTAGTGACGAATCATTTGTTGAGGAAGTAGCATACATGATGGTCACATTACACCGAACAGGTGCATGAAACCCATAATTTTATTTTATTATTTTCTCGATTGCTAACGAACATTCTTCAATATCTTTGTAGGAGTCTATTGAATGCCACTTTGCATTTCTAAATTTTACTGTAGATAATTTTTCTTTTTTTGCATAATCTGGAAATAATGTTTTTTCAATATCTCCTACATTTGGCAATTCTTTTAGGGTTTCTTTTTTAAGATGATAAATTCCTGCATTCATCCACAAATCTGTTATTTCTTTTTTTTCATCAAATTTTATTATTTTATTTTCATCTGTTTGTAAAATGCCAAATTTTGTTCGTAATTGAACTGATGCTATTGAATTCTCTTTTCCAACTAATTTTTTTAAATTTATGTTTGTTATTATGTCGCCATTAATTACAATAAATGAATTATCTTTTATTTTTTTACCTGCTTTTTTGATGGCACCTCCTGTTCCAAGAGGTTTACTTTCTACTGAAAAATTTATTTTAACTCCTAATTTTTTATTTTTCAAATAATTCTCAATCATTTCTCTTTTATATCCTGAACAGATTATTACTTCTGAAATACCGTGTTTTTTTAAATATTTTATTTGCCATTCAATTATTGGAATATTATTAATTGGGATTAGCGGTTTTGGTACATAATCTGTAATTGGTCTTAGTCTTTTGCCTCTACCTCCTGCTAAAATAATCGCTTTCAATCACTAATCCCATATTTATGGACTATATCAAAATTTTCTCATTTTTTCTTTTTTTCACCCGTTTCGGTTTTGGTAACAATCTCTTCCATTTTCTTTGCAAATTCGTTATAGATTGTTTCCAGTTCCTCTAATGGCGTTTCACTCCCAAGTAACTTTATTGTTTTATTCCATGCCTCAATGTATTTTTCATCATCCATTCCCTTTCCTAAAGTCTCTGCAAGTGAATTGACCCCTTCGGTTTTGCCTAATGCGTAAATTGCAACTTCTCTAGCAGTTAACATCTTCGTTAGAATTATTCTCTGTAATGTAATAATGTAATTCTGTGTAGCATTCTACACAATAATCTTCAAATTTTGTATGATCACAATCATATACTTTTTTTACATCATTGCTGCATTTTGCACAAACTGCCATCAGTATAATTCTCTTAGGATTTTACTATTTTAATTGCACCCAGTGCAAGTTGAATCATTGCTGGTGCAAATAACATTATAGGATTTCTTTCTACACCTTCTGGAGCAGGTGTTCCAACCATTGCTAATCCGCCAATTATAATTAAAATTCCTGAAACTATGATTAATCCTCCTAACCCTTTTGATTTTTCTTTAAGTGCGATGAAAAATGCTATGATTGGCAAAACTATTGCTGGACCGCCGAGTCCCATACCTCGTTGCATGTCATTCAATGGTAAAAATCCTTCATTGTCTGAATTACTCATTGAAACTGCAACATCTGCGCCGTATAACGCCAATAATACGATGGATATTCCTGCTAGTACCATTGCTGCTTTTATTGCCATGCTAGAATTCACTACTCACAACATAAAAACCAATCAGATGGATTTGACTTCTACTTTATCTTTAATCTGAGATAATTCACTTAACAATTCATCAATTGTTTGGTTATCTGTTCCAACTATGTTCAAATGACCTAATTTTCTTAGTGGCTTTGAAATTTTCTTTTCATACATTTTTAAAAATATATTTTTTTCTGCAAGATCAATTTTTTTATACTCCCCTTCAAAATCAGGATTTCCTAAAATATTGTACATTATGGTGTTGTAGGTAAGTTTTGTATTTTCTAGTTCTAAGCCTAAAATTGCGCGTAAATGTTGCTCAAATTGTGACGTTTTTCCTGATTGCATGGTATGGTGGCCTGAATTGTGTACTCTTGGAGCAATTTCATTAATTAGAATGTAGCCTTCTTTTGTTACAAACATTTCAATTCCAAAAATTCCCGCACCTTTTAGAACCGACATTGTTTTTTCTGCAATTTGATCTGCTTCAGATATAATTTGTTTTGGGACTCGTGCAGGAGCTATTGTTTGCCGTAAAATATTTTTTTCATGTATGTTTTCAACAAGTGGATATGACTTAATTTGTCCCATAGTGTTTCTTGCAGCTATGACTGATACCTCCATTTCAAATGGAATAAATTTTTCCAACAGTAGTGGTTTTCCTTTAAAATAATCAAATGCTTTTTGAACGTCTTTTTCAGAATCAATTTTATAATTTCCTTTTCCGTCATATGCATCTCTTCGTGCTTTTAACAATGCAGGAAAACCAAATTTTTCTAATCCATTTTTTAAATCATCAAAATCATCAATTTTGATAAATTCTGGAACTGGAATGTTATTATCTGATAAGAATTGTTTTTGCAATAATTTATCTTGAATTATTTTTAATGTGTCTGGGGATGGACTTACTTGCGCATTACTTTCAACTGATTTTAATACGTCGCTATCTCCAGATTCAATTTCATATGTAATTATGTCAGCTTTTTTTGATAATTCTATAATTGCGTCTTTATCTTTAAAATCCGCAATTATTTGTTCTGCTCCGACTAATGACGCTGAACACTTTTGATTTGGGTCTAAAACTATCACTTTAGAAATGTATTCAGGCATTGTTTTGGCTGCCTCTGTTAGCATCATTCCCAGCTGTCCTCCACCTATAATTCCTAAAATTTTTGTCAATAGGTGAATTCATTAAAAAGCACTAAAAATATCTAATGTAAAATGTCTAAAATTCTTAAAATCCTTTTAGGATCTGTGGTATTGGGTGCTGTATTCCTTGTTCAAATACTAGTTTTAGGGATCGAATTTAATTTTTAATTTTTTAGTATCGAAATGAATCTTTAGTGCCCTCTGTAGGTGGAATGGATTTAACCCATTTTTTATAATCTTCTTGCGATGAATTGTATTCCCCTTCCTTTGCTTCTCGTACTATGAAATCATCCAAATCTACAAAATTTTTACAATTTTCACATAACCATAATGTCCTATTCTCTGGCATTGGTGTTTTAGGCAATCTCCTACCTGTACATTGCTTACAAAAAAGTGGCATTACTTAGCATAATTTTCGTATTATTTACATAAATCGAAATTGTTAATTATTCTTAATCTTTTTCTACTGTATTGACATATTCAAAAAAACCTCTCGTTGGTATTATTATGGGATCTAGTTCTGATAGTAGAATAATGAAGGCGGCTGCTGAAATTTTTGATGAATTTAAAATTAAACATGAGGATCAAATAATCTCTGCACATAGAACTCCTTCAAGATTATCTGAGTATGCTGAACATGCTGAAAAAATGGGTTTTAAAATTATTATTGCCGGAGCAGGTGGGGCAGCTCATTTACCTGGAATGATTGCATCTCATACAACAATTCCTGTAATTGGTGTACCGATTTTAGTATACAATGACAAACATCCAAAAAAAACAGATGCAGCAAAATTTTCTGCTTTTGGTGGATTAGACTCATTGTTGTCCATCACGGAAATGCCATCTGGTTCACCTGTTGTATCTGTTGGAGTAAACAAAGCCGGAAATGCTGGAATTTATGCCGTTAAAATTCTTGCAAATGAGTTTTCTGAATTAAAAAAACAATTAAAGAAACATAAAAGTGATCAACATAATTCAGTACTGAAAGAATCTGAACAATTAAAGAAACAAGGACTCACAAAATTTACAAAAAATAAATTCAAATAATTCTATGTTAATAATTTGAATTGAACATTTTTCTCCTGTAAAGATTTTATCAGGGATTCTGCCTGTTCTTTTCCTTGCGTTTCTAGATTTAGTGTAACTGATGCTGAACCTGCATTTACATCTGAACTTAATCTATCGTGCACAACTTCTACAATATTTGCATTAGCTAAAGTGACTATGTCTACAATTTCTTTAAATGCTCCTGGTCTATCTGGGAGTAAAACTGATAATTTTAGTAACCTGCTCATAGCAGCCAATCCTTTATCTACAATTTGACCTAAAAGATACATGTCAACATTACCTCCTGCTAAAACTGCTACCACCTTTTTTCCAGGTGATGGTTTTTTTGAAATTAAGTATGCTAAGCCTACTGCACCTGCTGGCTCAACCACAAATTTCATTCTTTCCATTAGTAGAAACATTGCTTTAGTAATTTCATCATCGTCAACTAATACAATTTCATCTATTAGATTTTTAATTATTTCAAAAGTTATTTGTCCTGGCATTTTTACCGAAATACCATCTGCTATCGTTCTATCTCCTCCAGTTGATCTCCTTTCATTTTGTTTAACTGATTCATACATTGAAGGAAATGACTTTGATTGAACACCTATTACTTTGACATTTGGATTTTTTTCTTTAATGGCAATTACAGTTCCTGCAGCTAAACCGCCGCCACCTATGGGTAGATAAATTTCTTCAACATCTGGAAGGTCTTCCAATATCTCTAATCCTATTACTCCTTGTGCAGCTATGATTTGAGGGTCATCAAAAGCTTGTACTATTGTAGCGCCTGTCTCTTTTGCAATTTCTTTTGCTTTAAAATATGATTCATCATAATTCATTCCTTCTAGTATAACATTGGCACCATATCCTCTTGTTGCTGCTACCTTTGCAGGCGATGCATTTTTTGGCATTACAATTGTGCATGAAATATTTTCTAATGACGATGCTAACGCAACTCCTTGTGCATGATTTCCTGCAGATGCTGCAACCACGCCATGCTTTTTTTCTTCTTCAGATAATGATTTTATTTTATAATATGCTCCTCGAATTTTGAATGATCCTGTTTTTTGTCTAAATTCTTCTTTTAGGTAAATTTCTGAATTTGTTAAATCACTAAATGTGGGTGAATGAATTAAAGGTGTTTTTCTAATTACATTTCCTCGTAATGCATTTGCTTTTAGTATTTCATCATATGTTGGATTCATTGGAGATGTTGCTACTTATTTGGCGTATTTGAGTTCATCGATGGATTATCCTTATTTATTTAATTTTTATGCGTAATTATAAAATTAAAATGGCATTCTATTCTTTAATTGCTATTTCTAATTCTTCTAATTTTTTTACAATATTCTCTTTTGCTACGTTTGACATTTTTCTTGGATCAAACAGACCTTCACGATTATTATTTTTAATGAATTCTATATCTAGTGTACATAGAGCACCCTCTTCGCCCCCAACTAATCTGGTATCATCAATAAGTACAGAACTTGTTTGATACGTTTCAATTAATAATGAATCTAATTCCTTAAACAACCCATTCTTTTTTTCTGTTAATCTTTTAAATTCTTCTCCAGAATCTTTCTCAATTTCTTCATACACTTTTTTACTAAATTCTTCATCTTCATAAAACACTTCAAATAATTTTTGATGATCAAAATCTTTGTATCCCATTTCTTTTAATTTATTCAATACGAATTGATCACTGTTATCTGATATCTCTGTCTCTTTGTTTTTTGTTTTGTCTACAATTTCTGCTAATTCTTTTTGACAATCTATTACTCTCTGAAGTGGTTTATAGAATAGTAATACGTGAAATTGCAATGATATGTGACCTGATATTAAATAATTCCCTTCATTGACTTCAAACTTTGTAAATATTCTTCTAAGATCTTCATTGTTAGTAATTGACACATCTTGAAGTGACCAATTAGTTAAATTCTGACTTAGTTTTTCAAGATAATTTGTAATTTGTTTTGGGTCAAATGTTTTTTGTTCTGTAATTGTTGAGTCTCCCATCATCACTTTCACATCAACCATCTTTGTTACTTCTAGAATTTTCTTTAAAAATTCATTTTGTATTGTTTCATTTTTTTTATTTAGTATTTTGATGAATTCATCTGGTGATCTTGAACCTAGTCGCACAAAAATTTTCCTACTTTTGCTCTCCTTAAACCTTCATTATTATTATTTATCTAAATTTGTACTATAGTGGTACGTGCTTCCGATACTTGATAATGTCTAAATACATTAATTTTCATTTTTACGCATGGATGAGTCAAAATTACTATGCGATAATTGTAATAATGTGATTGTTGAATATTATGACCGCACGTATAGGGGCAATAGAGGTAAATGTACCCTCTGCAAAATTGATTTTCCCTTGGAGTAGATGATAAAAAATGATTGAGAAAGAAAATGCTAAAAAAAGCAATAATGTAGTTGACATGTTACTTAGTAGTGATACTGAAAAAACATTAGATTCTGAAACCATGATTGTAGAAACTCAAAAACGAGTTTGGGGTGCTTTGAAAAAAGGATATGAGTACAGCGGGGTGGTAGATGAATCTGAAGAATTTCTTCGAAAAAATGTATTTTCTAAATTAGATATGGTTGTTTTGTATGTCGATTTAGTTGGTTCAACTACTATGGCTTTAGAAATGCCTCCAGAAAAAATTGCAATCATCATCAGTTCTTTTGCACAAGAAATGGCTGCGGTGATTAGACAACATCACGGATATGTTTTAAAATTTGTTGGAGATGCAGTTATTGGTTATTTTGTTGCAGATAATAATTCGTTACTTACGTCTGATAATGCAGTTAGTTGTGCAAAATCCATGAGCACAGTTATTCAAAAAGGAATTAACCCTATACTGAATCAATATGACTATCCTGATTTGATGATAAAAATTGGACTAGATTTTGGCCAAAATATTGTTGTTCGATACGGTGCAGATGAAATTAACTCCCATGTAGATTTAATGGGACCTGCAATGAACATTGCAGCAAAAATTCAAAACATGGCAAAAGCAAATCAGATTTTAATTGGAAGCGATGTGTATGAACGTCTACATCCAACACTACAAGAAGATTTTGATAAAATAATTTGGAAAAACGATGAATGGAACTATCGCTCTAGAACAACGGGTGAAATTTATGAAGTATTGGGATTTAAAGGCCAGTAGTATATTCTTATAAATTTTATTAAATTGTAAATTTTTCTGGACACTCAATATGTTCATAATGGTGCTCTGTAAATTTTTCTTGAACTACATACATTACAATTTTGTGCAATTCTTCATCTTTGATGTTTTTTTTACATCGTAAACAAGATCTTTTTAATTCCATCATGACTAATTTTCATCTAAATTAGTAATGTATAACGATCTACGATCAACTCAAGTTGAGCAAAAATTACTATTATTTCACTAATGAGTATATCAAATGCCTAAAGTAAGCCACAAATATGCCAAATTCACACAGTCTGTATGGATAATATGGTAATGAGACATTTGCAAGACCTTTATGGATTAAATCCAAATATTCCTCATATGGCATTTCAATTTCCACGATTGCCTCCTGGATTAAACCATCCGCTATCACCAGTTAATCATAATCAAATGAAACCACAACTAGCACAACACAATGAAACCATGAATCAAAAACTTCAAGGATTTCAAAGAATGTATCAAGATTATGCTTCAGGATTGCTATCTAAAGACTCTCCCGTAGTTCCACCTGGACATCCACTATTTACTAGTAAAAACTCTGTTCAGATATTAAAAACTCAAAATGACAAATTGGTAAAAGAGAACTTAGAACTAAGAAAAAAATTACAGAGTAGACCTTCTGATAGACACAATCCATAGAAAGTCAATTTCGTATTATTGATAATCCTTATTACATTCTTAGATTAATTTTGGATATGACAAAAACCCCTGCAGATAAATGGCAAGATGCAGTGATATCTTACAAGAAACAATGTCAAAGTATTCTAAAATTGTCTGACCATGTTCGATATGCTGGTGTAATTAATGCATATGGTCGAACTTTAACGGGAATAATCAAACCCAATGTTAAACCTCTCTTGCAATCTGAAGAAGTAAAAAATGAATTTTTCATTGTTTCCACATTAATCTCATTAAGACAAGCTAGCTACAATAAACTTGGAAAATTGGATTATGTGATTTTAAAACATTTGAAAACTAATATTATCATTTTACATAAAAATAATGTTACTTTTTATGTTTCAATTAACCCTAAAGAAAAAAATTCTGAACAACTTGTTTCAAAAATAAAAAAAATCATTTAGCAAATAGTTTAAAAAGAAAATTTTTTGATTGTTTTTTTATAAAAACAATCTATGTTGGTGTAAATCCATGATATCCGCTGGTTTGTTGATCCTGGTCTTTGTATGTTGGCTCAAACAATGAAATTAGGTATTCGTCTGGATCTAAAATCACTGCATTTTTACCCGCATCTTTTTCAATGACGTCTCGATAAATCTTAACACCTTGTGTTTTTACTTCTTCAAGTGCAGATTTCAAATCCCCTACTATGAATCCTAGACTTATTCCATTCTCTATTGAACTGCCTACGTGCTGAGCAGTTAGAGATGCAGGGTGTAAACTCAACAAAGCTCCGGATGTACCTAAATCCACCCATGTTTTTCTTTGGTCTTTAATTGGTAATCCAATAATTTCGTTGTAGAATTTTATGGATTTGTCTAAATCTTTGACGGCTAAGATTACATTGCCAACTTTTTTGATATTCACATACAATATAGCTTAAAGTTGCTTAAATCAATTACTCTAAATTAAAAATAATTTTTAATTATGATTATTGAACTTCTACCATTGTTTCAGTTCGCTCAACACCGCTAATTTTTTGAATTTCATTTGTCACTTCTTTTATCTGTATTAGTTGTTCTACGTCAATAATTGCAACTGCGTCAAATTGACCACTTGTTGGAAACGAATCTGCCACTGTTGTCAATTTTTTTAATTTAGCAGATATGAGTTTTTTTGGAGATTTTACCAAAATTATTGCTCTTACCATCCTAGATCCACCTCCACTTCGATTAAAGTTTCTGTTGTTACAATGTCTTTAATTTTTTTAAAAGCAATTACCATTTGATTAATTTCGTCCATGTTACCTTTTAAAATTACACTGACATCTGCTCTGCCTGTTACTACCATTGTTTGTTTAACCACTTTTCTTTTTTTCTTTAATATTTCAACTACTACATCCACTTTTCCTGGTTTAACTGTAATTAGACATAATGCCTGCATAGATATTTTATGACTTTAAACCTGATAAAGATTTCTTGTGTATACATAAACGAAATTGATAGACCGCCGCACGTTAGGCGTTATTTATGGTAATTCATAGTAATTTGCCAAAAATAATTCTGATTTTAAAAAGAACTTTTAGTCCACATTACGTATTTTAGGTCGCAGCCTCTTTTTCATTTGAGTCTCTAGAAACAATAGAAAATTTACCACGTACATGACCACTAAAACTTGATGATGTCTCATTCAACTAAAACCCACATCTATCAATGGAACAGGAATACCCCAAGGCCATTACAGCCGTTAAGGCAAGGATAAATCCGACAATTAGAACATTTGATTTCTTAATTCCCATAATTAAGAAACAGAATAGATTGATCTTATTAAGATCCCCCTAGTACGTTTCTCATACACTTCTTGATCATCAAATCAAATACTCCCCGTTTGATGAATAAAACATGGGTGTTGTTAAATTTGAGAGAGTTCCGTCGTTGGCATTCTCTCAT
Source organism: Candidatus Nitrosopumilus sp. (assembly GCA_028351415.1). GTDB lineage: Archaea > Thermoproteota > Nitrososphaeria > Nitrososphaerales > Nitrosopumilaceae > Nitrosopumilus. Next base: position 18,089 of record JAOMJV010000017.1, read on the forward strand.
TTTCTCTTCCTAATTCCAGCAATCACTACATCTGGAACTCTCAGATACATTCCAATATGGGGTGAGTCACTTTTTTTGTAACACTAGTTTTTCTTAATAGGCTGATGTTATTAGGATCCCAGACGGTAGTTTTCTCATACACTTCTTGATCATCAATCACCACAGTTGATGAACAAACGACGGTCAATTGCTACTAACACGAGTTATCTATTTCGTGTTAAACGGACTTCTGTTAGGATCGTAAAGTGTTGTTACATGGGCTTGATCAAGTACATGAATGGTGAGAGAGTTTCTAGAAGAATTCTCTCATTTCATTTTTTACAACAACCCATGATCTAAATGATTAATTTCAGTCAAATACGGATCATTAGATAATCTGTTTTTGTTGTTTTCTAGGTATACAATTGTATAATTTGTGCCAGCGTCTGCTGCAAACTAATCTGCACGTTTCTAGTCTACGGCTTCTTGTGATCTTGCTTCTTCAAGATAGGCTCTACGCTCTTCATTCACTTTATCTTGATCAATAACAATATCATCATCAACTATTACAATTCCCCCATCACTAGGCTCTTCATTGATTTTTTTAACTTTTGATTTACCTGCTTTGGTTGTTTTTTTAGTTTTAGTCGTAACTTTTTTTGCAACTTTTTTTGTAACTTTTTTTTCTGCCATGAATATCGAAAATCTTGGGATGGTGTGGCTATTAAACATTATGTCCTTTTTTGAACATTTTATGCTTAATCTATGTCTACTTCTATGGATTCATTAGTGATCTCTGTAATTTCTTGAAGAACTATTTTTTTAATTTCATCTATGGATCCCACTTGTCCTGAAATCATGTAATTTAACTGATCTAATATTGCATACTGAACCCTGGCTCTTAACACCTCGAGAACATCTGTTTCAACTGTGGGATGAAATTCACTTATCCATTGATCCAATTCTTCATTTTCAATCATATTTTTAGATTTTTTATCTTAAATTTATCTTCTATGCATTTTTTTTATTTTTGTTTTATTGGTGATGGCGTAAAATTATTGAAAATATGGTATGTCCAAGTCAACAATTAACTCTTGAATGAATTTATCTTCAATTAATAATTAGATATGTAGTTGGGAGGTGAAAGCAAATAGCAAAATTAACAG
>JAOMJV010000018.1 GCA_028351415.1 Candidatus Nitrosopumilus sp.
ATAATATTTTATACGTTAATGATTCTAGCAGTAATTTCCATGGGAACTGCTTTTGCACAAGAATCTTTGATTATAGTAGAAACAGACGAGAGTAATTATCAGGAGGGAGATACAATCGTCATTTCAGGAGAAGTGGCCACAATAATAGGAGAAACACAAATCACCATGCAATTGTTCAAAGGAGCAAATATGGTCGAAATAGCACAAATCAAAGTATCACAAGACGGAAATTACGTTCACACAATAATTGCACAAGGCCCATTATGGAAAAACCAAGGAGATTATACAGTCAGAACGGTATATGGTGAAAATAATATTGCAGAAACGTCATTTGGGTATACATCAGAACTACAAACAATTGAAACAACCAAAGAATTCCCAGTAGATGCAGGAGATAGTGGAACATTTGATATCAAGTATACAATTAGAGGAGGAGTAGTCGAGAGCATAGACATAGAACCTGAAAACCTAGGATTATCAGTAAAAATTAATTCGTCAAATAACGGAAAAATTATTCTAGAATTACCAAGAGAGTTCATAGATTCTGAAAAACAAAATGGTAAGGATGAAGAGTTCATCATTCTGATAAATGATGTTCAAACAACATATGAAGAAATCCAATCAGATTCAGAAATTAGGTCATTAGGAATTAATTTTGAAAAAGGATATTCAGAAATTCAAATTATTGGGACATATGTCATTCCAGAATTCGGGACAATAGTAATGGTAATTTTAACAATAGGGATATTGGCATCAATTTTACTAACTAAAAATAAATTTCAAATTAAAATTTAATTTTTAGAAGTAAAAGAATATTTTTCCTTAAATGGAGAAACAGAACGAAGTTCTGCAACAACTTTTTTGAGGATATCAACTGTTTCTTTAATTTCATTTTCGGTATTAAAAATACCAACAGTTAATCTCAATGAACCAGTAATTTGTTCAAGAGAAAACCCCATAGACTCTAAAACATGAGAAGATTTTTGAGTGTTAACAGAACATGCTGAACCAGTAGAAGCAGCAACCCCATATTCATCAAGTTTTATTATGAGATCCTCGCCATTAACTCCAAGAAAAGTAAAATGGGCATTATTAGATAAACGAAATTCAAAATGGCCATTGAAAGTAGTTTCGGGAATTTGATCTAAAACTTTCTCAACTAATAATGTCCGTAGTTTTTTTACATACAAAATATTTTCAGATAAGTGATTTTGTGCAATTTCACATGCTTGACCAAATCCCACTATACTTGCAACATTTTCAGTACCAGATCGTAATCTAAATTCTTGCCCACCTCCCAAAATAAGGGGATTAATTTGTACCCCATTTTTGATGTACAATGCACCAATTCCCTTGGGTCCATGAAGCTTATGAGAGGAAATAGACAGTAAATCTACGCCTAATTCGTTTACATCAACATGAAGTTTACCTACTGCTTGAACAGCATCAGTATGAAAAAGAACTTTATGCTTATGGCATATTTTAGCAATTTCAACAATAGGTTGAATTGTACCGACTTCATTATTTCCAAACATTACAGAAACAAGACACGTATTTTCAGAGATAATATTTTCTAAATCAGATAAATTGATCATTCCAAATTTATCCACAGGTAGATAATCAATCTGAAATCCATTTGTACTCAATTTCTTGCATGGTTCTAAAATTGCATCATGTTCAATAGAAGATGTAATAATTTGACCAGATGGAAACTGTGAAGAAATTCCCAACAATACAGTATTGTTGGATTCAGTGCCACCAGAAGTAATTAGAATTTCTGCAGGATCTGCATTAATTAAAGATGCAATTTGTTTTCGTGCTTTATGAATTGCTTTACGAGTTAATCTACCATATCGATGTATGGATGATGGATTTCCATATTGTTCCTTTAGATAAGGTAACATTGAATTTAAAACATCATCATGAATTTGAGTTGATGCAGCATTGTCAAGATAAATCAATTTGAAATCACATTAATTTTTCCAGGCTTATATCCATCTTTATCAACATCAACAGAAGAGAATCCAATTAATTTTAATTTTTCAGTAATTTGATTCAGGGTATCTTCATCAAATAAAGAAATCATTTCTTTGTCAACTTCAATCTTTGCAGAACCATCAAAATCTCGAACTCGAACTTGTTTAATATTAGTAATTTGTTTTACAATGGTCTCTCCAAATTCAATTCGGGTTAATTTTTCAGCAGTAACTCTTTGACCCCAAGGAATACGAGAGGCTAGGCAAGAATTTGAAGGTCTGTCATATACAGATAGTCCCGCAGATTTTGCAATATCTCTAACATCTGATTTTAAAAATTTGGTTTCTACAAGAGGACTACGTATACCATTTTCCCTAAGGGCCTGAATTCCAGGCCTATAATCACCTAAATCATCAAGATTAGTACCATCAACGATAATTTTCACATTATGTTTTTTGGCTAATTCAATTAAATGATCACCTAATTCCATCCTACAATGAAAACAACGATTGGAGTCATTTTTTACAAATTCCTCATTTTCAAGTTCGCTATAATCTAAAAGAATTTGTTCAATACCTATTTCTGAACATACGTGTTTTGCTGAAAAGAGTTCATCGTCAGATAAAGTCTTGTAATCAGCAGTAACTGCAATAGCAGAACTGCCTAATGCCTGAAAAGCAGCATATGCAACAACAGCACTATCAACGCCTCCAGATAAGGCAATCATCACCTTATCTTTATGTTCAAACCAACTAACTAAATCATTTAATTTATTCATTATAGGCCCTCATTCTTTTCAATTTCTTTTCTCAAAAATGATTCGATATCAACTATTGGTCTATCCAATGCATTTGATATTTTTTTCAAATCATCAAATTCTATTTTAAAATGAATTTTTCCGTTATGTGATGATTTTTTATAATTAACTTCAAAAGATTTACCGTCAAAAGTTAGTGAGAAATTATGATTTGTTCGAGGAACAATAAAACGATTAGAATTTGAAATCCTAATACCCAAAGTACCAGTTTCTGAGACCAGAGTATCAACTACTGCATCTACTTTAACATCATCACAAATTATGCAAACAAGATTTGTTGGTCTTCCTTTTTTTGTGATTCCAGGATAAATTGAGACATCTTTTGCACCTTGATCCATAATTTTCTCAATTAAATGTCCCAATATTTCACCTGAAACATCATCAACATTTGTTTCAAGAATTTTTACTGAATCCATTGCAACATTATTTTCATCACCTTGAATAATTTTTAGTACATTAGAAAAACCCTCAAAATCCTTTTTGCCTGCTCCATAACCAATTGAATTTACACTCATTGAAGGGTAATATGAAACGGGATTATTTGTTAAATTTACCAGAATACACGCACCAGTAGGAGTTGTTAGCTCCTCTTTTGAATTATTTCCATGAATATTCAAATTAGAATTTTTAAAAATCTGAAGAATGGCACTTGCAGGATTTGACATTGTACCATGTGAAAAACTAACAGTGCCACCTCCAACTGAAATAGGTAAACAAACAATTTTTTCTTCAAAGAATTTTAAATTATCCAATGCGATAGTTATTCCCACAATATCAACCAGAGTATCTATGCTGGAAGCTTCATGAAAGTGAACTGTGTCCTCAGAAATACCGTGAATTTTAGATTCTGAAGAAATTAAAGTGTTAATGCACGATTCTGCAAAGGTTTTTGCTTTTATCGGAAGACCCAATTCATTAACCGAATCCAATATAGCTTTTTTAATTTCAACACCTTTTCTTGCAGAAATATCCTCATCAATATCTAAAATCAATTCAGTAGATTCAATTCCACGTTTTTGTATTTTCTGAAAATCTATTTTTTTAATAGTAGAACCTGGAAGAAATTTTTGGGATTTTGTAATCCCCTCAATAATTTTATTTTTATCAGCACCTAAATTCACTAAAGATGACAGCAGCATATCCCCAGATATACCTGCAATTTGAGGATCAATTACAATAACCATGATTAAAAAATATCAAAAATGCTTATAAATTCGCCTAATATTCAAGCAATTTCATTAGATTTATAATTTCAAAATTAACTGTAATTTTTATGATTACGATTATTGGTTCTGGTAAAGTAGGCGGAGATGCAGCATTATTCTCAGCACTAAAGAAATTAGATGATCAAATATTGCTACTTGATGTTGCCAAAGGTTTACCACAAGGTGAAGCCATGGATATCAACCACATGCTATCTGAGCAAGGAATTGACGTAGAAGTAAAAGGTTCAAATGATTATGAGGATATCAGAGGATCAAATATTGTCGTTGTAGTAGCAGGTTCTGCTAGAAAACCAGGAATGACAAGAATGGATTTGCTAAAAATTAATGCTTCAATTGTAAAAAGTGTAACAGAAAATATAAAAAAATATGCAGATGATTCCATTATAATTCCAGTTTCAAATCCATTAGATCCAATGGCATACATAACTCAAAAAGTATCAGGATTTGATAGAAGCAGAGTATTTGGAATGGGAGGTATGTTAGATTTATCAAGATTTAGACAATTTATTCATGAATCCACAGGTCACTCTAGAGATTCCATTAGAGGATTAGTAATTGGCGAACATGGAGAAAATATGCTTCCATTACCAAGATTTTCATCAGTATCAGGAATTCCATTATCAACATTTTTGCCAAAAGAAAAACTAGATGAAATTGTTCAAAATACAAAACAAGTTGCAGCAAAAGTGATTGAACTTAAGGGTGCTACAGTACATGCACCAGGAAATGCAATATCAGCAATTATTGAAACAGTTGTCAGAGATAGAAAACAAGTAATTCCAGTTGCAACATATCTTGATGGCGAATACGGTCACTCTGATGTCACAATAGGAGTACCTGCAGTTATTGGAAAGAATGGAGTAGAAAAAATCATAGAATTAGACCTAAATGATGAAGAGAGACAAATATTCGATAAAGGCGTTGCAAATGTTAAAGATGCAATATCAGGTATTGAAATCTAATCCTTTTATTATTCAAACAAAGAAAGAAGTTTATTGAAAATTAATGAAATTTTAGAATCAGTAAAGTCTGGAAAAATTTCTACAGTTACTGCAAAAAAACTTCTCACACTATATTCTATTGAAGAAGTAGAAAATTTTGCAAAAATTGATATCAATAGAAGTAAGAGAAGGGGAGTTCCAGAAGTAATTTTTGCAGAAAGCAAAGAATTAGAAGATACAAAAAAAATTATCAAAAAAACTTTAGAAAAAACAAATTCTGTGATTGTTTCAAGAATTAAAAAAGAGGATTATAAAAAAATCATATTATTTGCTAAAAAATTAAAAGTAAAAATAGAAACAGGGAAAAATTCATCATCAGTTTTATTATTTAAAAAACCAATTAAATTTGAAGGAGGAAAAATAGGAATTATGACAGCAGGGACTTCAGATATCGGAGTAGGAGAAGAAGCAAGATTGATGTGCGAGGCAATGAATTGTAAATGCATTACAAGTTATGATGTAGGGGTTGCAGGAATTCAAAGAATATTTCCAATTTTAAAAAAAATGATTGAAGAGGATGTAGACTGCATAATAGTTGCCGCAGGAATGGAGGGTGCTTTAGCAACACTAGTTTCTACAATGGTAGATATTCCAATTATAGGAATTCCAACATCTGTAGGATATGGATACGGAGAAAAAGGTATTGCAGCTTTGGCATCAATGTTACAAAGTTGTTCATTAGGATTATCAGTTGTAAATATCGATAATGGAATTGCTGCAGGCGGAATTGCTGCAAATATAGCAAATAGAGTAAACAAAAAAAAGGAAAATGACTAAAATGATAGAAAACTAGGTTTGTAGTTCTCGTAAATGATATATAACAAAGATCAAGGATGTGTGATAGTTGTCCGGTAAACGTGTTGTTCTAACTGCAGACCGTAGTTTAATGACAAATTATAGAGGAAATTTTCTTTATGGCTTTATTGCATGTGGTCCATACGAAGTTTTGCCAGAATGGGTTTTTGATAAAGTATTTTGTCCATCAGTAGAAACAGATCCAATTACTGGTGAAGTGAAAGTAGCTCAAGTAGGTTTACGAAGAATAGAGAGTTCGCTAATTCAAGGAGGATATAAAAAAGAAGACGTATTCATGGCACATCCTGAAATGCTTGAAAAATCCATTGGACCAGATACCAAAGTTGTAGGAATTAACGTGATGGATCCTTTAGGAATGGCACCAGTTACTACAACAATGTCACCAGAAAAATTATCCTATGTAGCTATGAAATTTAAAAAGATGTGTGCAAATATCATTCAACTCAAAAAGAAATATGATTTCAAAGTTGTTGTTGGGGGTAACGGTGCATGGGAATTAGCAAAATCAGATAGAATGAAAATTCATGGGATTGATACAGTTGTTGTTGGTGAAGCAGATGAATTAGCAGTTGATTTATTTCAAGATTTAGAAAAAAATGACGCACCAGAATTAATGCATTGTTTTGTAAGAAATTTAGAAAACATTCCAGTTATCGAAGGTCCTACAATTAATTCGTTAATTGAAGCAATGAGAGGATGTGGAAGAGGATGTGACTTTTGTGATGTCAATAAAAGATCAAAAAAAGATTTACCACTTGATAGACTAAAGCATGAAGCAAAAGTTAACTTAGATTATGGATTTGATTCAATTTGGCTACATTCAGATGAAATGTTACTTTATGGATGTGACAGCAGAGATTTCGTTCCAAACAGAGATGCAATTGTAGATTTGTGGAAAGGACTCAAAGGGTTGGGCGCTAATTTTATCGGAACAACACACATGACATTTTCAGCAGTTGCAGCAGATCCTACATTGATGCAACAAATTTCTCAAGTTAATGAACAAGATAAAACAGGCAGATGGTTGGCAACAAATCTAGGAATAGAAACAGTTTCACCAGCCATGGTAAAGAAACACTTGGGAGTTAAAACAAAGCCATTTGCACCTGAAGAATGGGGAAGTGTTGTGAGAGAAGGAGCAAAAATTCTAAATGAAAATCACTGGTTCCCAGCTGCAACAATAATCATCGGATGGCCTGACGAAACCCCAGAGGATGTTCAATATACAATCGATATGATGAGTGACTTTAGAGAGATGGACTTTAGAGGATTAGTGGCACCATTGCTATATCAAGACTTTAGTGAGAAAAACTCTATGCATTTTGGAAATTTGAATGAAGCACAGTTTACATTATTTTGGAAATGTTGGGAAAATAACTTGCGTGTAATTAATGATATAATTCCAATTATTCTAAGAAACAAAACATACGGACCACCAATGAAGGTATTCATGTATGGTATTCTCAAAGCAGGTACTTGGGCAATTATGAGATATCTTAGAGGATTATGTAAAGATCTATTCAATGGTAAAACACCTGATCAAATCCTTGACAAATATGCAAGAACTAAATCAGTGACTGATCCAAAATACCTAATAAAGAAATTATAAATTATAAGTAATTTTTATTTTAAAAATTAATAATTATCTTACAGACCTTGAATAGCTTTATCTGCAATTGTATTGCGTTTTGGAGTTATTGAGATAAAGTAAACTTTATCGGCTCTTTCAACAGATTCTACTTTTTTGTAAGATTTTGAAGATACATCAAATTCATAAATTCCGGCTTCAAGTTCACCTTTTGCATAAAGCATCAGATATGATTCTCCAGTGGATGGACTAAGTGGAATAAAGGACATTACACTTCCCTTGTAAGAATTAATTGGTAAAGTATTTTTCATTGGAGGTGCAGCGGATGCCATATACATGAAGAGATCTTCAATGTTTTCAAATTCCTCATATTCAAAAGTCATAATATCAGATAATTTGTTTCAGTATAAGAACCTATTATGATAAAACAATTAGAGATTATTTTCTGGATTTAATTTGTTGATGTACTTTTATTCCAATTAATGCAGGTGCTGCAATGTACATTCCAAGGTTTAGTGCAATTACAGAAAGTCCGAGTCCAAGAACTTCTGACTCAGAGTTTGCGTTTTCCATAATTGCCAATGACGATAACATTGGTGTCAATCCAACCTTTACAATTTCTTTAAACATCGGACTTTGTCTTTCCATGTCAGCTATTGCCGGACTAAAGGAATAGTAGACGCTGTTGAATGTTCCCATGAATGCCGAGCCGGATTCCGTGTTCATCAACTGGTTGTCACGAATCTCTCTGAGCATCTGAACCTGCGGTGACATTTCAGAGCCGTATGCTGCAGTTGCGATTAGACAGCCGCCGCCCTCTTCTTCAGATTCTTGAGTTGTAGTTTTTACTACTTGACAAATACCATCAACAGATTCAGTTCCAGGTCCACAGTTTACTACTTGTTCAACTACAGGTTCTGGTGTTGGTTCTGCAACAGGTTCTGGTGTTGGAGTTGCCATAGGTTCTGGTGTTGGAGTTGCCATAGGTTCTGGTGTTGATTTATCAGGGGCATCACCAGAAATAAAGCTAAAAGTACTAGTAATTTTTTGTGCTCCATATTGTGCACGAATTTCATATTCACCACTTGAATTCATTGTTCCACCAGCTTTCACAGTGGCAGAATAATTTCCAGAAGAATCAGGTGAAATTTGTTGTATAGTTACAATATTACCATCAGGACTTACAATCATTAAGACTACAGGTTGTTCATATTCGACTAAATTTTGGATTGACCCAGAAATCTCAATGGAATTACCAGTGGTATATGTAGAAGACTCTGTTGAAACAGATAATGGAAGAACTTGGGCATTTACTGCACCAGTTAATCCAAAAGACATAATTGAAATAGATAATAATGCAAATGCAAAGAATCCAGATAATTTCATTTTCATTTTAAATCATGGTTAACAGTATTTATATTTTCAATCAAACTAAAGTTGACTAAATTATGGTGTATTTTTTCTTTATTTAATAAAATAATTAGATAACTACTGTTGCAATTATCTAAATAATCAATTTATTATAATTACTACTAAAACATCAGTGTTTTAAAAACTTGTAATACTATATGAGGTAATTCAATAGCAATGGAAATATTTGCTCAAAGGACTAAGGTTTTACAAATTTCATTATTTGCAATTTTTTCAGCTTTTGTAGTAGAATTGATTTTTGGTCTAATTTCCAATAGTCTTGCCCTAATCACAGATAGTATTCATGCATTGTTAGATAGTGTTGTAACACTAGTTTTACTTTTAGCAGCAAGATGGGCAATGAAACCACCAGATGCAGAGCATACCTACGGACATGGAAAAATTGAATCATTAGGAGGATTCATTGGAGGAATAGCAATTTTTCTAATTGCTTGCTTTTTTATTTATGAGTCAATCAATAGATTACAAAGTCCACCTCCAAGTGTTTTGCCAGGATTATTTGCAATAATTGGAGGATTATACACAATTGGAGTTGATTTTTTCAGAATAATATTACTTAGAAAAAGTATCAAGGCGATAGGAGGAACAACGCTCAAAGCAGATTTCTATCACGCATTTATGGATCTCGGCTCCACATCTGTTGCCATCATAGGAATTATTCTAGTCACATATGGAATCTATTTTGGAGATTTTATTGCAGCCTTAATTCTAGGAGGACTATTAGCAGTTCTCAGCATAAAATTGATCTACAAAACAGCATTAGATTTAACAGATGTAATATCACCAGAACTTGTAAAAAATGTCAGAGAAATTTCAAATTCAACAAATGGTGTTATGGAGACAGGATCAATTCTAATGAGAAAATCAGGAGATACAATTTTTGCTGATGTTACCATATCATTACGAGGCGATACAAGTTTTGAAAAGGCTCATAAAATTAGCGATAGTGTTGAAAAAAATATTAAAAATAAAATATCAAATGCAGGAATTACAATTCATTTTGAACCCAATTGGAAGGACATACCACTAGACGGAAAAATTTTAGAAATTGCAAAAAGTGTTAGAGGTGTTAAAGAAGTTCACAATGTAATTACACATAAAACAAAAGGAAAAACATATTGTAACTTACATGTAATGGTAGATAGAGAAATAAATCTAATATCAGCACACAGAATATCTGAAATTATAGAAGAAAAAATACAAAATCAAATACCAGAAGTAACACATGCAACAATTCATTTAGAACCATTCATAACAGTTCCAAAAAATTTCAACATAGAAGATACAGTTACAGAAGAAAAAATTAAAAAAATTGTCGAAAACTATCCAGATGTAAAAAAGGTGGGCAGAATTTTATCACTAAAATTTGAAAATATTCTCAAAATTGATATTGATTGCTCTTTTGACAAAGAATTATCAATTGAAAAAGTTCATGACCTTACATCAGAAATTGAACATGTGATTAGATTAGAAATTAAAAATTCAGTAATTACAATACATCCAGAACCAAACTAAACCAAAATACTTGTCAGATACATTACCAACATACCAATAGCAATACCTGCAACTACTGAAGAGCCAGAAAGATTTTTGTCACCCTCTTCCCTGATTAATCGTAAAATTACTACAATAACTTGGAATATGGCACCAGCCCCGATTGCCAAAAAGATAACTGATGAGAATGGAGAATATGAAAATCCTCCAATCCAGGCACCAAATATTGCAGGGGAACCTGCAATTAGTCCAAAACCGATGAGTTTTGTAATTAATGATTTTTTTGACAAAGTTTTATCTTTAGATAATGGTCCCGCAATGGCAATTCCTTCAGTTGTATTGTGCAAAGCAAATCCAACAATCAAAAATGTACTAAACGCAATAGATCCTAAACCTACTGCTGCACCAATTGCTAGTCCTTCTCCAAAGTTATGTAATCCAATTCCTATTGCAATCATCAATGCAATTGCCACAGGTTTTGTAAGTTTAGAAGAATCTGCACGGTCTATTAATTTTTGACCTGCATAATACAGACCAATAAACGATATTACCACAACAGTAGCAGTTAACAAAATACCATTGAAACTACCAGCTAAATTTTCATTAGATACCTCAATTGCCTCTTCGATTGCATCAATTCCTAAAAATAATAATAATCCAACAGTTAACGCTAAAAAGAAATGATATTTACTTTTACTAATTCTTCGAATAAACGGAAGCCAAAGTAATCCAATCATTACGGGAATAATTCCAACATATGTTCCAATGATTGCAAAAAATATTACGAAATCAGATGTAAACTCTAATGCAAAAGCAGCAGATTCAATTTCTTTTTCAAAACGAGTTCCATCATCAATAGTAATTCCTATTCTGTAAGGTTCAGCTTCATTCCATTCAAATGGGATTCTAACAAGTGCGGCCTCATATCTGTCTAGAAAGCCATCAGGTTCTACAGCAGCTGGTTGAATTCGGTCATTGACATCAGCGATTGCGATTTGAACTGATATGGGGCCTGTATTTCTTACAGTGGCCTGGATTTCTGAATCAATGAAATCTACTTTTTCAATTGTTATTTCAGGAAGAGCGACTCCAAAATCTAACAAATCAGCACCAGGGCCAAAAATATACAGCATCATTACAACAACAAAAGCAAAGGGAATAACACCACTTGCTACAACTTTGAATTTTGAAGTCTCACTAACTGCCATATTCCACATCACTATCATCAGATTCAGAATTATCATTTACAAGAAATATTCCAACCCAACCTTTTTCTGAAAATTCCACTTTATGCGCATGGAAAAGATATTTTCCAGGATATTCATAAACAAATTCCATAATTCCACGCTCAGTTTGAGACAAAGTTATCATGTCAGTGTAAAATGAGGGAACCAAATCAGTACCGGTAGGATAATACTCAAACAAATTACCATGGAGATGGAAATTGTTTATTGGATCAAATTCCACCATATTCACAACATAAATTCGAATCAATTCATGTGAATTAATTTGAATTGGGTGATGCTGATAGTAGAACGGAATGGTATTTGCAGCATAAAAATTATTTTCAGTATCAAAATCTGTATCTAATCCATTTAGAACCATCACCATCTCATCAGCAGGCTCACGTCCTTCTTTGGGATCAACTATGAAGACACCATAAAGACCATGAACAATATGTTCCTCCAACGGCATGACATGACAATGGTAAGGATGAACCCCTACAGGTCCAGCTTCAAATTCATATACAAATTTTCCACCGCCAGGCCCTACTGCTTCAAAAACACCATCCATTCCAGCTGGATGAATTCCATGAAAATGGATAGTATGTTCTTTTGAACCATTATTGATAAAATTAATTTTAAGTAAATCTCCCTCGGTAGCTCTAATTGTAGGTCCCGGAACGGTTCCATTGTAAGTCCACACATTATAAAAAACACCAGGTGAAACTTCCATCACTTTATCATCCTCAGCAATAATGGTGTATTCTCTAACAGTTGTTCCATCAGCAAGTTTTGAAACTTCACCATAGTTGAATTCACGTAAATATTCCATTGGGTCAAACTCCACAGTAGATACTGTGTAAAGTGGATCAATTACATCTCCAGTTGTTCGAATAACTTTTCCTGAATGAGTAATGAATGTTTTAAGTTCAGATTGAGCTTCAGAAAAATTTGGAAAAATTGCAATTACAGAAAGACCAATCGTTACAGAAAGTAATAAAATCATCAAGGTGGATCTTGTAATTTTCAATAGATCTAAATATTTTAAAATTCTGTATTTAAATTTACCCTAAGCTAACTTTTTTAGCCTATACTAATTTTTTATCAAAGACTCAAAATCAAAAAATTAGGTTTAAAACAAAGAAAACAGAACAAATTTTGTGCAAAAAACAGGATTGTTCATAGTAATTTTTGGAATACTGATAGTTGCAGGTTTTGCAACAACAATAGTTGAAAATCAAATTACCTTAGAAGGAATTATTCAAGGAAATGGAAAAGTAAATTCATCAGAAATAGTTACAATTTCAGTAAATTTAGATAAAAATGAAACGCCGATTGGAGTATTTGCCGTAGAAGTAATGGAGTTTAAAGGAAATACATTTTCTGCAAAAATATTAGATCCTTCAGGAATTGAAATAATTTCAGAAATAATTAACGAAGACGTAATCGAACAAGAATTCAAAGTATTAGATTCTGGAAACTACGATTTAATTATTGAAAGTTTAAACGATAAAGAAAGTTATGTTGCCGGTGCAATAGGTCCACTTCCAGACGCAGATAAAAAACTCATAATTGCAAGCAGTTCTTTATTTTGTTTAAGTATAGGAATGGGAGGATTTGTAATTTTAGCAATATATGAAATCATAAATAAAAGAAAATCAGTTTAGATAACTATCCATAGTTTCTAAACCATTAATGGCACCATCAAAAGCATCACTACCTTCAAGTAAGGAACCAAGTTTTTCAGCATTTGCAGATAAAAAACATTTATCATTTTCAAATGTTTTAAAAAGAAAATTACATTCTATCAAGTAATCAAGTCTCTTCAAAAGATCAGATTCAGACATGGAGAATTGGTCAGATAAAATAGAACATTCTTTTTTTCCATCTTCTAATTCTGCCAATATCTCAGAGGTTATAGGATCAAACATACAGTCAACAATTTTTTCTCTATCAAAGGATTCATCCATCATCTAAATGCAAGAAATTAGAAAGTTATAACTTTTTGAATTATTAAAGGCAATAGAATAATTAAGAAACAGAAGGTTACCAAAATATGCAAAAACTGTGTAGTCAAGATCCATCAGGTAAAGGAGAACATTGTTTTTGTATAGAAATAGATCCTCAAAGAGGAGTTAAAAAATGCTGTAAATGCAATCAGTGGAATGTTCAAGGTAATGATTGGACAAATGATGAAGACTTTAGATGATTTCAAATAAAAATACATCCAAAGTAAGCACAGATCTATTCCGATCTATCAAAAAGTAGCATAAAACAAACTAAAAGCGTGATGCCCAGCATGGTTTTTATCGGGGTTTCTTAGAATTTTGGAATACTTGAGTAGCCAAGAATATAGACACATTGTAAGAATCGTCGGTAACGATATTCCAGGAGAGAGAAAGCTTATCGTAGGATTAACTCAAATCAAAGGCATAGGGTTTAATTTTGCAACAGCAATCTCATCAACTTTAAAAATTAATCAAAATTCCAATATCGGTCATCTTACAGAAGAAAATGTTAAAGCAATTGAAAAATTAATCTTAAATCCAATAGAAGCAAAATTTCCATTATGGTTCCTCAATAGACAAAAAGATATCGAGACTGGAAAAGATATGCACCTGTTAACATCAGACATCCCATTTACGCTAAGAAATGATATTGAAAGAGAAAGAGTAACAGTAAGTTGGAGAGGTTATCGTCATCTAAGCGGTCTCAAAGTTAGAGGACAAAGAACCAGAACATCAGGTAGAAGAGGAGGAGCAGTTGGTGTAGCAAAAGGTGGATTGGCAGCTCCAGTTAAGAAAGGAAGTGCAGGTGCGCCAGCAGCAGAAGCAGCCCCGGCAGCAGACTCACCAGCAGCAGCCCCGGCAGCAACTCCGGCAGCAGCGGAGAAAAAAGAATAGGTGTTATGAATGGGAGATCCAAAATATCCACGTAAAACTTGGCGTAAACCAAAAAGACCACTTAATTATGAATTAAAAATGGAAGAATTACAAACTTTAGGTACATTTGGATTAAGAACTAAAAAAGAATTATGGAAAGCACATACAGAATTATCTCGTGTAAGACAACAAGCAAGATCATTACTGGCATTAACACAAAAAGTTAGAGATGAAAAGGAACCAATATTATTGAAATCACTTTCAAGAATTGGTCTAATATCAACTGAAGCAACATTAGATGATGTACTTAATTTGAAACCTACAGATTTACTTGCACGAAGATTACAGACAATTGTTTCATCCAAATTAGGATTTAAAACACCATATCAAGCAAGACAAGCAGTAATTCACGGTCACATAATGATTGGGGAGAGAAAAATAGACATTCCATCATATACAGTTACAGTCGAAGAAGAGAGTACTATTCGCTTCACCCCTGAATCTAAAATTCCACAAATGTTAGAGAAAAATAAATCAAATGAACCTAAAGTTCAAACATCTACTGAAGAAGGAGAAGCAGCAGCACCTACTGAAGCAGCAGCACCTACTGAAGCAGCAAAAGAAGACAAGCCTTCAACAAACTAATCAAACCATCATTATCAGTAAATACCCCTAATTACAAAATAAAATTACAATGTGTTCAATTATCGGTTATTCTGGAAACGAAATTGCAGCCCCAATTATAGTAAAGGGACTCAAACGAATGGAGTATAGAGGGTACGATAGCGTAGGAGTTGCAACAGAATCAAAAAATCAAATTGAATTAAAAAAAGGAATTGGTAAAGTAAACGAAGTGAATTCAAAAATGCAACTGGATTCACTACCAGGTAAAACAGGCATAGGCCATACAAGATGGGCAACACATGGAACAGTTACAGAACTTAATGCACATCCGCATTCAAGTAATTCTGGAAAAATTGCAATAGTACATAACGGAATAATAGAAAATTTTGAAGAACTAAAAAAACAATTAGAAGATGAAGGATATAATTTCAAAAGTGAAACAGACAGTGAAATAATTGCAAACTTACTGCAAAAAAATTATGAAACTACAAAAGACGTAAAGGAAACAATCATGAAAACAGTTTCTGAAATTAAAGGTCATTATGCATTTGTTGCAATGTTTGAAAACGGTGAACTTGCAGCAGCTAGATTTCATGAACCACTAATTGTGGGAGTTGGTCAGGAAAATGTCTTTTTTTCAAGTGATGTTTTAGGATTTATCGAATACACAGATAATGCAGTATACATGAAAAGTGGGAATTTTGTAATTTTAAAAAATAATCAATTTCAAATTTTAGATTTTGATGGAAAAAATATTAAATATGAAATTACAAAAGTTTCAAAAGAATTTGGAGATACGTATAAAGGAGATTTTGCACATTTTACATTAAAAGAAATTTATGAACAGCCAGATGTAATTTTGAAAGCTGGAGAAACAACAGTAGAGGGTATCGATAAAGCAGTAGAATACATCAAAAATGCAAAAAATATCTACATCACAGGCAGTGGAACAAGCTATAATGCAGCACTTATTGCAAAACAAATTTTGTCAAAATATGTTAAAATCAAAGCAGAACCAATAATTGCAAGTGAGCTTCAATTTGCACCAGACACTATTGAAGAGAATTCAGTATTTATTGCAATTTCTCAAAGTGGAGAAAGTGCAGATGTTTTAGAGGCGGTAAGGATTGCAAAAAAATTAAACTGTAAAATTATCTCTATCGTTAATTTACAGACATCATCACTTACACGTAAGGGCGATGTAGTATTAGGAATGAATTGTGGACCAGAAATAGGAGTAGCTGCAACAAAAAGTTTTACAGCACAATTAATAATTCTGTACAAAATTGTACAGAAATTAAGCGGTAGTATAACAATTGATTTTAAACAATTCTCAGAGTCAATTTCAAAAATAATACAAAATACAACTAAAATTAAAAAAATTGCTCAGGAGTTAAAAAATGTGTCAGACATCTACATTTTGGGTAGAGGCATAAATTATCCAATTGCAATAGAAGCAGCCTTAAAACTCAAAGAATTGACTTACATTCACGCAGAAGGAATTGCAGGGGGTGAATTAAAACATGGTCCACTTGCATTAATGGATAGAAATGTTTTTGTAATAATTATCAATCCAAATGATTCAACATATACGGATGCATTAACAACAGCAAGAGAAATTAAAGTTCGTGGAGCAAAGATTATTGGGGTTTCAGATATTGAAAGCGACATCTATGATTATTGGATTGAAATCCCAAAAATAAATGAAATATTATATCCAATTTCAGAAATTATTCCAATACAATTACTAGCATATTATGCAGCACTTGAAAAGGATACAGATCCAGATTATCCAAGAAATTTAGCAAAATCAGTCACAGTGAAGTAGACTGCTTTCCAGTCACAGTTACTTTTTTTACAATAACCCATGTTTCTTAAGATAATTTATTGTAGTGTAGTAGTAGCCTAATGATTATTCATTGTACCCTCTGTAAAAAAGAAATTCGATTGGACCCCAGAATAAGAAACGAGAACTGGTATCATAGAAAATGTGTTATGCAAGTGGATTTACCCCTTTGATATATGAGTAATTTAGCCGTAAATGGAATAATGGGATTCATCCTATCAGGCATTATTGTATTAATTGCTCATTTTACATATCCAACATTTGAATATCTACTACCTATTGGCAGTATCTTGATAATAATTGGTCTTGTCACAATATTACAAATTAAAATCCAAAGAAGGTTTTAATTTTTTTAACTGTGGTTTTTGAGATAACATAGTAAAGAATCTACGGCGGGGATAGAGTAGATAGTCTATCATATTCTTGTTCTACAAGATTCAAAAATTTTGAAGAATTATTTCCAGTTTTTAACATGGAAGAGATAATACAACCTCCAGCACCTACACCCTCTTTTGCATAACCCTCTGAAAATGCCTTTAATCCAGAATATTTTGAATTATGTAAATCAGGGTTTACAGAAATAGCAGGTACATCTGCAATATCTTTAACAAGATTTGTAAAATTAGCATTTTGATCATTTGTAATATACGAAGTAGTTCCAATTGCAGTATTTTCTTCATTAAATCCAATTTTAGATGCGAATGCCAATACGGCAGTCATTTGAGTTCCACCAGCCAACATGACTTTAGAAATAGATGATGCAGAACTTAGCATTCCTGCAACAAAAGCAATCATAGGATCACCAACTTTTGCAAGTATACTATACGGATGATCAGAATCAATTCGTTTAAGTGCAGAGTCAACAATCTCATTTTTTAATTTTGTAGGGTTAGTAGGAATACTAGAACTTACTTTTGCATCAAAACCAAAAGCTCGCAATACAGCCAAAGCAGTGGTGGTTCCAGCAGGAATACTTTCACCAATCACTAAACAATCAGTTAATGATGCCATGTTCCTTCCAACAATTCTACCAAATTCAACAGCAGTTGAGACTTGAGAATCAGACATTGCAGGTTCAACAGAAATATTTTTTCCAAAAGATAAACCAGTTTCAATAAAAGGTAATTGTGGAGTAATTTTACTTCCAGCATTAATTGTTAAATGAGGAATACTTGCAGATTCTAGAGCAGTTTTTGTTAAAATACCAGGAGTTGGTTTTCCATCAGGAGTCATCGGAATACCATCAATGGTTTTACAATGTCCATAGTGAAGATATTCTGCATCAGCTGGAGGCGTATATTGCATGGAATCACTATCAGCACCTGCAATAGTAATTCCTGGAATTTCACAAGTTTGAGTATATGACATGACAAAAGAAAAAAGAAATCGTCTAGATTTTACAGATTCAAGGAAGTTTTGAGCCTGTGCAGCATTTCCAAATAACTCAAAATCATCCAAAAATATCACTAACCCATCATATCAACAAACTGCTGCTCAGTTCGTTTTTGCATTATCATATTATTCATTTTTTCTTTTCCCATAGTAGATACTTCAGATGGACCATAATTATGTCCAGGATACAATACTAAATTATCGTCTAAAGAATGAAGTACGTCAAAAAGACTATGATAAAGTTTAGATGCACTACCTCCAGGTAAATCAATTCGACCACAATTGCCAACAAATAATGTGTCACCTGAGAAAATATTTCCATCACCAACCAAACAAATACCATCATCAGAATGTCCAGGAGTGTGAAGAACTTTTAATTTTGAATTACCAAATTCAATAAAATCACCGTCTTTTACAGTAATGTCATTTTTTAATGTTGAAGATTCGTGTTGAATTATAGGGGCTTTTGTAGATTCCACCATTTCTTGATTTCCCCTTGTATGATCATCATGATAATGTGTATTTACAATATATTTTATTTTTAAATTATTATTTTTAATTATTAATTCTAATTCCATAAGATTCCATGAAGGATCAATAATTATAGATTCACTAGTATCCTCATCAACAACAATGTAACAAAAATTCTGCATTGGTCCAACGGGTATTTGATGTACTATCACAATATTCCC
>JAOMJV010000019.1 GCA_028351415.1 Candidatus Nitrosopumilus sp.
TTTTCAACCTGATCCAAAATTAATTCAATTTGTTTCAATTGGTGCGGCTCCTGCTGGAATTTTAGCTGCAGTTGCTTTTATTATGTCTAGAAATTATGGTTCAAAACAAATTGGAACTTTAATTATTGCTGGAGGAATAATTTTACTGGCCGGTAATATTATTGCGTATTCTATGATAGATTCTTTTCCTGAGGTTTATGTCACTGATGCTGTAGTATTTGTTCCGTTGTTGTTTATGGCATTATCTGCACCTGTAATGGTTGTTGGTTCATCTTTAATTCTAAAAAGAAAAAAACATCCAAAGAAACGATTTTTCTAGATGTGATCAAATCTTAATTCATTTGAATTATGCTTAAATCCCAATTTCTCATAAAACGGTTTAACATTATCTGAACAATCTAAAATTGTCTTATAGCATCCATGATTTTTTGCAATTTCTAATACCTGGATTATAATTTTTTCACCAATTTTTTTCCCTTGGAATTTTTTGTCTACTACAACATCTTCTATATGCCCTACAACCCCTCCTTGATGAATAAATTTAGGTTCAATTAGCAGCGTCGTGGATCCAATTACCTTACCTTCAATCTCTGCAATAATTATGATATGTTCTGGATTTGATTTTATTTTCTTAAAAATTTCTAATGCTTTATCTTCACTCATACTACTAGTTTCTCGTAAAACATCTAATGTGGTAAGAAACCCATTTTTAAAATCTTTTTCTTCTAATTCTCTTATGATTAGATCAGTCATTTCTAAATTTTACCTATTTTTTTATTGTATTCTTCACATGCTTGTTTGTATGACTCTTTATTTCCAATATCCATAAATCCTTTTTTTGTAATGAAACTGTTCACTTTTTCTTTTCTTTTCATTGCTTTTTTAACTACATCGTCCATTCCGTATGATTTATTTTTTGGAATTAAACTGAAAACTTTTGGATTCATAATATAACATCCCATGTTAATATTTACTTTGATTTCTGGTTTTTCATTCCAGTTTAACACTTTTCCATTTTTAGACGTTTCAATTACTCCATATTGTAAATTTGTTTTATATTCATTTAGACTCATTGTAATGAATGCTTTTTTATCTGAATGTTGCTTTATCATGTTCTTTAGACTAAAATTAAAAATTGAATCACCATACAAACAAACAAAATCATCATCGATAAATTCTTGTGCAGTTTTAAGCTGTCCTGCTGTAGCTAATTGATTACTTGACACTGCGTACTCTATTTTAATTCCAAATTTCTTTCCATCTTGAAAATAATCTTCAATTGATTTTTTAAGATAACTTACACACAGAACTATTGACTTGATCCCATTACTTTTTGCCCAATTTACAAGGTGCTCTAAAATTGGTTTTTCTCCTACTGGTAACATCGGTTTGGGTTTGTTGTTGGTCAATGGTCTTAGTCTTGTTCCTAACCCTCCGGCAAGAATTACTGCTTTCACAAACTTTATTTCAAATTTGAGTATTTATGTTCAAGGATAGATTTGTCTTTTTATTCTAAATTATTTTCATAATTTTTTTTATGATTATGTCTGGTGTTTCTGCAAATACTATGATCATTGGCTCTTTTCCAAAATCCCCTTTATGATAAATAACATCTGGTATTTTTCTTGAATTTTTAATTGCTGTTTTGATTCCCCATGCTATGCTCGAACCTTTAATTTTCACACCTTGTGGTTCCTCACTTCTATCATAATCATATGTTACTAATTTCAATTTTTTAATTTTAGATATTGTCTCTTTTTTATATTTTAAATTTATTGCAGAATGAATTTTTGGATATTTTTTACTCACTATTAACAATGCAGTCGCAACATGTTTTGAACCTCCATATGATAAATTCCCTGCAACGATGGTGTCTTTTCCTGCTTTAACTATTCTTCCAGAAATTCCCAGTATTTCTTTAATTGATTTTGGTTTTTCTTTTGAGTACACAAAATTTGTTTGACATTCTGGAATATTTTTATAAATATTTTTTATTTTGGTGAATTCATTTATTGAATTTAATAATTTTATTTCTATTTCATCATATCTATTCACATTTGTAATTACAATTCCTTTTCCTGCTTTTCTTGAATTTTTAATTGAATTTAATGTGATTTTTTTAGCAAATTTTAATGATTCTTTAATATTTTTATTTTTTATAATTGCATACAATACTGCTGCTGAATGAATACACCCACTTCCACGATTTATTTTTAAAATTTTTTTATCTGTAATGTAATATTTTTTATTTCCCTCTAACACAAAATCTAACACTTCTTTATTTTTAATTTGTACACCTGTAATTACTACATTTTTTGCTCCCATTGTTTGTATTATTTTAGCAATTTTTTCAGGCGTATTTTTTGAATTAATTTTAGTTTTTGCTAAAATTTCTGCCTCGAATTTATTCGGAGTGATTACTGTCGCAAGTGGTATGATGAATTTTTTAAAGTCATCTATTGCTGATTTTTTTATGAGCATTCCTCCTGTCGTTGATTTGACTACTGGATCTACTATGATTGGTATTTTTAATTTTTTTAAATATTGATGCACTGTCTTGATAATTTCTGAATTGTATACCATTCCAATTTTTATCCCATCAATTTTAAAATCTGAAATTATTGATTCTAATTGATTTTCTACCATTTTTTTTGATACAGGTTCTACTATGCCAAAATTTGAGGTGTTTTGCCCTGTTATCGCTGTAATTACTGTTAATGCATGAACATCAAATATTGAAAATGTTTTGATGTCACTTTGAATTCCTGCTCCTGATGATGGATCTGAACCTCCTATTGATAATAAATTCACATCATTTACTAATTTCTAACACTAATCTATTTTTCCTTTATTTTTTAAAATTTAAAAATCATACTATCTATTTTATACTTGAATGA
Organism: Candidatus Nitrosopumilus sp.; assembly: GCA_028351415.1. Classification (GTDB taxonomy): domain Archaea; phylum Thermoproteota; class Nitrososphaeria; order Nitrososphaerales; family Nitrosopumilaceae; genus Nitrosopumilus. Next base: position 2,898 of record JAOMJV010000019.1, read on the forward strand.
CTTTTTTGTCATGTGAGTAAAATCCCTATGGCTGATGATTCTGTCCCTGATCAACTACAATGTACCAACTGTTTACTCCCAATGCAATACCAAGAAAAAAAAGATGGTAAATTTCTTTGGCAATGTTTTAAATGTGGAAAAAAATATTTTGTTTCTGAAAACATTGATGATAATATCGAAGAAAGTTGGAGCCCTCCTAGGTGATGAAATCTTCTGAAGATGACTCTTCCGCATCTGAAAAATTTGAATTTAGTAATTACAAATCTTTAGTTTTTGCAGAAATTGAATTAATTGAACGCGTTTTTGAGATTAGACAAAATTTTTTAAATTTTCCTGATTCTGAACGTATTGTTAAGCCTATTTTACAAAGAATCTATAAAATAAGGTCTGAAAAATTAATTTTAGAAAATAAATTTAATTTAATTTAATAATATTAAGTTGAGGCCTACATAATTTGAGCAAATTTTATTTTTCATACTGTGAACTTCTCTTCCATAATCAATACATTCTATAATTGATTTCATAATTGTTCTTGTTTTTTAAAAATATTCCACTTTATTATTTTATTAATATAGTGCTAACTTCAATCCGTTCAAATTTTTAAATTAATTTCACGATTGTTTAAATCAGGTAAATGAGTACATAGTGTTATGGGAACTCAAATGACTTCTGCTCGAAGAGGCGTGGCAACTGATGAAATGAAACAAGTTGCTAAAGATGAAGATGTTTCACTTGATTGGCTGATACCAAAAATCGCAAAGGGTTCAATAATTATTCCTAGCAATAATGTAAGACCGCAAAAAATTCACAATGTTGGAATTGGCAAGGGTATGAAAACTAAAGTTAATGTCAATATTGGAACTTCCACTTTGAATGTAAATTTAGATGAAGAAATTGAGAAGGCTAAAGTTGCAGTAAAATACCATGCAGATACTATGATGGACCTTAGTGATGGTGGTGATGTTAAAAAAATACGTCAAACACTAATGGATAATGCACCAATTACTTTTGGTACTGTCCCAATTTACGAAGCTTACAACTACGGTGTTGAAGTTCACAAAAATCCTTTGAATTTAACAGAAGATGATTACATTAAAGCATTTGAAAATAATGCAAAAGATGGAGTTGATTATACCACTATTCACTCTGGAATTACAAAAGATATTGCAAAACGAATCTTAAAAGTTCAAAGATATGGTGGTGTTGTGAGTAAAGGTGGTACAATCACTGCTGCTTGGATGTTAAAACATGATAAAGAAAATCCATACATTACTCATTATGATTACATGATGGAAATTGCTAAAAAATATGATGTCACGTTTAGTCTTGGGGATGCATTAAGACCTGGCTCAATTTTGGATTCGCATGATGAATTACAGGTACAGGAAATGATCAATATCTCTCGATTAACAAAAAGGGCCCATGAAAATGATATTCAAGTTATGGTTGAGGGTCCAGGACACGTTCCATTGAATGAAGTTACTGCAAATGTTACATTAGCTAAATCTCTTATTGGTGATGTTCCTTACTATGTTCTTGGTCCTTTAGTTACTGATGTTGCATCTGGACATGATCATATTGCAAGTGCTATCGGTGCTGCAATTTCCGCAAGTCAAGGTGTGGATCTTTTATGTTATCTTACGCCCTCTGAACATTTAGCATTACCAAATGCTGAAGAAGTTAAAGCTGGATTAATTGCATATAGAATTGCAGCTCATGCTGGTGATCTTGTAAAAATGCGCGATAAGGCCATTAAATGGGATATGGCAATGACTGAAGCTAGACGTACATTAGATTGGGAAAAACAAATTGCTTTATCTATCGATCCTGAAGAGGCTGCAAAAATTCATAGTAGAACTGGACAACATGCTGGAAATAATGTTCCTTGTACTATGTGTGGCGGTGCATGTGTCTACACTATGTTGCCTCAACAAAAAGTATACCGTAAAGAAAATGAAAATTTACAACAAGTTGAATAATATTTTATCCAGTTCAGGTAGTTTTTCATAATTTTTTAATACATTTGTATTGATTTGTTTAAATTCTAATTTTTTCCAATTTAGTTTAACCTCTGCCTATTTTGTTTAAAATAAGGCTGGATGTATTTTCTACTCGTAATTTTCATACTGTGTTGAAGAAATTTTTATTTTCTCTGTATGTCTAATGACTATAATTCCATCTTCTATTATTCCTCTTTGTTAAAAAATTCCAATTTTATCTTTACTTACTAAATTTTCTTCTTTTTCAATAATATCGCTAACTCTTTACCATTCAAATTAATTGATCTTAATTTCTAACTTCTTTTTAGAATTAACAATTTATTTTTTTAATAAAACATGTATGACTATTTTTCTTGAATTCACTTTATTTATTTTTCAATAATTTTTGCCATCTTTGTGAGTTTTTTATATGAGTTATCGAGATCTGAATGTTTAGAAAGTCTCTCTTGACAATCTTTAATGTACTCAATTACTTCCTCTGTTTTTGATTCTTGAACTGATGTTAGTAATCTGCCTACGTCTTTCCAGAGTTCTTCTGCAACCCTTCTAATTTCTGGATTTGCAATTATTGTTTCAATTAATTCTGGAGTTTCTGTCATTATACTTTCTGCCAATACCTTTTGTACTCTGAATGTTGTACCTGACATTTTTTCTGTTAGTATTGATTTTTCATCTTTCGATATTATATTTGCAAAAACTAAATTCATTAAATGCGTCAATCCCAAAATTATTGCAATTTTTTTATCATGTTCGATTGCATCAATTGTGACAAAATTTGCTCCCTCGAATAATTCTTTTGCAACTGTTAATTCTTTTTTAGCATCTTTGATTGGAACTGAGATGATATTTTGGTTTTTGACTGTTTTTATTCCTGGACCAAACATTGGATGAATGCAAATTGGATTAATTTTATCTGGCATTTTTGATAATGATGAAACAACTTTAGATTTTTCTGATGAAATTTCAATAAGATATGTCCCTCTTTTCATTTCTTTTGCAATTAATCTAATTATTTCTGGAGTTCTTCTTGTTGGCGTGCATAGAATAACATAATCTGCTTTCAAAATTGCACCTACTAGTGACTCTGATACTATTACATTTTTTCCAAAATCGTTACTTTCTGAATCGTATCCTGTAACTTGATATTCTGAACCTGAAAAATAATTTGTAAACCATTGACCCATTTGACCTCCTGCGCCGATAACTGTTAATTGTTTCACTGCTTTTCACTCATGATGTTGCCTAGTATATGCATTCCTTCCATTAGTGTTTTTTCATCTTGACATGCAGATATTCTGATAAAACCCTTGTAATTGCCAAATCCTTCCCCTGGTGCTACTGCGATCCCTCTCTCTAGTGAGTTATTGGCAAATTCTACCCCATCAAAGCCTTCTTGATTAATTTTTGCAAAAATGTACATTGCTCCATCTGGAATTATGAACTCTAATCCCATTTCTTTTGCTTTAGATGATAACATATCTAGTCTTTTTTGAACTATTTTGGAATTATTTGACGTATCTGCATCTAATGCTTTCATTGCAACATATTGGATTGGTTCTGAAACATTCGTTAAACATAGTGATTCCAATTTTGCCATTTTTTCTATGATTTGTTTAGATGCTATTCCATATCCTACTCTAAACCCTGTCATGGCATGTGATTTTGAAAATGACTGTGTTACGATACTTTTTTCATAATTATAACTTAGAATACTTTTCCAATTTATTTTTGCATATTGTGAATAAATTTCATCACTTAAGACATACAAATTATTTTCTTTTGCTAATTGTATGATGCTATCTTGTAATTTTTCTGGTAAAATTTTACCTGTTGGATTATTTGGATAATTCAAAACAATCATTTTTGTATTTGGATTAATTGTATTTTTGATTTGTTCAATCGATGGCTCCCATTTCTCTTCTAATGTTGTGCTTATTGTTCTTACTTTGATTCCTGCATTCAATGCACAATCTTTGTATGCTGGCCATGCTGGTTCAATTACTATCATTTCATCCCCTGGATTTAGTAATGTGCTGATTGCTGAAAAAATTGAAAATCTTGCACCTGGACTTACTATGATATTTTCATGTGTAATCTCCACGTTAAATTTTTTTGAAACATATTTTGCAAGTTCTTCTCTGAATATTGGCATTCCTTTTGCTTGCCCATATTTCATAAATCCTTTATCAAAAACTTCTGATAGTGATTTTTTAACAATTTCTGGTGGTGAGAAATCTGGTTCTCCTACTTCCATATGTATTATTTTTTCTCCTTTTTGTTCAAGTGATTTTGCTTTTAAGAAAATTGAAAGGTGCGTTTGTTTATTTTCTGATTGCACCCTTATTGACTCGTTTAGTAAAAAATTTAAAAACTTTGATGCTAATGTTTCATCTAATCCTATTTCCTTAGATAATTGTAATATTTTTCCACGTAAATTATCCTCACGTTCTTCATCTGAGATACTCTTTCCAATATTTTTTTTAACTTCACCAATTTCCCTTGCAATATTTGTTCTAGTTTTTAGTAAATTGATCATTTCTAGTGTAACTGCATCCATTTTGTTTCTAAGATCGTTAATATCTGACATTTTTTTATAAACTGGGTTTAATTGCGCCTGTGATAAGTGCATGATCTGCTATTGTTAGAGCAACTAGTGAATCTACTACTGGTGCTGCTCTTGGTACTACGCATGGATCATGTCTTCCTTTCACTTGAAGTATAGACTCTTTTTTATTTTTAATATCTACTGTACTTTGTTTTTGAGCTATTGATGATACGGGTTTGAATGCAACTCTCATTGTAATTGGCATGCCATTTGAAATTCCTCCCAATATTCCTCCGGAGTTGTTTGTTTTTGTTATAATTTTTCCTTTTTTCATTGTGTACAAATCATTATTTTCTGAACCAAATAATTCTGAACCTCTAAATCCTGAACCGAATTCTACTCCTTTTACTGATGGAATTGAAAAAATTGCTTTACTCAGATCTGATTCTAATGAACTAAAAATTGGTTCACCTAGACCTACTGGTACATTTGTTGTAATTGATTCAACTATTCCGCCTAGAGAATCTCCTTTCTTTCTTGCATCTAAAATTGATTCTCTCATTTTTTCAGCTGTTTTTTCTTCTGGACATCTTACTTCATTTTTATAAATTAATTTTGCCATTTTTTCGTTAAATTCTTTTTCCATCTTTATTTTTCCAATTTGTGATGTGAATGAATTTACTTTAATTCCTAATGTAACTTTGAGTAACTTTCTTGCAATTGCACCCCCCATTACATGTGTTGCAGTTAGTCTTCCTGAAAATCTTCCCCCTCCTCGATGATCATTAAACTGATTATATTTCATCATTGCAGGATAATCTGAATGACCTGGTCTTAATTTTGTTTTTAAATTTTCATAATCTTTTGATTTTTGATCTGAATTCCAAATTAACATTGTAATTGGTGCTCCTGTTGTAAAGCCTCTGAAAACTCCTGATACTATTTCTACGATATCGCCTTCTTTTCTTTGTGTTGAAATTAAATTTTGACCTGGCTTTCTTAGGTCTAACATATCCTGTATTTCTTTTTCATCTATTTCTAATCCTGCAGGACACCCGTCCAACACTGATCCAATTGATCTTCCATGACTTTCACCAAAACTTGTTAAGACAAGACGTTGGCCAATAGAACTTCCAGGCAACACTCTACCTATGTTAAGTGATGTTTATAATTCCTCGTGGTTTTGGAAAAAATTACCCTATGTTGACATATTCTACTGTGAATGAATATGGTGATTTTTCATTGATTTAGAATTTTATTTTTAATATTACTGTCTAGTTTTACTAAAATTTTTTATAATTTTTGAATTTTTGCGCCTAATCTGTTCATTTCTTCTATAAAATTTGGATATGATACTTTTACTGATTCTGAGTCTGTTACCGTACAATTTCCAATATATGTTCCAGCAATACAAAATGCCATAAATAATCTATGATCATTTTCTGAATCTAGATTTGCACCTATCAGTTTATTTGAAGATTCTAAAATTAAACCATCTTCTTTTTCTTCTACATTGATTCCTATTTTTGGTAGTTCTCTTGCAAGGATGGCAATTCTATCTGTTTCTTTTAATCTTGCATGTTTTACATTTACAATTTCTATTGGATTTGATGAAATTAGGGATAATATTGCAAGTGGTGGTAAAAGATCTGGTGAATTTCTTAAATCAAACACTCCGCCTTTTAATTTTTCAGGTGATTTAATTTTAATTTCATCATTATCAATTACAACTGACACACCTAGTTGTTCTAGAAAATCTATGAATGCTTCATCTCCTTGTGGTAAATTTCCCATACTTCCTTTGACTGTTATATTTTCTCCATTAAGTACTGCAAATGAAAGAATTAATGCTAAACTTGAAAAGTCAATTGGAACTGTAAATGTAGTATTTTTATAAATTTGTGGTAATACATTATATTTTTTATATGGAATTAGTGTTTGAACTGAAACTCCGAATTTTCTCATTGTTGCAACTGTTGCATCTAGATATGGTTTTGAAACTAAATCTCCTTTTATGTTTAAATTAATTCCTTTTTTTGTTAGAGGTGCAGTAATTAATAATGATGAGATAAACTGACTAGACAGATTCCCTGGAATTGTTATGTCCCCTCCTGTAATTTGACCTTTGATTTTAATTGGTGGTTTCCCATCTGTTGAAATGCATTTTGCACCTATGCTTGATAATGCATCTAACAGTGGTTGCATTGGCCTTTTCTGAATGCTCTCATCTCCTGTTAGGGTGATTTCTTCTGAAAATAAACTGGCAATTCCTATTGCGATTCTAATTGTCGTTCCTGAATTCTCAGTATTGATTTCGGGTACATTTGTGCCTATTTTTATTGATTCTTTTACAATAATTGTTGAATTCTCTACTTTTATGATTGCTCCAAATTTTTTACATGCTTCTATGGTTGCTTTTGTATCTGCCGATAGTAGGATATTTTCTATTCTGCTATTATTACCTGCAAGTGATGCTAAAAAAATTCCTCTATGTGTATAGCTTTTATTTGAAGGACAGACAATCTCCCCTTTGATTTTTGATTTTTCTACTTTACAGTCCATTTACTTGTGCCTTTTTGTTATTTACTTTTGAAACAATTATGTTTCCTTCTAATGCATCGAATACTTTTTTGACATTAGATAAATTATCTTTTTTAACTATTGCAGCTATTGATGGACCGTTACCTGAAACTGATGCTGCCAATGCTCCCTTTTCAATTAAATCTATAATTATTTTAGGATCTGAATTTAAAATAGCTGATGTTGCTAACCCGTTGATTGTCATAGATTCCCAATACTTTTTTTCTTTTGCTAATTCCCATGCGTTATTGAAAACAGATGACAATATTTTCAATTTTTTCAAATTTCCACGTTTTCTATTTTTTGGAATAAAAATAACTGCAATTAAATTTGATGGTATTCTTTCAAACTGTATTCTTTTTCTTTTTCCATTATCTGTTACATTGAATCCTCCATAGTAACACGAACATGCATCATCATATGCCCCTGTAATGCTTACTTTGGATTCGATTGATGCATCTACACCTGCCACTAAAATCTGCTTATCTGTTAATTTTGGTTTGAATATTTTTGCACATGCTAATGCAATTGCTGATGATATTGCACTCGAACTTTTTAATCCGTACCCTGTTGGAATTTCTGAATCTATTGTGATTAACATCTTATTTTTTTCTAGATATTTTTTTGATACAATTTTTTCAATTGTTTTGTTAATTAGTCGTGAACTTAGGCTTCTATTTTCTGATTGAATCTCTATCCCTTTGCCTTCTGATGTTTCTATTGTCACTTCAACTTTTAATTCAATTCCTAGAGTTGCTCCTTTTTTATTGGCAATTGCACTAACTATGGACACTGCTCCATGAACCGTAGCTTTTACTTTTACCATCAGAATCCTCCTAACAATGATTTTTTCATTGCATTATATGGCGCTTTCATCCCGTGCCAAATTTCAAATGCTCTGATTGCCTGCCCAAGAAGCATTTCATATCCATAAATTATGATTGCGTTTTTTTCCTTTGCTTTTTTAATAAAATCTGTATTCATTGGTGCATATACAATGTCATACACCACTGTTTTTTCATTTATTCCTTGAAACAATATTGGACTTGGTTCATGTTTTAAGCCAATGGACGTTGCATTGATGATTATGTCATAATTTTCTGTGGCTGTATCTATTGATTCTATTTTTTTAACATTTACACTTAATCCTAGTTTTGTGGCAAATTCTGATAAGTTATTTGCTTTTTCTATTGTTCTATTTGCAATGTCTATGCTTGCTGCTTTTTCTTTTGCAATTCCTGCAACAATTGCTCTTGCAGCTCCTCCTGCTCCTATTAGTAGGACTTTGCTATTTTGAATTGTGATGTTTCTTTTTTTAAGCGGTTCCAAAAATCCGTCCATGTCTGTATTGTAACCTTTCAACACTCCTTCATTATTTACAACTGTGTTTACTGCACCAATTATGCTGCATGATTCATCCATTTTATCTAAATACTTCATCATTTCAATTTTATGTGGAATGGTGATATTGAATCCATTTATTTTTATTTTTTTAAGTCCCTCTACACCTCCTTCTAATTCGCCTTTTGGAATTCTATATCCTATGTATGATGAGTCTAAATTTAATTCTCTAAATGCTGCACTGTGAATATTTGGAGATAGAGAATGATCAATGGGATCTCCTATCACTGCAAAACTTTTTGCCATTTTATTTTGTGAGTAATATGATTGATTTAAACTCTCAATTTTCTATTTACTTCTTTTTTAAATTGATTATTTTTTTAACTTCATCTACGCTAAATTGTCCTGGTGCTACTGCTTTCCCTAGTGATACGTAGGTGTATGGGCTTCCTAGATATAGGCATAAAATTCTGGAAATTCTTCCAAAATCTCCCATAGCGAATGAAATCAAATTATTTTTTCCTTTATTGTTGTACAATTCTAGCATTCTAGTTGAATCATCTGTTGATTTTGCTGTACTTACAATTTTTACATTAGTTGAAAATTTACTCATTTGTTTAATTTTATTTTTTAATTCTAAATTTTCTGGTGTTTTTTTAAAATCATGCCAAGAAACTAATAATTTAGTTTTTGTTGATTTTAGGTATTTGAATAATTCTTTATTTTTATTCAATGTGTTGAATTCTATATCCAGTAAAAATGGATTATATTCTGCAATCAGTTTTATTATTGAAATTCGCTCTTTTTCATTCCCTGCAAATTTACCTCCTTCTGTTTTTGGTCTTAGCGTACAAACAACTTTGTTTAGATCTTTTTTTATTATTTGTAATGTTTTTGGAACTTGTTCACTTTTTAAAAAATCTAATCTAATTTCAACATAATCTGATTTTTTTAGTGCAACTTTTAATTTAGATCTTATCTTTTCTGGCGTATTTTCTCCAATTGATATACAAGTTTTGTACTTCATTTTATTTTTCTAATATGTATTCATCAGATACTTCCATTCCAAAATGTCTACCTGTTGCAGGTTTTGAATGTGCCATTACAGTATCTCCTTTTTTTAGATGTGTTACTGATACGAGTTGTCCGTTTGGTTTGACAAATCTGATGGTCTCTGCATCTTGTGCAATTATTCCTCCTATTTCATTTCCTATTGAAGCTTTTATCATTAACATTGGTCTTCTTTCAATTTTTGCTCTTCCTACCGTTGCTCTTCTTGCCTCTCCTTTAGAATTTAGAATTAATACCTCTGATCCTGTTTCAACTTCTGATAGATAGTTTGTTGTACCGTCTGGTGATAGTGTGTAACAATGAACTGCACCTGCATTTACTCTAAAAGGTCTTGGTGATGTAAATGACGATCCTACTGATTCATTATGAACTAAAAATAAGAAATTTGATCTATTTCCAATCAACATTCCTTCTCCTTTGTGTAACATTGATGCTGTATCTACGCACACTCGTTCTCCATCCCCAACTTCTTTAATTTCAATAATTTTGGCTTGTTTCATCTCAAAACTTCTTGTTCCTAAATACACCATTGCTTCTTTCACTTCATTAATTGATGATGTGCTGAAAATCACTCCATCCACTCCTACTTCTAAAATCGAAAACATTTTTCTAACCTCTTTGGTGTTTCTTGCAATTGCAAAAATCTTTGTGTGTATTTTATGTAGTTTGGCAATTATATTTTCTAATGGAATTATTTTCCAATCTTTTACCTCTATTATCACAAAATCTAATCCTTTTTTTGATATTGATAAAACATTTTCAATATCTGTATTTGATAATACTTCAAATTTGATTCCAACTTTTTTCCCTTTTGGTTTGACCGCTCCTTCTTTTTCTAGTACTACATAGTTTGAAGAATTTGATGTTGAAATTGTTTGTAATTTTGTTTTTTTCTTTCCTAATTTTTTTGGATCTAAATATACCGTTTTAATTCCTTCTTCTTCTAATTGAGGTAAAAATTTTTCTAATTTCGCTTGATTTACTTTTGGTAAAATTATTAATTCTCTTGTTTTATTCAATTCTTTTCATCGCTTCCTTTGCGGTTCCTTTTTTGAAAATTATCTCAGCTAATGCCTCAACCATTTTTTCAGGTGCTTTATGTGCAAAGATATTTCTACCGTATGTCACTCCTTTTGCTCCTGCGGTTATGGCATCTTCAGTCATTTGAAGAATATCTAAATCTGTTTTTGCTTTTGGTCCTCCTGCAATCACAATTGGTACTGGTGTACTTTTTACAATTTTTGCAAATGAATCAATGTCTCCTGTGTATAGTGTCTTAACAATATCTGCACCACATTCTGCACCAATTCTTGCAACATGTCCTACGATTTCTGGATCATGTGGATTTGGAATATTTTCTCCTCTTGGATACATCATTGCTAAAAGTGGCATTCCCCATCTGTGACATTGATCTGCTGTCATTCCAAGTTGTTCTAACATTTCTGATTCCTCTTTACCTCCAATATTGATGTGAAGTGAAACTCCATCAGCTCCTAATGCAAGTGCTTCTTTGACTGTACCTGTTAGCATTTTACGATTAGGTGATAATGATAGTGAAGTACTGCTTGAAAAATGAACTAAAACTCCAATTTTTGGTGGCTTTGGTAATGCTTTAAGAATTCCTTTGTTAATAATTACACTTGTAAGTCCGTGACCTTCACATTTGTAAATTGTAGAAGCTGGATCTTCAATACCTTCCATTGGTCCTTCTGAAATTCCATGATCCATTGGAATGCATAACATTTTTCCTTTCCTCATAATTCGATTTAATCTAATTTCATTTGCTGATACCATGTTGTGTTTTTATCCTGAGCCCTACTTAAAAATAACGTGTATCTGCATACTTAGAATTATTTAAAATTAAGCATAAATTCTTCATTTATTTTGAATCTACACTTTCTATCAAGAATTAAATAGAAATTTTATGGGATTAATGCTAATTGAGTCAAACTACAGAACAGATACAAAAAAGTGATATTAAAGATATTTTAGAAAATTCTCTTAAGGGTAACAGGCCTGGACCTGAAGATATTTTGAGACTTTTAGAATCCAACGATGTTCATTTGATGGGATTGGTATCTGGTTATTTGACAAAAAAACAATTTGGTAATAAAGCATCTTTTGTAAATAATATAATTTTGAATTATACTAATGTCTGTATCACTGATTGCAAATTTTGTGCATTTTATAGATCCCCCGGAGCTGAAGATTCTTACACTTTGTCTCTTGACGAAATTGAAACGCGTGTTAAAACATCATATGACATGTTTAAGATTAGCCAAGTTTTGATTCAAGGTGGACATAATCCAAATTTAAAAATTGAATATTATGAGGATGCATTCAAAATGATGCGTAAAAAATTTCCAACTATTGGTGTGCATGGATTATCTACATCTGAGATTGATATGATTGCAAGAGTTGAAAAATCATCCACCAAAGAAGTTTTATCTAGATTAAAAGATGCTGGTTTACAATCTATCCCTGGCGCTGGTGCTGAAATTTTAACTGATTCTGTTAAAGAAATTATTAGCCCAAAGAAAATTTCTAGTGCTGATTGGATTAGAATTATGGATGAGGCACATTCTTTGGGAATTCCTGGCTCTGCAACAATGATGTATGGTAGTGTTGAAAATAATAACGATATTGTTGAACACTTTTCTAAAATTGTAAAATTACAAGAAAAGACTAATGGCTTTATGGCTTTTATTCCGTGGAACTTTGAACCAAATAATACTTTGATGCAAGATGAGGGTATTGTTGAATATGGAACCGGCGGAATTCAGCTTTTGAAAATGATTGCAATATCTAGACTTGTTCTAAATGGATTAATTCCTCACATTCAATCATCATGGCTAACTAATGGTGTGGGTATGGCACAACTTGCCTTGCAATATGGTGCTGATGATTTTGGAGGAACTTTGATTGGTGAAGAAGTGGTTTCCTGCACTGGTGCACGTTCAACTGAATTAACTGATAAAATTATCATTGATGCTATTCATCAAATTGGATATAAAGTTGAAGAAAGAGATAACTTCTATAATCCTATTCGTGTTCTATAGTCCATAATCTGACCATTTAGAATCTACTAAATTCTTTGTTTCCTCATCCACTTTTACTTGCTGTTGGATTTCTCTCATGTATCCTTCTTCTCTTGTTTTTTGAGTTGCGTCTATTCCCATTTTAGATCCTAAATTGACTAGTGGGGATGCAGGATCCAAAGTATCTGTAGGTGTATTGTTGATAATTATTGTATCTCTTGCAGCATCAGATCTTGTGGTAATTGCCCATATGACATCATCCATATCGTGTACGTTGATATCTTCATCTACCACGACAAACATCTTTGT
>JAOMJV010000002.1 GCA_028351415.1 Candidatus Nitrosopumilus sp.
TTTTATTACTTTTTGGATATAGTCTGGCATTTTTTTAGCATCGGTAGTTTGAGGATCTGCAATTAATTCTTTCATCACAACTCCCATGTTGTTTTGACCTCCTACCATAATTCCTAAAATTTTTCTATAAACCTTGGATTTGAACTCGTCAGAGTTTACATAAATTACAATTTTTTGTGGAGTAATTTTTGTTATTTTTAAAATATTTACAATGTCATCAATTGTTGATTTTAGTAATTCTTCGGATTGAATTGATATGGATTCTATGTTTTCTTTTGAAAATTCAGGCCATGCTGATTTTGATGCAAGTTCTGTATATCCCAATTTTTCCCATATCTCTTCTGCAATGTGTGGCGCAAATGGGGACAACATTGCCACTCTGGCTGAATTAATTTGATGCAATATTCCTGAAACGTTATCTCTTCCTTTGGCCTCAACTCTCTTTGCATACCAACTCAAATCAGATTCAAATGAAAATAGTATGTCCTGTAGACCTTCACGCAGTCTCATTTTTTCAACTGCTTCTGTAATTTGGGCTATTCTTCCTTGAGTTTTTGATAAAATCCACCTATCTTCAGCCTCCAAATCCCCTATTTGTGATGCTTTGAGATTACTGCACTCTTCTAGAAGGGATTCAAGCTTGTTTTGAATACCATACACTGATTCCATGTTAAAATCAGCATCCTGAAGTAATTCAGCTGATGAAATTATAGCTAACCTAATTGGGTCTGCACCATGTTCTCTTATTGCAGTTCGTAGCGGAATAATATTTCCCATACTTTTTGACATTTTAGCCCCATCCATCATTACACTGCCATTAACTACGATTTCTTTTGGCCAATATTTTTTCTCAAATATTGCAACGTGGTTTAATACAAAAAACGACAAGTGATTTTGAACTAGGTCTCGTCCTGAATGCCTTGAATCAACTGGATAGAAATATTGGAATTCTTTTTTCATTGTATTAATTGTGTCCTCTGTAAGCTTGGAAGTACTTGCAGCTAGAGACAAATCTCCTTTATCTAATAATATGTAATCAAATAGTTCTCGAGTTAAACTATCTGGAGTTACAGTTCCATCATTTACAAATCGTGAAATTGTATAGTATGCCATGTATATGACACTATCAGAAAGTGACTCTACAATCCAATCCTTATCCCATGGAAGTTTAGTTCCCAACCCTTGCTGTCTTGCACAAGCTCGTTCATGTAACCAATCAATCACCTCTTTGAATTCTGTTGTAATTTTATTTGGTAAGATACTCATCTCATCAAAACAATTTCTTGTTGTTTCTTTCCATTCTTCATCTCCATAATTTAAAAACCATTGATTGTTCAATATTTTAACAACACATTCTGCACCACATCTACAATGTACTGGAGAATTTTCAAGTACTGGAAATTTTTCTAGATGATTATTTTCTTGTAGCCATGCTCTTACTTTGTCTCGACCGTATTGCACTTTTTCATTATTGAATTGTTCACATTTTTCATTTAACTTTCCATCTGTGAATTCTTTGAGATACAATTCTTTTGTAGCCTCTTCTAATTTTTCATCTGTTTGATTTGAAACTCCCAATTTTTCACAAATCTGTTTTCCAGGATATGCATCATATCCAGGAGTAACGATAATTGGAATAGGCTCGATTTTGGATGCCAATTCGTGATTTTTAGCCTTAAGATCCATTAATGCCTGGTAATCCTTTGGAGCGTGAGCTGGCACTGACATTACAAGCCCAGTTCCCATTCCAGGCTCTACAAATTCTGCCTCTAAAATTGGAATCTCTTGATTATTGTGAAGTACTGTAGCGTATTTTCCAATAATTTCACTACCTTGTATATCGCCAATTATTTTGACCTCTTTTTCAAAGAATTCTATTTTCTTTACACATTCTTCTGATACAATCCATGTTTCATTATCTACTGAAACTTTTTTGTACGTTACATTTGGATTGACCCATAAATTAGTTACACCAAAAATTGTTTCAGGTCTTAATGTTGTAACTGGGAAAATAAATTCACCGAACTTGAATTTAACTAGGAAATTTTTATCATCAATCTTTGGTTCAACATCTCCCATCGTATCGTGTTGCGATACAGGGTTTTGATCTTTAGGACACCATCCAACTGGGTGACTCCCTTGAATAATTTTACCACTTTCTTTTAGTATTGTAATTTGCCATTCAATAAATTTCTGATACCCTGGAACTATAGTTGTAAACTCTCTTCTCCAATCAATTGAATATCCCATCTCTATCATTCCTGATTTTATCTCTTTATGGAAATAATCTGCAATTTTTATTGGTTCAACAAATGTTTTGATGTTCTCTTCTGGAACATGGTATACATTTCTTAATCCATCAAGGATTTCTTTTTCTCCAGCTTGAATTCTTCTTGCCATCCCTAACACTGGAGTTCCGGTATAATGGAATCCCATTGGGAACAATACGTTATACCCCTGCATTCTGTAAAACCTTGCATGAACATCAGCTAGTGTGTATGTTCTTCCATGTCCGATGTGTTGTGGAGAGTTTGGATATGGGTAAGCTACTGTGATGAATTTTTTTGGCTTTTCATTTGGATTTGTCTCAAAGTCTTTTGACTCGTTCCATTTAGATTGCCATTTAGTTTCAATTTGGTTCCAGTTAATTGCCATTATATCATCCTAAAATCATTGATTTTGCTTTTTGTATTGCAGCGTCTTTTTTAGATGTGTCTTTGCCTCCACCTTGAGCAAATTTAGTATCACCACCACCAGAACCGCCTAAAATTGAGGCTAATTCCTTGGCAACATCGCCAGCATTTACGCCTGATTTCTCACCTGCAAATATCATTACTCTTATGGTTGGACCTGCTTCAAAAATTCCACAAAATGCTGCAGTCTCATCTTTTGCAACCAATTTCTTTCCGAAGTTTTGATGGAAATAATCATCATAATTATCACTTGATGTAAAGCATAATTTTCCTTTACTGTTAATTCCTTCAGAATCTAATGATTCTCCTGCTAGAATTTTCTCTATGAATACTGGAATCTTTTCTTTTGCTTTATCTTTATTTTCTTCTCTTTGTTTCTCTAATTTCTCTTTTGCAATGTCATCTACAGCTTGTTTCTTTAATTTCTCTTCTTGGTCTTTTACATATTGAAAAGCTGTTGGTCCTGAGACAAATTCTATACGAACTACACCGTCTTGAATTCTTTTAGTTTTTGTAATTTTGATTAGTTCTATATCTCCAGTTTTCTTTACATGTGTTCCGCCACATGCTTCAATGTCTTTGTCCTCAATTGATACAATTCTAACTGACTTTACGGGAACTACACCGCCCTGATAAATTTTAAAACCATATTCTTGTTCTGCAGTTCCTCTGTCGTAATAGTCAATATTTACTGGATAATTTTCTTTTACCATTTGATTAGCTGCATCTTCAATCTGCTTTACTTGTTCATCTGTTAATGATGAATGGTGGGTTATGTCTAGTCTGGCATGATCATCATCTTTAAACGCAGAGTGTTGCCAAATCCAAGAACCTAACACCCCTCTTGATGACACATTGATGATGTGGGTACTTGTATGGTTTTTAGTAATGTTTGAACGTCTTGTTTCATCTACCTTACAAGATACGGTCTCACCCTCTTTTGGAACTCCTCCCTCTAACTTGTGAACAATAATGTTTGCGTGTTTATCGACGTTAATCACATTGAATCCTGATATGGTTCCTAAATCTGGTTCTTGACCTCCGCCTCTCGCATAAAATGAAGTTCTATCTAATACGACTTGATCACCTAAGACCTTGATTACTTTGGCCTCAAATTCCATTGGGTCATCTTTGTAAAATAGAGTTTCAGTTTCTGGTAACTCTTCTAGTGGAATTTCTGTAATTGCCTTTTTCTTTTCAGACTGATGCAAGTCAGATAGTTTAGAGTAAAATTGTGATGGGATTTCAGAAATAGCGTCAATTTCTTTGAGATATTCGGGTGTAATGCCGTCTGATTCGTATAATGTAATGAGTTCGTTTACTGACGGTGCACCTTTCTCCCGAATCTTTTCTGCCTTTTTCTTCATGTGAATCTTTGATTCCTCGTACCTTGAAGATTCTAGCTTTAGAATTGTCTTGACATCCTCTCTTTTCTCATCTAGTTCTGGATAGGTGTCTTTGAGATAATCAATATGTGAGTCAATTAATTCATCAATATCTAATTTTAGATTCAATCGATTAATTGTCCCATTGATTCTTCGTAACATCATTCTGAGGTTGTATCCTCCTCCGACATTGCTTGGCAATGCACCATCTGCAATTGCAAAAATTAATGTCCTGAGATGATCTGCAATTAGATACATCCCTTCAAGTGGTGTTATTATTTTCTTTATCTGATCCTCTGTAATTCCGGCATTCTTTACTGCAAGACGTCTTACTTGATTCAGATCATCA
Source organism: Candidatus Nitrosopumilus sp. (assembly GCA_028351415.1). Classification (GTDB taxonomy): domain Archaea; phylum Thermoproteota; class Nitrososphaeria; order Nitrososphaerales; family Nitrosopumilaceae; genus Nitrosopumilus. Next base: position 4,428 of record JAOMJV010000002.1, read on the forward strand.
AAATGATCAATCTCTTTTGCAATTTCTGTAAAGTATTTTTTTAGCATTTCAGAATCAGAATCTATTCCAATCTTTTCAAAAAGTATCTGATTTACTGGACCAAAGCAGCAGTCATATGCCGTAGGAGTACCGTTTGTAATCCATGCAAATCTTTCAAGTCCCGCGCCCATATCAATAATTTTTTGATCAAGTGTAGTATGTTGTCCCAACTCTCCTTGGAATTCTGTAAATACTGCGTTTCCAAGTTCCAGTCCCCTAACAAAATATTCTAATGATGAGCCAAATGAACCTCCACCTGACCACACATCTTCTACAAAAACCACTTCTTCTTTTTTAATTCCAAACTGTTGTGTTAATAATCTGAAATCTAAATCAACACATTCATCTTTCCAATACCCTCCATTCTCTGGAATACTATGTTGACCAATCATGCAAAAACTAGAAAAGTGTCTGCCCGTAACCCCTACATTTTCCAAATCATTGAAACGTAAACATGTTTGTGGAACTACTAGCGGATTTGCAGGAAATTCAAATACCACCTTGGAACCCATTACTCTTTGAAAATCAACCACAGATGCAATTGTAAAATACAAATCATCACGCCATCTGCACACCACTGGATATCTGCTAACTGAAGTGTGATTATTTTTTACAAAAAATTCTTCTACTTGTTTCCAAGCTTGTGTATAGTCAAATCGCTTTGTTGTTGGTGGGTCTCCGATGAATGAATATGTATCCGTACCATCGTCTGGACAAAGTGTTCTGTTTGAATCTAGAGTCCAAAAGAATCTACCACATTTTGTGCAAGCTTTTCTGATAAATCCTTGCTCCTCAAATAATTTTACTTTGTAATATCTATCAGGATCTGCTGAAAATTCTTTTAAAATCTGATTTTTATCCAATGTTGAGGGATATTATTTTCCAATATTAAGAATTGTCGATTAATGATTAGATTAAATACAATCTATCTGGTACTCTAATCATGTTTGGAAGTAAACCTACTCTTAAGGAAGGGTCTACTATTTTTTCAATTAAAAAAAATGGTGAATTTAACGACTTTATTTTTGCTGTTGTAACTGGTGTTGATGATAAAAAAGTAGGTGTTACTGGCGTAATTGTAAATCCAATTGGCCTCAAAAATAAAATAGCTCAGGGTAAAACTGGTGAAAGATCTAATGAAATTCTTAATCACCCAACTCCAGACAATGTGGTTTTAGCATTAGTGTATAGAGTAGAATCTGAAAATTTTGCTGAAGTTTTAGATCTTAATGTTGATAAATGTGATATTATTCCTCCAAAAATTTATTCAATGCTTGATGGATGGATACGTGAATCGCTACCTGAATTCATTAACAATGTCCTATCTTTGGCTCCAGGTACTGAAAGAGATGAAGCAAAACGAATTTTAAAAAATAGGATGGATACTTTGACGGATCCAACTCTAAGACGAACTCTATATGCTGTTTGTAGAAGTCTAAAGATTCTGAATTAAATATTTAATTTTAGTCATAACATCTCCATAGTTTTATATTATGCCCTAAGAAATCCATGTTACAATGGAATATGTTTACGCTGCATTACTTCTTCACAAACTAGGAAAAGATGTTAACGAGGCAAACCTTAGTTCAGTTGTTAAATCATCTGGCGCTGAAGTTAACGAAGCCCAAGTTAAATCTCTAGTTGCAGCCTTAGCCGATGTTAATATCGATGAGGCAGTTAAAGCAGCACCTGTAGCAGCAGCAGCCGCACCGGCAGCAGCAGCAGCAGATGCCCCAGCAAAAGAGGAGAAGAAGAAAGAAGAACCTAAAAACGAAGAAGCAGCCATGGAAGGATTATCATCCTTATTCGGCTAAGCAACTTTATTTTTTCAATTTAATTTTATCTTTATTTTTATTAATCTCAATCTTAATTACTCTCCACACTGCCTTTGTCTTTGTTGACAGAAATTTCTTTTAGTTCTGAATTTTTTATTTACGTTTTAGATCTTTTTGGCACAGTAGCATTTGCAATTACAGGTGCCTTTAAGGCAATTGAGAAAAAGTTTGATATTATAGGAATTTTAGTACTTGCGACTATTACTGGTGTTGCAGGTGGTACCATTCGAGATGTTATTTTGGGAAGAGTTCCAAATTCTATTGTAGATCCTACTTATGTTATAGTTACAATCGCCTCTGGAATTACAATTTTCTTTTTATATTCACGTTTAAAAAAACACTGGAATTTATTTTTAAAATTTGATGCTATTGGATTGGGTGTATTTACAATCATTGGTGCAACTTTTGCATACAATATTTTTGGATTAAATTTTTTGGCAATTCTATTGGCAGGTGTTTTAACTGCAGCTGGGGGTGGAATACTTCGAGATATTTTTGTTAATCAGGTTCCTATAGTTTTTGTAAAAGAATTTTATCTTTCTGCAAGTTTTATTGGTATTGTTATTTTTTCAGTAATTTTGTATTTTACCAATGAATTATACTATGCTACTATTGCTGGAATTGCTCTTACTTCCTCATTGAGATTAATTGCAATGAAGTATAATTGGAATTTACCTAAAGTAAAGAATACTGATTGATTAGGCTGGGGTATAATCTTTAGTTTGCCCGACAATTGCTTTTGCCTGGGCGTCTGCTTTTTGTAATATTTGCTCTTTTGTTTCATCTGTCATGAAACCTGATTCAATAGATACTGAGCGTGCAGATTGTGATGCCTTGCTAAGTATTTGTGAAATATTATCTGCGGTAATGTAGCCTGCTTCAATTGATAATGATACTGCTTCTTGGTGGAATTGTGCAAATGTATTTCTTGTTTTCTCAACATCCACTACCATTTCTTCTGCTGTGTATTTTAGACCCTCTTCTACTGCTGAATAAAGTGAAATTCCTGCCTCTACTGGTTTGATATCTAATTTACCCAAAAGTGATGCTAATTTTTCATTGATTGCATCGCCTTTCTTTGCTGGTGTTGTATCTTTTGCAATCCAAATTGTTCCTTGATCAATTTTTGTTGGAATTCCTGCCTCTTTGAATTCTGTAAGCATTGGTCCTGGTGCAATTCCTGTATTTTTGGCAGGTACTAGAATATCGATACTTGCAATATCTCCAGCACGTGCACCCATCATGACTTTGTTTTTGCCTAACAGTACGTTTAGTTTGAATGGTGACATGTTTGTAAAAATGAATATCAATTGTTCTTTTAGGTCTACAGAAATTTCTTTAATTCCTGGTATGTCTAATGTCTCTAATGCTCTTTGTGCAACATTATTTTTAACACATACAAATTCTACTTCTCCTTTCAAAGTTTTCCTTAATGGTAAAATTTGTGTAGAGCGAACTTTTCTCATTTTAATTATTGAAACTGTTTTGTATTTTTTTGGTAACTCTACTAATTTTTGGTACATTTCCGTTTTTCTTTTAGGATACGTTGTTCTATTTTCATGCATGTTTCTTCTTTATCTCCTGTAGTTGTTTTAGTGGTTTACCCATTGTAGTTTTTATCAAAACTTTGCTAATATTTTTCTCACCGTTTGGTAATTTCTTTTCTATTGCACTGATAACTGCAAAAGCATTAATTGCTAAATCTGTATCTTCCATTGACTCATCACCTATTTTACAAGATATTGATAATGATGCTCTTGTTCTGACTTTAATTGATGTTCTAAATCTTGCTAGAAATGCGTCAATTGATGCGTTAAATGGAACTGGAGTTGGCATTTTTCCTCTAGGACCTAAAAGTTGACCTAAAGCTTTTCCTACTGTTGGCATAATTTTTGTATCTGCCAAAAAGAAATCATATTTGTTGATAAATTTTCTAGATTCTCTTTTATCTGCTTCATATTTTGCTAATTCTTCATTTCCAATAACCACGTCTGCCTTTGCAGCTTTTGCTTTTTGATTCATATCTCCTGTAGCAATAACACATACTGTTGCAGGTGAACTTGTTTTTGGAAGTTGAATTACCTCGTTTATGGCAAATCCTTTTTTCACATCAATATCTTTAAAATTAATAATTAGCTCAATGGATTGCTTGAATTTTCTTTTTTTGGATTCTGTTTTGACCCTTGTTATCAATTCTGCAAATTGGCTTTCTGTAATCATTACGAACAATTTCGAGAAAACCTACTTAAAATCGTTTAGGGTTTGAAATTTTTGTTGATCTTTTATTTTAAAAAATTTCATTTTTTATGCCTAATAGTTGTAATTTAAAGGTAAAATTTTCTTAAAACTTACACATATTAAATGACAATCATAATTTTCAAGCACATTGCATAAGTTTGATGATCTTGATATGAAATTACTATTTGAATTAACTCAGGATGGATCTATTTCCGTTCCTACTTTATCTAAAAAACTTGGAATTAACGCCTCAGTACTATACAGTAGAATTAAGAGATTAATGAAAAAAAAATTAATTAAAAAATTTACTATTGATATTGATGAATCTTTGTTGGGTATTGGTGTAAAGGCATCTGTTGGAATTAATCGTGATCCTAAATTAAAAGACCAAATACATGCAAAATTCATGGAAACCTCTGAGGTTGCTTCTATTTCTGAAGTAACTGGTAGATTTGATATTATAATTGAGGTTTATGCTAAAAATCTTGAAGCATTGCATACTGTAGTTATTGAAAAAATTGGAAAAATAGTAGGTATTCAAAATACAGAAACCTTCGTCGAATTACAAAAAACCGATAAAGATCCTGTTTATCTTATTGAATAGTTACTGGAATTTTTGATCCCATTTACCTTCATTGATTTCAGCAGTCATTTCTTTTGGAGTTTTTCCTTCCACTTTAACTCCTAATGCCAAACATGTGCCAATGATTGTTTTTGCAACTGATTTTAATGATGTTGCATAAGATTTTTCGAGTTTTGTATTTGCTACTTTGATAATTGAATCTATTGTAACATCTCCTACCCATTCAGTACCTGATGTGCCTGAACCTTTTGTAATTCCTGCTTCTTTCATGATTAATGCTGCAGCTGAAGGGATGCCTATTTCAATTTCATATTTTTTTGTATCTGTATCTACTATCACAGTTACTGGAACTTTCATTCCCTCGAAATCTTTTGTTTTTTCATTAATTGCTGCGATAACTTCCATGATGTTAACGCCTAGAGGGCCTAATGCTGGACCTAATGGTGGACCAGATGATGCTCCTCCTCCTGTTACCAGTGCTGTTATTTTTTGTTCTCCCATTATCTATTCAACTCAAAATGAAAATTTAATCCTTCCTAAGCTCCACTCGAGAGCTTTAGGTAGTTTGCATCTACTGTTACTGGTAATTGATATGATGCATCTAACAAAACAACCGTTGCTTCTTCTTTATCTACATCTATTCTGGTAATTGTGGCTTTCATTCCCTTGAATGGACCTGCAGTAATTTCAACAACACTGTCTACTGCCAATGTTGAAACTGTTGATTTCTTAATTAGGTATCCTTCAATATCTTCAAATTCTAATTCTCCTCTTAATTGACCTCGAATGTGCCTTACGCCTTCAACTGCTAGATATGCGTCACTTGGATTGACTGCTTCAACTACAACATACCCTTTAAGATCACTAACCCAAAATACTGATTGAATGTTAATCTGCTTTGCATTAGCTTTAGCTTCTAGTAATCTCATTACCACTTTCTCTTGACCTCCTGTGGTTCTAATTGCAAATAAATGTGATTTAATTTCTTCTGACAATGTTATCGACCAAATGTAACTACTGAGAATACAAACTGAATTATAAATCCAATGGCTCCTACGCCCAGAATTCCAGTGAGGACTAATCTTAGGTGTTGGGAATATTCGTCTTTATCTGGCTTTTTAGCCATTTTCATAGTGTTAGTCATATTTTTTAAAATCTGTTTAGGGTTCATTGGTGGAAATTAATAGGGTGTCCATATATTCCTTATCTCATGGAACTGTTAGTTGCATATCGTGATGATCCTGCTGGTTACAATATGGCAAAATTCCTTTCACAGAAAATGATTTTGGATGGTAATATTTTTCGTGGAAAATACTATGATTTGATCATAATCTCAACTCCTACCATTTCTGCTGATTGGCTTGAAGAAAAATATGATTATGACGGATTTGTATTTCTTTCAAAGCATGCTGCAAAATCGGGTGCATTGGCATTAACTTGTCATAGCACTGGAAATTTTTCTGAATCTAAGTTTGGTGGTAACTCTAGACAAGTTGCTGTACCTCATCCAAATCTTCAAAAAGTATACCTTCAAACATTACAAAAAAATCAATCTAAATTTTTAGAATTTCAAATTACCATCGAAGCTACTCATCATGGTCCTACTGCATTAACTAAGCCCACAATTTTCATTGAAATTGGTACTACTGAGGCACAATGGACTAATGTTTCATTATGCCATTCTGTTGCCAAGTTAGTTCATCATGTTTTTTCTAATGTGATTCCCGAACACCCTGTAGCACTTTGTTTTGGCGGTACACATTATTCTTCAAAATTTACAAGTGAATTACTTGAGGGGAAATATGCTCTTGGAACTGTAATTCCTAAACATGCATTAGATAATCTTGATGAAGAATTATTTTCACATATTATGAAACAAAACAGTATGGCAAAATTTGCTCTTTTAGATTGGCGTGGATTGGGATCAAACAAACAAAAAGTCCTTACCTTCCTTGAATCTACTTCACTAGAAATAATAAAATTATGAATCTTGAAGATAAAGTTTACAAAAAATTACTAGACGTTCCAAAAGGCTATGTTACAACGTATGGTGATTTAGCAAAAGCGGTTGGATTAAAAAATGGTCAGAGGATTATAGGAAAAATTATGAATAAAAATCCTTACCCTGTTTTAATTCCGTGTCATAGAGTTGTAATGTCTACTGGTAAAATTGGTGGTTATGCATACGGTGAAAATGTGAAAACAAAAATGCTTAACGATGAAGGTATAGAAATTATAAATGGTATTATTGAAAATTTTGATAAAAAATTGTTTGTATTCTAATCTGTTCTTTTTGTTCTAATTTCATCCATTAAACTTCTCAAGTGAGCTTTATTTCTAACAGTATTTCCGCCTACTTTTTTGTATAATGCCCAAAATTCTGGATTAGTCAAATCTTTTCTATCTTTTGCAATTTTCAATAATCTTCTTAGTGATCGAACCTTTGCAACATACACTGTTTTTTTACCTACTCTTGCACCTTTTGTTCCTTCTTTGGATCCTTGTGTTGTTCCTCTTTTGTGTTTTTGATCTAATTTGTGCTGTGCTCTACCTCTTGATGTTCCAGTAAATGGTTTTATTTGAATTGTATTTGCTGTGATTAAACTACGGATGTTTGCTCTGGTAATTGCATCTGCAATATCATCTAGATGATCTGAGTCAAATTTTATTCTATGAATTCCGACACCAGTAACTCTGGAAGCCAGTCTTTTTTTCGCTCTAAGATTAACTACCATTTACACTCACTCTTGCATTGAATATTTTAAATTTCTTTTCTACTGCTTTGATTACTATTTCTTTTCTTTTTTTAGTACCTACACTATGTCCAAATCTTACCCCATCTTTTTTTGGATCTAATTTTTCTAAATCTGAAATGTTGAAAACTAAATTATCTGTAAATCCTGAAGGATGTAATCCCTTTGCATCTCTAGGTCCACCGTATCCAACTTTAACTAAACCTGGACGACCTCTGCTTTTTTGTTTTCTTTGGTGATGATCTATTCCTTTTGGCTTTCTCCAATTCGTTTGAAGTCTAACATAACGCCAACTTTCTGGTCTAACAAAATCAGGTTTATTCTTTTTTACTTCCTGTCTTTTCTCGATCAATTCCTTGTTGATTGGCATGGAACTAAGTCTTGATTTTTGGAATAAATACGTTCCTCGACATAAAAAAATTCTATGTAGAAAAGAGATAATAAGGAAAATAGAGGCGGATCTAAATATCTTATGACCACTCTATATACGCAAATAGCATATGGAGACTGTAATATTGACTGAATTACTTGGTCGATCTAGAACTGAACAATTTTTAGCACAATTATCTGCTTTTGGCATCAAACCCTCAAAGGTTCATAGAAATTTATCTACTGATGATATGGTGGCTATAGCCGTTGAACGAAAAGAAGGTGTTGTAAATTCCACTGGTTCCCTTTCAGTCAATACTGGAAAATATACTGGTAGATCCCCTGATGATAGATTTATTGTATATGATGACACTACTCACGATACTATTGATTGGGGAAAAATTAATCATCAATTTCCAAGCGGTAAATTTGAAAAACTTTTTGAAAAAATGAAAGACTTTGTTGATAACAAAGAACTTTTTGTTTTTGATGGTTTTGTGGGGGCTGATCCTGGAACACGTTTGCCGATTCGAGTAATCAATGATCATGTTTGGCAAAGTATGTTTTCAAGTAATTTGTTTATTCGACCTACAACTGAAGAATTAGAAAAACATGAACCTGAATTTACTATTTTATGCATTAATGATTTCATAGCCGATCCTGAAGTAGATGGAACCAGAACTGATGTCTTTATTCTAATTGATTTAACAAGAAAGATAGTTTTGATTGGCGGAACTGAATATGCCGGTGAAATGAAAAAATCAATGTTTGGCATAATGAATTTCTTATTACCTGGACGTAACATTTTCCCAATGCACTGTTCTGCAAACATTGGTGAGAAAGGAGACACTGCGTTATTCTTTGGATTGTCTGGTACTGGTAAAACCACTCTTTCTGCAGATCCTCGTAGAAAATTAATTGGTGATGATGAACACGGTTGGTCTGATAATGGGACATTCAATTTTGAAGGCGGATGCTATGCAAAATGCATCAATCTTAGTCAAGAAGCAGAGCCTGAAATTTGGAATGCAATTAAACCTGGTGCTCTTTTAGAAAATGTTGTCTTAAGTGATAATGTTCCAGATTATGATGATAATTCCCTAACTGAAAATACTCGTGTTGGATACCCTTTAGATTTCATTCCAGGTGCAGTAATTCCTAGTGTTGGTGGAAATCCACGTGTTATCGTATTTTTAACTGCAGATGCTTTAGGCGTCTTACCTCCTGTTTCTAGATTAACTAAAGAAGGAGCAATGTATCATTTCATGTCTGGTTATACTAGTAAATTAGCAGGAACTGAAAGAGGAATTAAAGAACCAAAATCTGTATTTTCTCAGTGTTTTGGAGCACCATTCATGCCTAGACCTGCTTCAGTTTATGCAAAACTTCTTGGTGAAAAAATTAATCAACATAACACTGTAGTTTATCTTGTCAATACTGGTTGGTCTGGTGGCGCATACGGTGTTGGTAAACGAATAAAGATCAAGTACAGTCGTGCAATGGTTACTGCCGCAATTTCAGGTGCACTTGATATTGTAAAATATCGCCATGATGATTTACTTAATCTTGATATTCCAACAGATGTTGAAGGTGTTCCATCTGAAATTTTAGATCCAAAACATACTTGGGCTGACAAAGATTCCTATGATCTTTCTGCAAAAAAACTAGCCCAAATGTTTGTTGAAAACTTTAGGAAATTTGAGAATGTTTCAGATGAGATAATTGCAGCCGGTCCTAATTATTCTGTATAGATTATTTTCTAACAAATAATCCAACAATTCCAATAATTATAATTACTGAAATTATTAGTATAATTTGTTTTTCTGGAATATCTATTAATTCTATTTTTTCTGAAAGTGAAGTAATCTTAATTGTATGAAATGCATTTGACGTATTTTCGTCAACTCTGATTTTAGCATTTATCCAATATTCTCCATTCTCATAGATTTCTAATGATATTTTTTTATCTGGTATTGCAGTAGTAGTATGTGTATTTCCATTTTTACTATTTGTAACTGTAATTTTTGCAGAACTCCATTTATCTGGATGATTTATTTCAAAAAATAATTTTTCATTTTCTTGGTATGCTGAAATTGAGCCTTCTGTATAATGAATTAGAATTGGAATTGTATACTGTATTTTTTCATGATTAATCAATACTTTTCCTTCATGTTCTCCATAATTGTCTCCAACTACACTTAATCTGATTTGTAAGTTATTATTTTTAAGATTATGTGTAAACTCTATGAATTCTGGCCCTTCAAATTTAACGTCGATTTTTTCTAATGTTTCTTGAATTAATTTTAATTTCAATTGTTTTTCTATTACGGGTTGATTTGGTGATAAATTAACGACAAAATTTGTTGGACTGATAATTAAATTTGCATTATACGCATTGGCTATATCTAATCTCCCTGAACCTGACTCATGCAATGAAAATTCTTCCCCATAGGCATTTGAAACTGGTTGGACTGTAGTCACCAATAATGATTTTATCTCATAATTTTGTAATTCTGGATTTTTTTGCAGTAGTAACGCTGCTGCACCACTAACATGAGGTGCTGCAAAACTTGTTCCGCTTGTAAAATTGTAACTAGAATTAATTTGTGTAGTATTGATGTATGCACCTGGTGCTACGATATCTGGTTTTATGTAAAATGGTGAAACTGGACCTCTTGAACTAAAATGTGCTATGAAGTCTGGATTATAAAATAAATTCATTATTCCTAAACTCTTTCTTTCAATTGCTTTGATAATTTCTAACCCTTCTTCCCTGTCTATTGAAACTACTGGAATTTGAGGCGTATACCCTGGCTCTGAAAACTCATGAATTAATTCCCCCAAAAAAATTCCTGGTTGATTATTGTAAACAATTAATGCTTTAGCTCCTGCTTTAGCTGCATTCATTTCTTTAATTGAAAAAAATAATAGTTCCCCTTCTATGTTGCTCCCTCTTTCCACAATTAATATTGCGTCCTTTACGTCAAGATTTTCTAAGTCACTATTTTTTCCAAAACCCCCAAAAACTATTTCTTCAATTATTGGTTCCTGTGTTTTTGAAGATCCTACCATTGGAATTACTGTATATTGATTTTCATCTATTTCTAATGTTGCAATTAAACTTGAAGTCATGTTGTTGTAAGTTGCACCAACTGTAATTGATTCAAAATTTTTTCCTGGACTTCCAATAGTCTTTAATTCTGGTCCATCATTACCTGCAGCTGTTACTACAAAAATTCCATTATCCCATGCATGATTTACTGCACTATCTATTTTTGAATTAGTTTTATTTACTCCTAAACTAATATTGATGATATCAGCTTTATCTTCAATTGCCTTTTCAATTGCTTTTCTAATTAATTCTGATGATACCCCTTCTCCATCTTCTGATACTTTGTAAGCTAGAATTTTTGCTTTATGTGCAACTCCTAATGTGTTTCCATCTGCTGCAATTATTCCTGCAACTTTAGTTCCATGCCCATTAATGTCCATAGGCAATTCATTTTCTTTTATGAAATTATATCCTCCAATTACTTTTCCATCTGGACCCCATCCGAATAAATCTGGATGATTAAAATCTACACCCGTATCAATGACTGCTATTTTAATTCCAGTTCCGTCTATTCCGTCCATTCTTGGAATTTCTGTTCCAATATACGGAACACTGTTTTCTATGTATGTTCTAATTTCATTTTCAGGTTGAATTAATTGTGATACAACGATACTAGACATCAAAACTACTGTTATGGAAAAAATTAACAATGATTTCATAAATTTTTTAGTTTTTCAACAAGTAAAAATGAATTGCTTACTAAACCAATAAATTGAATAAAAATTTAAATTATTTCATGGGAAAATACACACTTCCTGAAATGCCATATGCTTATGATGCATTAGCACCTCACATTGATGCAAAAACAATGGAGATACATCACACAAAACATCATCAAGCATACACCGACAAATTAAATGCGGCCCTTGAAGCATGTCCATCTGATATTCAAGAAAAAGATATCTTGGCCATCTTGTCTGATATTAATTCAGTACCAGAAGCACAAAGAGGAGCAGTTAATTTCAATGGTGGTGGTTATGATAACCACAGGTTATTTTGGAATAGCATGAAACAAAATGGCGGTGGAGAACCTGGAGGATCAATTGCTGATGCAATTAAAGATTCTTTTGGAAGCTTTGCTGACTTTAAAGAGAAATTCACATCTACTACTGCAGTAATTCAAGGTAGTGGTTGGGGATGGTTAGTATACAATCCTTCAACATCTAAAGTTGAATACAAATCAATGCCAAATCAAACTAGTCCAAGAACTGAAGGATTAGTACCATTATTGGGCTGTGATGTTTGGGAACACGCATACTATCTAAACTATCAAAACAAAAGACCAGTCTACATTGCAGCATGGTGGAATGTAATAAACTGGGATGAAGTACAAGATAGATTCTCTAAAGCAAAATAAAGTTAAATCTTTATTTTTTATTTATTTTTTAATTTCTAAATTTAGGTCATGAATCAATTTATAACCATCTGGGCATGATCTGTTGTAAATGAGTGAACAACAGGCTGAACAATTGATGCAACAGATGCAAATGCTTGAAACATATTTTTCTGATCTATCTCAAAGAGAAGGAACTTTTATGAATATACTTAGGGAAGCAATTGCTGCTATTGAATCCATTAAATCACTTGGAGCACAGCCTGATTCTGATACCTTAATTCCTCTTGGAATGGGCGCTTACATTCCTACAAAAATTTCATCAAATAACAAAATTGTGGTAAATATTGGCGCTGGTATTGCAGTCGAAAAAGATTTCCCTGCAGCAATTAATTATTTTGAAGCTAGAATCAAAGAAATTGAAATTGCTTTACAAGACACTGCTGCTAAAAAACAAGACGCTGCAAATAGATTGGAACAAGGAAAAGCACAGATGAATCAATTAATGCAACAATCACAACCTCCACAACAACCAAATTTAGGATAAATTATGTTTGATAGTCTTCGTAAGGCGTTTTCCAATGTAGCAAAAAGTCTTGGAGAAAAAGAACTTAACGAAAAAGATATTGAAAGTATTCTTTTTGAACTTGAAATTTCTCTTTTAGAATCTGATGTAGCTGGAGAGGTAATTGATTCTATTAACTCTGATTTAAAAGAAAAATTAATTGGTTCTAAAATTGATAAAAATGAAATTGAAAAATTTGTTAAGGATAATTTAATTTCTAATATTTCTAGTTTATTTGATAATGCTGGTGAGATTAATATTTTTAAAAAAATTGATGAAAAAAAGAAACAAAATCAACCTTTTTTGATTGTTTTTGTTGGAATTAACGGCACTGGCAAAACTACTTCCCTGGCAAAACTTGCATCTTTACTTCAAGAAAAAAAATATTCTGTTGTAATTGCTGCTGCTGATACTTTTAGAGCTGGTGCAATAGAACAATTACGAGAACATACTAATCGTCTAAATCTAAAACTTGTTGCACAAAATTATGAATCTGATCCTGCAGCTGTTGCTAGAGATGCAGTACTATATGCAAAATCCCATAAAACAGATTGTGTACTAATTGATACTGCAGGCAGAATGCAAACAAGCAAAAATCTGATGGAACAAATTGCAAAAATTACTAAAGTTGTAAATCCTGACATGACTATTTTTGTTGGTGATTCTTTAGCTGGTAATGATACTGTAAATCAGGCACGTGAATTTTATAATCATGTGAAGTTTAATGGTTCTATTTTGACTAAAAGTGATGCTGATGCAAAAGGTGGCGCTGCATTATCTATTGTAGCCGTTACTTCTACACCTGTTCTTTATTTGGGAACTGGACAAGAGTATTCTGATTTAAAATCTTTTGACAAAAATATCTTTTTAGAAACTGTATTTGGTTCACTAAATGATGTTCAAATTGAACAAACAGATATGTCTAAATTAAAATCTGAACCAACACCGGAACCAACACCGGAACCAACACCGGAACCAACACCGGAACCTGAGTTGACCTCTAATGATCCATTTGAAGGAATTACAAATAATGAAATTACAACTTATTCTGATTTATTTGATATTCCTCCACCCGAAACTGATGCTCAAGCAATCAAAACTGGTAAAAAAATCCGTGATTGGATAAAAAATGGTAAACCTGATCCTGTAGAGTCTACAGTAATTACATTTGATGAAAAAGAAGAGATACATAAACAAGATAAAGAAGATGAACCTAAAAAGAAACGAGGATTATTCGGACGGTTTAAAAAATGAAAATTAAAACAAAAGATTTACTTACGTTAGCGGAATTAACATCAAAAGAATTTTTAGGATTAATTGATCATTCCATTAAATTAAAAAAAGAATTAAAAAAAGGTGTAAACAAACCTCTGTTAAAAAATAAAACATTAACTATGATTTTTCAAAAACCTTCAACTCGAACACGTGTAAGTTTTGAAACGGGGATGTATCAATTAGGTGGACATGCAATTAATTTATCTTCTAATGATACACAATTATCTCGTGGTGAATCCGTTGAGGACACTGCCAAAACCCTTTCAAGATACACTGATTGTATAATGGCTCGTGTTTATGATCATACTTTACTTGATAAATTATCTGAACATTCAACTATTCCTGTAATTAATGGATTATCTGATTCTTTTCATCCTTGCCAGATTTTAGCAGACTTTATGACCATTAAAGAACAGAAAAAAACTCTCAAAGGATTAAAAATTGCTTGGATTGGAGATGGAAATAATGTTTGTAACTCAATGATTTATGGTGCGGCCTTATCTGGTGCTCAAATGTCTATTGCAACCCCCAAGGACTTTCAACCTGATAAATCTGTTGTAAAAGTTTCTCAAAATTTAACTGATATTGAATTGACTACTGATCCTCTAAAAGCAGCTAAAAATGCTGATGTTATTGTAACTGACACTTATTCTTCAATTCATAATGTTGATCCTAAAAGAATGAAGAAATTCCTTCCAAAATACCAAGTTAATGATAAAATTATGGATATTGCAGATAAAAATGCGATCTTTTTACACTGTCTTCCTGCAAAACGAGAACAAGAAGTTACTTCATCTGTAATTGATGGATCTCAATCTTTCGTTTGGGATGAAGCTGAAAATAGACTCCATACTCAGAAAGCACTACTTTGTGCATTACTTCACGCTTAACGTATATAATAGCAGTTTCAAAGTTGGATCCTATTGGCTTATTCAAAAATATTAAGACGACTTAGGGAAGAAAAGACCAATTATAAAAAACGTGGAACCATGTTGATGGGAAAACGTGATTTTATTACTGTAAATATAACCAATGAAAATACACAGGTCCAAGTTCTTAAACCTGGAATGACTGGAGATAAAGTAATTGCATCTGCGCATTCTAGATATTTACTAGAAAAAGGATGGAAAGGATCTAGAAAAAGCATACCTGCAGCATATCTTACTGGATATCTAGCAGGAAAAAAAGCACTAAGTCAAGGTGCAAAAGATGCAATTTTGTATACTGGTACTAGACGTTATACTCAAAGAGTGGCTGCAGCTTTGAAAGGACTTGTTGATTCGGGTCTTCAAGTTCCAGCTGATTCTGAAACATTTCCTCCTAATGAAAGAATAAATGGCGAACATCTTACTGTTAAAAATGAAGTTTCTAAAATGAAATCTACGATTGATGGAGATGTGAAATAGATATGAGTCAAACAGCACAATCTAAACCTGGACAATCTAAACCTGGACAATCTAAACCTGGACAAGGTGGAAGAGGTAGAGGTCCGCCAATTTATGGACGTGGTCCACCTGGAGCTGATACTCGTCCTAAAAGACCTCGAAGAGAGCCTGAAGTAGAAGTTTGGGTACCAAAAACTATTCTAGGAAAAAAAGTTGATTCTGGAGAAATTACATCAATTGAGGAAATCCTAGAATCTGGGGCAAGAATTCAAGAAGCTGGAATTATTAAAAAATTATTACCTGATTTAAAAAGTGAAGTTGTAGATGTGGGTATTATTCAAAGAATGACTACTAACGGTCAATCTACCAGATTCAAAGCAATTGTTGCAGCTGGAAATGAAAATGGTTATCTTGGAATTGGTCAAGGTAAATCAAAACAAATGCGTATCGCTATTGAGAAAGCAACCAATCAAGCTTTCTTAAACATTAATCCTATCAAAATGGGATGTGGCAGCTGGGAATGTAAATGTGATCAAAAACATTCTGTTCCGTTCAAAGTTAAAGGAAAAGGTGGAAGTGTAACTATTGAGATTATTCCTGCACCACGTGGATTAGGTCTTGTTGCAGGTGGAAAAATTAAACGATTATTAGAATTAGCAGGACTTAAAGATGCATGGACTACAGCAAAAGGCTCTACTCCTACAATGGGTTCTACTTCAAAAGCAGTACTGGATTGTCTTAGACAGACATTCAGTCAGGGATGATAAATATGTCAAATGCATATCTCGTTGTTAGAATTAAGGGTCAAGCAGACTGTCCATATTGGGCCACAACTACAATGACTTTATTAAAATTAGATAAAAAATATCGTGCAACAATTCTACCTATCAAAGATAATACTTTGGGAATGCTACGTAAAGTCCAACACTATGTTGCTTGGACTGAAATTGATGCATCATTGGCACAAGAATTAATTGAAAAGAAAGCACGAAAAGGTGGTTATCAAAAAGTCACTGATGATGATCTAAAAGAACTTGGATTTGCAAATGCATCTGAACTTGGAACTGCATTGGCTGATGGAAAGGCTACATTATCAAAATTATCTCCACTAAAACCTTGGTTTGCTTTAGCACCTCCAGTACATGGATTCAAAAGAAGCACCAAGAAATTGTATGGCCAAAAAGGTATTCTTGGAGCTAACAAAGAACTTGATACTGTAGTTAGGAGAATGATTTAACATGGCAACTAGATTACGAAAGACTCGAAGACTTAGAGGTGGCAGACACATGGGTTGGGGCCAAGTAGGTCAACACCGTGCAAGTGGTCACAAAGGTGGTCTTGGAATTACTGGTATGAAGAAACATCACAGAAGTACCATGATAAAAGAAGATCCAAACCACTATGGTCATGAGCCTCCTGCAGTACCTCATCCAAACATTATCAAAAAATGGGCAGGTGTTAGAGATCTTGATGATTTATTCATTCAATTCGGTAAAGAAGAAAATGGTAAAAAAATGATTGACCTTGAAAGCGCAGGGTATGATAAACTACTTGGCGGTGGACAAACTACTAATTCTTATTCCGTAAAAATTAAACAATTCACTTCACTAGCTGAAGAAAAAGTAAAAACTGCTGGTGGTGAAATCCTTCAATCTCCATCTAAAGTAAAAACTGCTGAGGCTTAGATAACTGAAAATGGCTGAGGGTTCTATCACTTCTATTATTCGAAAAGTAGTTTTTAAAGCAGAACCGTACTTACCCCAAGTTCCAAAACCTAAAAAGAAAATTTCACTTCAAACTAAATTACTTTGGTGTGGTGTTGCATTACTTATCTACATGGTAATGGGACAAACTCCGTTATATGGTGCAACAGCTCCTGAATTTGATTTTCTAGCATTTGCTAGAGTTATTTTTGCATCCCAACAAGGTACTTTGATTGAATTAGGAATTGGTCCTATTGTAACAGCTGGACTCTTGATGCAATTATTGAGAGGATCTGATATTTTAAAATTTGATTTTAAGAAGCCTGAAGAAAGAGGAATTTTTCAAACAGCTACTAAACTAGTAACTTATGTTGTAATTGTAGCTGAATCAATTGTATATGCTGCAGCTGTATATGGTGGTGCAACTGAGCCGTTTGTCCTGTATGTGATTATAGGGCAGCTGATGGCGGCGTCTGTCATAATTATGTTCATGGATGAATTAATCCAAAAAGGCTGGGGACTTGGTAGTGGAATTAGTTTATTCATTATGGCCGGTGTAGCACAACAAATTCTTTGGAGTATGTTCAGTCCGTTACCTGCTGGTGATGGTGGAATGATTGGTATTATTCCGTATACCATAGAGTCTGCTTTTGCTGGTGATCTTGGAAATGTATTGTTCCGTTCAAATCAACTGCCTAGTATTTTCGGACTTTTCCTTACTGCTGGAATACTTTTGATACTTGTATTTACTCAAGGCATTAAAATCGAAATTCCAATTGTTTCTACAAAATACAGAGGCTTCGCTGCTGTTTATCCTATCAAATTGATGTATGTTTCTAACATTCCAGTAATTTTAGCATCTGCATTAACTGCAAACGCTGTATTTGTGTTCCAAATGATTTGGTCAAACTTTAACCCTCGTAACAATAACTTCTTTGTAAATTTTATAGCACAATTTGATCCGACTAGTCCTTCTACACCTATTGGAGGACTGATTTACTATGTTACCCCTCCAAGAGGTTTGGATGTTGCAGCTTTGGATCCAATGCGTGCAGTGGGATATGTTCTATTTATGATTGGAATTGTAATTGTATTTGGTAGATTATGGGTTGAACTTGGTGGTTTATCTCCAAAGACTGCAGCTCAAAATTTGCTTGATGCTGATGTGCAAATTCCTGGATTTAGAAGATCAAATGCACCTGTTGAAGCATTACTAAACAAATACATTCCATCTGTAACAATTATTGGTTCTGCAATTTTGGGCCTCTTGGCAGGAGTATCTGATGTACTTGGTGTATTTGGATCTGGAATTGGAATTTTACTTATGGTGGATATTCTCATTAATTACTACACACAGTTAGTTAGAGAACAAGTAGAAGTTGTTATGCCGCGGTTGGGTGCTATACTTGGTAGAAAATAAAAAAATTATTTTAGTTGGAATCCCTGGTGTTGGGAAAACTACATTGTTAACAACAATGGTTGAAATCTTAAAAGATCATAAGAAAAATGTAGTTGTAATTAATTATGGAAGTTTAATGTTTGATGTTGCTAAAGAAAATGGACTAACTGACAGGGATCAATTAAGAAAATTATCTGTATTTGAACAACAACGTCTTCAAAAACTTGCTGCAGAGCAAATTAGTGGTCATGAAGAAGAAGTTGTAATTATTGATACTCATGCATTTATCAATTCACCCGAAGGCTACTATCCTGGATTGCCTGAACATGTTTTAAAAATTATCAAACCTACCAATTTTGTTTCAGTATCTGCAAAACCTGAAGAAATTTACAATCGAAGGATGAAGGATGATACTCGAAATAGAGATAAAATAACACTCGCTAACATTAAGAAGGAGCTAGATGTTCAATCTGGTATGATATCTGCATGTGCTGTAATTACGGGCTCTCCTGTAAGACTTGTTCTTAATGGTGAGGGAAAAATTGATGAAGCAGCTGATAAGATTATCAAGGCAATAGGACTGTAAAAATGGATTTTAACTTTATTCTGCTCTTTATTGACTCAGCATTTCTACAACTGCCTGATTTTCTAGGTGGTGAAGGCAGACAAGCTCTTGGCAGTGACGATCCTATGGTTAAGGGTATCATTGTAACTATGTTTGCCGTATCTGGATTTGGTGTATTGCTTAATGTTTTCAATTCTGCGGTTAGAAAAAAAATGGTTGATCAAACAAAACTAAAACGAATAATGAAGGAAACTAAAGCATGGCAAAAAGAAAGAATGGCTGCAATGAGATCTAAGGACACTGCAAAAACTGCAGAATTAAGCAAAAAGTCTTCGTACATGAACAAAATGTCTATGGAGATGATGCAAATGAATATGAGACCAATGATGATTACTTTTGTACCTTTAATTCTAATATTCTATCTTGTACTACCTGCTCTCTTTACCTATACAGTAGCTATTTCCCCAATCCCACTTAATGTGATTCCTGGAGATATGTTCCAACTAACTTGTACTGCAGAACAAGCTTTAGACTCAACAAACGTGTGCTTTGGTAAAGAAAATCATCTAATGCTTTGGGCTTGGTATTTCCTTTCTTCTATTGCATTTAGTGGAATTATTATGAGAATTACAAAAACTTCGATGGATCTAGGTTGACATCATCTATTGTTATATCTGGCCCTCCTGCAGTTGGGAAAACAACTGTTGCTAAAGGACTAGCTAAAGAATTTAATTTACAATATCTAAGCGGTGGGGATGTTTTAAAAGAAATGGCTAAGGAACGTGGATTCAACTCAGACGGTGATGATTGGTGGGATACTGAAGAAGGAATGAAATTTCTAAATCAACGTGAACAAAATTCTGAATTTGATAAAAATTTAGATAAAAAATTAACTGATCTTTTTAATCAAGGTGGAATGGTAATTACAAGTTATACCCTGCCGTGGTTAATTGATACTGGTGTGAAGATATGGTTGGATGCTTCTCATGAAAGTAGTACACAGCGAATGCAATCTAGAGATAACATGAGTTCTGAAAATGCATATGAAATCACTAAAACTCGATTTGATAAAAATAAGGCATTATACAAAAAACTCTATGGTTTTAATTTTGGTGAAGATAAGGATGTATTTGATGTGATTATCAACACTGATAATCTTAATGCAAATCAAGTAATTGATGTTACCGCTGAAACTGTGAGAAAATTGATATGACTTTAAAACAACTTGAAAATTTAATTGAAATTGATCAGGATATTACTGATGATGCTTATGGTGTCTATTATGATAAACGAACTATTGAACAACTCCTGGACAATGGAATTATTCTTTTAGATAAACCTCCTGGACCTACAAGCCATGAAACTGTAGCCTGGACAAAACGTATTTTGAAACTTGAAAAGATTGGCCATAGTGGAACTTTGGATCCTCAAGTTTCAGGCGTTTTACCATTGGGGTTAGGTGAGGCAACTAAAGCTTTAGGTGTTTTGCTTTTAGGTCCAAAAGAATATCATGCACTGGGTAGAATTCATTCGTTACCATCTAAAGAAAAACTTGCCAGTATTGTTGAGATGTTTACTGGTGAAATTTTTCAAAAACCTCCACAACGTTCTGCAGTTGTTAGACAAACAAGAACTAGAACTATCTATGAATTTGAAATTATTGAGCAAAAAGAAAGACTACTCTTAACTAGAATTTTATGTGAAGCTGGAACCTATATTCGAAAATTATACTATGATATTGGTGAAGTTTTAGGACCTGGTGGAACTATGATTGAACTTAGAAGAAGCAGAGTTGATCAATTTCATGAAAAAGACGGTTTAGTAACTTTACATGAATTAGCTGATGCATTTGCTATTTGGGAAGAAAAAAAAGATGATACCAAATTAATGAAAATGATACTACCTGTTGAACGTGCGCTAAGTGAATTAAAATCTGTAATAATTCGTGACTCTGCAGTAGATGCAATGTGCCATGGTGCTCAACTTGCAATTCCTGGAGTTTTAAAAATATCATCTAATTTGAAAGTAGGTGATATCGTTGCAATTTATACACAAAAAGGTGAAGCTGTTGCATTAGCTGAAGCAACTATGAGCGAAGAAGAAATTCGTGATGCTGTTAAGGGATATGCATTTGTTACAAAGAGAATAATTATGGCCCCAAATACTTACCCAAAAAAATGGCGAACAAAAGTTATTCCTCCAAAGGATTAAAACATACTAAATTTATTTTCTAAGAATTGTTAGCAAAAAGTCTCATTATTTTTATTGTTGTTGGTATAATAGCTGGATTTGGAATTGGTATTTTTACAATTGATTATAAAACTAATAATCAATTAGTCTTTGTTGATGGATCTTCTATTTCTATTGTTACTGAAAAATTTGATTTTAAACAAAATGAATTGATAGAAATTAAAATTATAAATTCTGGAACTAACCCATTAACTTTTTTGAATTCATCATGTGATTTAAAAATTAGTGGCTTATTTGGAATTTTAATTTATTCTCCTGTCTACGCTCCGGAATCTTTTACTCTTGCTCCTATGGGTGAAGTTATTCTTTCATGGGATCAAATTAAAAATAATGGTGAATTTGTATCTGATGGCGTTTACAAAATATCTGTACATGGAATTGATCCAGATGGGAATAATGTTGAAAAATCAGCTACCGTGAGCATTTGGAAGTAGTTTTGTATATCTGAATGATACAATTTATAATCACATTTTATGAAATAGAATTGTCGCAAGACTTCTGCCGAGGTCGCCTAGCCTGGTAGGGCGCGCGCCTGGAAATTGTTTAACCATAAAGCGCGTTCTCGCAAGGGAACGGGAGTTCAAATCTCCCTCTCGGCGCCATTTTATCCATCTAGTTTTTCTATGATTTCATTGAATTTCCAAGGCCCACACTGTGCTTTCATATTTTCATTTTCAAATAGACCTGTTTTGTGTAATTGATTTATCACATGTGCTGAAAATGGTAGTGCTCCTGTGGCTCCTGGTGAATTATAATTTAAAATATGAAATGACATGTCGCCTTGAAGTAAAATCACATCTGGGATAAATTTTCCATCTTGATCAATAACTGATGATCTAATCCCTGCAGTTCCTTTTTGTGTAATTTTTTTCTCATCTATTATTGGTAAAAATTTCTTAACTCTATTCACCATTGTAGATTTTGACATTGATGATTGTATTTCTGTCATTACAAGTTTTTGAAATTGTTTATCAAAAATTGTTTTTCTTGCACCTGATCTTAACATTTCAAGTGTTTTTGGAATTAATTCTTTTATGTTTTCTGATTTACTATACCCATATGGACTGAATACTGGAACTGCGTTTGGTCCAATCTCACAACTGCCATCTACTTTCATAATCCAATGAGGATCTAAAAATGGATATTCTGTAAATTCAGGAACAGAATACACACTTTTTTTTGTTAAATTGTTGTATTCTTTTGGAACTTTCCAATATTCTCCTCTAAAATGAACATCTGTTAAATTTTTAGCAGTATCTAATTCATGTGCAATGTTTATGGATTCCCCACCTGCAGCATTTATTAGAAATTTTGTATGAATTTCATCTTTTTTATTTAATGTCAAGATCCATCCATTTTCACTTTTTTTAATTTTTGTAACTCTGGTATTTACAAGAAATTTTGTATTGTTATTTTTACTATCCTGCATTATTGCATTTGTACACAATGAATAATCAGTTGATGCATCCTTGTGTACATATAATGCAGATTCACATTTTATTTCTGGTTCTATTTTTTTTAGTTCTTCTTTATTCATTAATTCGATATCATTGTCTTTCAATCCATTTTGTTTTCCCCATTCATGATATTTTTCCAGAACCTTGACATCTTTTTGATTTATTGCAACTTCAATTACTCCATCTTTTTTAAATGGAATATTTTTTAATTTACAATACTGTTCCCACATATCGTATCCATGAAATGCTGTTTTAGCAAACAATTTTTTCTTTTCAGGATTGTATAGGTACGGTGCATGAACTTTTCCAGTGTTTCTACTACTCGTATGCTGTGCAACACTATGTTCTTGTTCTATGACTCCAATTTTTTTTGATTTATTTAGAGATGATAAAAAATATGACAGGGAAGTTCCTAAAATTCCTCCCCCGATTATTATTAGATCAAAATTATCTTTCAATTAATTTTAATTTATGCTAGATGATATTAAATTAACACCGCTCAAGATTAATATCTGATATAATTTTTAATTTTCTTATGATGCCCGATAAATGTTCAGTTATGGAGGAGGGGAAACAATGTGTTAATCCTCCAGAATTTATTGTATCTATTGTTGATGGTAAAGATGAATACATGTTTGGATTAACCTGTCAGAAACATCGATTCATTGTATCTGGTAAACTTGAAATTTTACAAAAAGAAGGTAAAATACAAAATGGAAACATTAGCTTTACTCCTGTGAAAACTATTGGAACTGACTGTGTTCATGGTGACACTGATGATTTTGTTCAAATTGATATGAAAAAATTCTAATAATTCACTTTTCTTAATACATTATTGCTTTTTGAACTATTGTCTGATATAATTAAAATTGATGATGTATTAATAATTACAAAAAATATCGGTGCAACCTGCGAAATTCGTAGTAATTCTCTTAGTATTAGAAAAAAAGAAAAATGGATTACAATTGGTGATAATGATGGGCCTGCACACATGCACGTCAATTCTGAGATGATTGATTCAGCAGAATTTATTCAAGAACAAAAACCTGATAAAATTAGTTTTAGTGTGAGATTTTTTGATAAAAGTAATGAGCGTGTAATTGCTGCATTTTTTACAAAAATGTATGATGAATCAAAAAATTTGATTTCTTCAAGAAAAGAACTCTATGACTCATTACATCAAAAGTATTCTTCTAAAATTGAATTTTAAAAAAAAATCTTGTCTGAAAAAGACAAGCAAAAAAGTATCAGTTTTCTAATTCTTTTTTCTTTTTGTCTTTTTCAGTTTTTATTTTTGCTAATTCTAATTCTTCGTTAGTATGTTTGAATTTTTTCAACTTGTTAATATTTTATAATTTCAATATAAAAACTCAACATTTTATCTGACTCTAACTTACGCGTAATAATCAATATCCTATGGAATAAGTTGGTTTTTTACCATTCATCCCTAGAATCAGATTTTTTACAGTAATTTTTGCCATTTTGACTCTAGTCTCTTTTGTAGAGCTCCCTACATGTGGTGCTAATACTATGTTCTCTAATTTAAGAAATGGATGATTTTTCTTTATTGGCTCTGTCTCAAATACGTCTAACCCTGCACCTGCAATAATTTTTTGTTTCAATGCTACTGCCAGATCTTTTTGATTTACTACTTTTCCACGTGACGTATTTATCAGAAATGATGTATTTTTCATTTTTCTAAAAATTTTCATATTAAACATCTCGTTAGTTTGTTTTGTATGTGGCACGTGAATTGATATTATATCACTTTGAGCAATTAATTTGTTAAATGTAGTATATTTTACTCCTATTTTTTTTTCCTCAGTTTTGGAAATTTGTTTTCTATTATGGTATATGATTTTCATATCAAATGCCTTTGCTCTTTTAGCAAGTGTTTTTCCAATTCTACCTAAACCCATTATGCCTAAAGTTTTTCCCTGAAGGTCCAATCCTACATAATCATATGCCCCGTAGATTTGCTTCCACTGTCCTTTTCTGATAATTCTATCTCCTTCTGAAATTCTTCTTAATGAATCCAGTAATAACGCAAATGCCATATCTGCAGTTGCATCAGTTAAAACTTCTGGTGTATATCCGACTCTAATTTTGCTTTCTTTCGCAAACTGTGTATCTATATGATCATATCCCACACTGTATGTGCTGATTGCTTTGAGGTTTTTTGCTGATTGAATAATTTCTTTATCTATTTTATCATATGGAAAACAGATTAAACCATCCATTTCTTTAATTTTAGATTTTAATGTCTTTTGAGGTATTGGTATTTTTCCTGTATGGATTTCAACTTGAAATTTCTTTTTTAATTCTTTTAGTGCAAAATCATGTAAAGTTCTTGTAAGTAAAATTTTTCCTTTCATTAGTCTTCAGATTTATCTCAAACCATTTATACGATTTCTTTGTATCATTACTATGTCTTCAAAAATTGAAGAAGAAGAAGAATTTGCTATTTGTGTGGATTGCGGTAATTCTATTGAAAAATGCATGTGTGTGTGTCCTTATTGTGGTGAACGTGATAAATGTGAATGTGCATTATTTGATGCAGCAACAGGTGGATAGTTGATTAATTATTCACCATGTGGTTCTTATTTGAAAAAGGTTTGTGAATATTTGTGATCTCCACTGATTTTACTTGGTTGATTGGTGGTCCGCAAGGAAGTGGGGTTGAATCTGGCGCAAATATTTTTTCTAAGGTTTGTGCTGAAATGGGCTATCAAATATTTGGTAAACGAGAATTCTATTCCAATATCAAGGGTGAACACAGCTACTTTACAGTTAGAATTTCTGATGAAGATATTCACTCCAATGTCAATGCTGTAAATTTGATGGTATCTTTTGATGCTGAAACAATTTTTCGTCATTTTGATGAAATTGTTTCTGATGGTGGGATTATTTATGATTCTAAATTGGAAGATGTTACTACTGACAGGGTGAATACTTTGGATTCTCCATTTAAAGATCGGTTACATAAATTTCTGGAATCAAAAAATAAACCATTCACTATTGCTGGAGTTCTAGAAGTTGCTAAAGAAAATGGAGTAAAACTTTATCCTGTTTCGTTCAAAAGTTTACTTCAAACTCTTTCTGAAGAAGTTGACAATCCTAGATTGAGTGGTTTAGTTAGAATGTATAATGTACTTGGCGTTTCACTATCTTTGGGATTGATAAAAATGCCATCTGCTTCTTTAGTTGATTCCATTGATGACATATTTTCTAAAAAACCAAAAATTGCAGAGATTAACAAACAAGCTGCAAATTTTTCTTATAATTACGCATCAAATAATTTTGAAAATTTTAATCATACTTTAACTGGTGTAAAAAAACAATCTGATACGATTCTTGTTCAAGGTCATTTTGGAACTTCACTTGGCAAGATGGTTTCAGGATGTAGGTTTCAATCATACTATCCAATTACTCCCGCATCTGATGAGAGTGTCTATTTGGAATCCAATGAAATTCTGGAAATTGAAAACGACAGACCTGGTTCTACTATTGTTGTTCAAACTGAAGATGAGATTTCTGCAATTGGCATGATGATTGGTGCTGCCCTTACTGGAACTCGTTCATCCACCTCTACTTCTGGTCCTGGATTTGCATTAATGACTGAGGCACTTGGATGGGCTGGAATTAATGAGGTTCCAGTTGTAATTACTCTATACCAAAGAAGTGGACCTTCAACTGGTTTGCCTACTCGCCACGGACAGGACGATTTACTTTTTACTGTTTTTGCTGGATGTGGTGATTTTCCAAAAATAGTTTATGCTTCGGGTGATATTGAAGAGAGTTTCTATGATACTGGTAATTGTTTTAATTATGCTGACAAATATCAAATCCCTGTAATTCACATGATGGATAAATTCTTGTCAAGTTCTGTCGTAACATGTAAAAAATTTAATCCAAAGAAAATTTCAATTGATCGTGGTAAATTGTTAGATAAAGTTGAAGGTGAATACAAGCGATTCGCTTTTACTGATGATGGAATATCTCCACGTTCTAAACTTGGAATGGATAACGGTGTATTTTGGAATACGGGTGATGAATCTGATGAATATGGTCACATTACAGAAGATCCGCAAATTCGTATTAAGATGATGGATAAGAGAATGTCTAGATTGGATTTGGCACTCGAATCTATTCCTGCAGATCAACAAGCTGTGCCATTTGAAGTTCATGATTATACTATAATTTCTTGGGGTTCTACAAAGGGTCCAATTATTGATGCACAGGCTATGTTAAAAAAAGAAGGTATCGATATTGGATTCATTCAAATTAAATTACTACATCCTTTCCCTACTGAATATGTTAAATCACTTCTTAAAGATGCTAAAGTATTGATTGACATTGAAGCAAATTATTCCGGGCAATTAGGTAAGATATTCAAACAAAATATTACTAGAGAAATTGATTATTACATTTTGAAATATACTGGAAGAGGAATGACAAGTACTGAAATTTATAATTCATTAAAGAAGATTGTACAAAATACAGCTGCAAAGCGGGAGGTTCTTAGTCATGGAGCCTAAACTTGCTGATTACAAAACTGATGTACATAATGATTGGTGTCCCGGATGTGGGGATTTTGGTATTGTTAATGCATTACAAATGGCATTATTTGAGATGGGAATTGAACGTGATAAAGCTACAATTTTTTCAGGTATTGGTTGTTCTGGAAAAACATCCCATTTCATCAATACGTATGGTGTTCATACATTACACGGCAGAGTTCTAACTTTTGCTCAAGGTGGTAAACTTGCAAATCCTGACATGACTGTTGTTGCGGTTGGTGGCGATGGCGATGGATTGGGGATTGGTGCTGGTCATTTTGTTGCAGCAGGCAGACGCAATATCGATATGACTTACATCATTTTTGATAATGGTGTTTATGGATTAACAAAAGGACAGGCATCTCCAACACTCAAACTAGGAGAACAAACAAAATCTCTTCCTTCCCCAAATACTAATTCTAATGTGAACCCAATTGGTTTGGCAGTAGCTAGTGGTTTTACCTTTGTTGCACGTGGATATTCTTACGATGTACGACATCTCAAAGATTTAATTGTTAAGGCAGTCAAACACAAAGGTCTTTCATTTCTTGATGTGTTACAGCCATGTCCTACTTACAATGATCTTAACACGCGAGATTGGTATTCTGGAGCTGATTTAGCTGAAGAATCTATGGAACGACATTCTAGAATTTACAAACTTGAAGACACAAACTTTGATCCAACTGTAAATTATGCTGGTGAAGTTGAAGTTAATGAAAAACTATCTCAAGCTTTGATAAAATCTCTTGAGTGGGGCGATAAAATTCCGACCGGTGTTTTTTATCAAAATGAATTGGTGTCTCCTTTCAGTACTAGATTAACTGATAAGATTCCGAATTATCTTGAAAATCCGCCTGCAAAACAAATCATATCTGATAATGGATTGCCAAATACTGATATTTCAAAAATTCTAGATTCTTTAGATGTGTAATTTTATTTTTTACTTGATTTCTTTCTGAATTTCTTTCCAAACGTCTTCTCTAAAGTAGTATTCTTTATGTTTTGATTTTGCTGTATCCAATCTCCATCTAACTGATTCCACATCAAATTTGTAATTAATTTCTCTAACTCCTATTGGAAGTTTTTTAGGATCAAGATGTTGTGGCAATAGTTCTATGACAAAATCCATTTTCTCTATTGCATTGTTAAACCATTGTCTATCCACTACATCGACTGTAAATACAATTTTTGGATTTCCTGCAAAATTGATTTTAATTTTTAATGCATTGCGACTTCCACGTCTTCTTTTGTACTCTTTTAGAACGTCTTTTACTTTTTCCCATTGTTTAAAATCAAACCATTTGAAAAATGCTTCATTAAATTCTAATGGGATGTCTATATCAAGAAAACTTACAAAATTCTCATCATTATTTTCTATTTCTTCTTGTACTATTGTAAATCTAGAATGTAGAAATCCATAAAGAACCTCTATTTCCCAAGGCGAGATTCCATAGTATTGTAATTTTGTTTTTAAAGGCTCAGACAATACTATAATTTATTCAAATTTGTAATTAAATCTTCAATTTTCATGTAAATATGCATTAACAATATTAAAATTATATAGATACACCATTTAGGTTAGTTATGAAGAAAGAATTTGTTGTAAAAAGCATTGATTCAGCTCCTGATGGAGCACCATATGTTGTACTTTCACTATCATCTCTAAAAGAACTAAAGGAAGGAAATCAAAATCCACCTGCTGCTTTTGGCTCTCCAAAGGTAATGGGATTTTCAAACATGAATGACATGATGAAAGACCTTAGCAAGATGATGTCTGGTGGAGGTGGTGGCATGGGAATGCAATCAGGAATTACTCAATTAAAACTTGAAATGCATGAATACAAAGAGATGGGTCTTTCAGTTGGAGATAAAGTATTTCTTGAACTAAGTAAAGCCGAAACACTCGGCGTTTAGATTTTTTTAATTTGTAATTAATTTAGTTAAATTGTACTAAAAAATTTCCAACCATATAATACCATTACAGTTACAATTACCACCACCATTGGCTTCCATGCAAATACTGGAATTCCCGGATTTGCAAGTTTCACTTTATAATTGTCTACCACAGTTGTTATGTTCTTCTTTATTTTATCGTGCCAAATACTATAGTCTACTTGATATTTTTTTAAAATTTCTTCTACTTCATAAATTACTGGAGTTCTTTGTGAAAACAAATGTTGAAGATAGTCTCTTGATACCTCTACTTCTGCATGAATCCCAATTCGACCTTTTTTTAAATCCACCATTCTAATGTGCATCTCCCATGGTTTTTTCAATTTTAAATTTATTCCACTTCCAATTTGGTCTGGTTGCTTATGTTCTAATTTTACTTTGGTAAATCCCTCTGCTGTAAATATTTTCATTAACTCTTCAAAATTTTTTTTGACAACAATATGGAGTTGCTCTACGCCCTTTTTGTTATCTGCCTGAATTTTATGCTTTAATCCATCGATAAACGAGATCGTTTTTGGATATGTGGTCAAATACTCCATATTTTTTATCTTAAATCCCTCTATTTAAAAAAAACTTACCTTAAGCCCTTAGTTTTTGGGGGGATTTGCCAGACCTCTAACGTAAACACATTGTTCTGGAGCAATTGCCATTTCTGAAGAATTAATTTTTCTATCTGTAAGTTTTGCTCCTGAATCTCTTACTATTGCAAATGGTCTTGATTCTGCACCTTCTCCCATCTTATGATTTGCAATTGTTGCAAGATTATCTACAACTGCTTGAAATGTAACTTTCAATGGATTTCCGTCTAGATCTTTTTTGGATCTCATATCTAAAACTGGTTCTATTCCTGCACATGATATTGCAACACCTGACGTTCCAATTCTCGCTGGCATTAATCTACTATCCACTAAAATTACTCCAACATGAATTAGTAATTTCAAGAAAACTTTTCTTCGAATTTGTTCTGCAATTAGGTACGGTTCTGTTGGATATAGTATTGCTTTACCTTTTTTTGCATTTGATTTATCAATTCCTGCATTAGGTGCCATGATGTTATCTGCTGATGTTATGACAAACCCTCCTATTCCTCCAAAAATTTTATCTGATTCTCTAATTATTATTTCGGCAATTCCTGGTTTTAGTTGATATTCATCTGCTATCTTCATACCATATTCTGATGCTTTGATTTTCTCTAAATCAACAATTCTTCCTTGTGAGTTTGAGATGTATTTTGTTGAAATTACTATGACGTCTCCTTCTTGTAATTTTGTTTCATTTTTTATCAAAGTATTTTCTAATTCCTCAAAAATATTAAATTCATTTTCCATTCTTTCTGCTAGTAGTGGTATTACTGTTAATTGCACAATATTCTTTAGGTTCTATTTCTTTTTTATTGTTCTGAAAAGCTTTTAATCCTAAGAACAAACTTTTTGAATTATGAATATAGTTGAGAAGATCCTTGCACGTGGATCAGGCAAGTCCTCAGTAGCACCTGATGATGTGGTTTTTGCTGATGTTGATAAAGTAATGATGCACGATGTATCTGGACCTGGTGTTCTTAAGGTTTTTGACAAATTAAAAAAACAAGGAATTTCTGTTGATAAATTATGGGATCCTACCAAAGTTTGGGTAGCTGAAGATCACTTTGTACCTTCAGCTGATAAAATGTCTGCTGAAAATATTGTAAAGTTGTCTAATTTTACAAAACAATATGGTATTGAAAAACACTTCAAATATGGAATGGGTCAATACGGTATCTGCCATACTATCTCACATGAAGAAGCAATGGTAATGCCTGGTGATGTTTATGTTGGCGGTGATTCCCATACAAACACAACTGGTGCTCTAGGGGCATTTGCATGTGGTTTAGGTCATACTGATATTGCATATGTCTTGTTACATGGAAATATTTGGTTTAAAGTTCCTGAGACTTATTATTTCAAATTAAATGGAAAATTACCTGATCATGTAATGGCTAAAGATGTAATTCTAAAAATTATTGGGGATATTGGAAATGATGGTGGTGCATACAGAACAATGCAATTTGGTGGAAGTGGAATTGATGAAATGTCTGTTGAAAGTAGATTGACTTTATGTAATATGACTACCGAAGCCGGAGCTAAAAATGGAATTGTAGAGCCAGATCAAAAAGTGGTTGATTATCTTTCCAAAAGAGGTGCCACAAATTTTAATTTAGTTACTGGCGATTCTGATGCCGAATATTCTAAAATATTTGAATATGAAAGTTCAGAAATGGAACCTATGATTTCAAAACCTTTCTCACCTGATAACACATGTGTTGTAGGTGAAGCTCCATCAGTTGAATTAGACAAATCATACATTGGTTCTTGCACTGGTGCAAAATACGAAGATTTAGAAGCTGCAGCAAAAATACTCAAAGGACGAAAAGTAAAGATTAGAACTGAAGTTTTACCCGCTGCCATTTCAATTTATCAACGTGCTATGGAAAATGGATTGTTGAAAATTTTCTTAGATGCTGGTGTTACAGTTGGTCCGCCTACTTGTGGTGCCTGCTGCGGTGCACATATGGGTGTGTTGGCAAAAGATGAAATTTGTATCAGCACAACTAATAGAAATTTTCCGGGACGAATGGGTCATGTTGACTCCCAAACCTATCTTTCATCCCCAATGGTTGCGGCAGCTTCTGCAGTAACTGGAAAAATTACTGATCCGAGGGATTTGCTATGAGAGGAAATATCATAAAATACCCTCGTGATAACATTGACACTGATGTAATTATTCCTGGTCAATATCTCAAAGTACATGATTATGCGGAACTTGCAACTCATGCTATGGAGGGACTGGATCCTGATTTTCATTCTAAAGTAAAAGAAGGTGATTTTATTTTATCTGGAAAGAATTTTGGATGTGGTTCTAGTAGAGAACATGCTCCGATCGCATTATCTCATTGTGGTGTAAAAGCCATTCTTGCTTTGTCTTTTGCAAGAATTTTTTATCGAAATTCTGTTGATGGTGCATTCTTGCTACCTATTGAAATTGATCAAGATGCATATGATGGAATTTCTGAAGGTGATGAGATTAATATTGATGTTTCAAAAAATGAAATAAAAAATATTACAAAAAATCAAACATACAAAATGAAACCTTTTTCTGAAATTATTGGAAAAATAATCGCAGCCGGTGGATTATTCAAGTATAAGCCAGATCAGGATTGAAATGGGAAAAACACTTTTTGAAAAAATTTGGGAATCTCATATTGTTGTTGAAAAACAAAATGAACCTGATTTAATTTACATCGATAGACATCTTGTACATGAAGTAACATCCCCTCAAGCATTTGACGGATTGCGTATGAATGATAGAAAAGTTAGACGTCCTGATTTGACCATTGCTACAATGGATCATAATGTTCCAACCACTGATCGTTCTTTACCTATGCTGGATCAAACTTCATCTATCCAAATTAAAACACTTGAAAATAATTGCAAAGATTTTGGAATCAAATTATTTGATATCAACAGCCCTAATCAGGGAATTGTTCACGTGATTGGACCTCAATTAGGCATAACTTTACCTGGTTCTACCATTGTTTGTGGTGATAGTCACACCTCAACTCATGGAGCTTTTGGTGCACTAGCATTGGGAATTGGAACTAGTGAAGTTGAACATGTTTTGGCATCTCAAACGTTATGGTTAGAAAAACCAAAAACATTTGAAGTTAGAGTTGAAGGAAAACGAAAGAATACTCATGCCGTAACTGCAAAAGACATTATTCTTTCAATTATAAAAAATATTGGAACTGCTGGTGGAACTGGCACTGTTATTGAATATCGTGGTGAGGGAATAAGTGATCTCTCTATGGATCAAAGAATGACAATTTGTAATATGTCCATTGAAGGAGGGGCACGTGCAGGATTAATTGCACCTGATGAAAAAACTTTTGATTATTTACGAAATAGAGAATACACTCCAAAAAATTATGAATCTCTTGTAAATTCTTGGAGAGATGATCTTAAAACCGACTCTGATGCAACATTTGACAAACAATTTATTTTAGACATTAATGATATTGCTCCCCAAGTAAGTTGGGGAACTAACCCCGGAATGACTTGTGATGTGGATGAGCCTATTCCATCCCCTGATGAATTCTCCAACGGAGATCCTAATCAAAAGAAAGGTGCTGAAAAGGCACTTGAATACATGGATCTTAAACCTGGAACTATGATTGAAGATATTAAAATTGATAGAGTGTTTATTGGATCTTGTACTAATGCAAGATTAGAGGATCTTATTGAAGCATCTAAAATAATTCAAGGTCAAAAAGTTGACTCAAATGTAAGTGCCATGGTAGTGCCTGGTTCACAGATGGTAAAAAAACAAGCTGAAGAAATGGGATTGGATAAAATTTTTATCGATGCTAATTTTGAATGGAGGGAGGCTGGATGTAGTATGTGTCTGGGCATGAATCCTGATATTTTATCTCCTGGTGAAAGATGCGCTAGTACTTCAAATAGGAATTTTGAAGGTAGGCAAGGTAATGGAGGCCGAACTCATTTGGTTAGTCCCGTGATGGCCGCTGCTGCTGCAATTAATGGCCATTTTGTCGATGTTAGGAAATTGGATTTGAATTAAAATGAAACCATTTGAAAATGTAAAAAGTATTGTAACTCCACTTGATATGGTGAATGTTGACACTGATCAAATTATCCCAAAACAATTTTTAAAATTAGTTCAAAAATCTGGATTTGGAAAATTCTTATTTTTTAATTGGAGATATGATGAAAATAAAAATATAAAATCTGATTTTATATTAAATGATTCAAAATGTGCTGGTTCAAAAATTCTAGTAGCCGGCGATAATTTTGGATGCGGTTCTAGTAGGGAGCATGCTGTATGGGCTTTAGATGATTATGGTTTTTCTGTAATTATTTCTTCATCTTTTGCAGATATTTTCTTTAGTAACTGTTTCAAAAATGGAATATTGCCAATTTCATTGGACCCAAAAATAGTGGAAAAATTATTACAGGAAACTAATTCTGTTGAGGTTGATTTGGAAAATCAAATTATTAAAACTTCTTCTGAAGATATACCATTTCAAATTAACTCTCACAAGAAAAAAATTCTTCTAGAGGGATTGGATGATATTGCACAAACTTTTCAATTCGAAGATAAGATACGTGCATTTGAAGAAAAATCTATAATCCCATCTGTTTTATGATTTTCGTTACTAGTTTGTCGTTTCTCTCTAAAACCATTGGTGATTCTGCATCAATCCATTCTTTTTCTTCTATATCGTAAGCACTTACTTTATCCTCTTTTGATAATTGTTGTAGAATGTCATATGATAGATTGATCTGTTTTTCATTTTTCATTTTCTTTATTTTTGTAATGACGTCCTTTCCAAGAATATAGATCCCTAGACATTCTGATAATTGTAATTTCATTGTTGGTTTTTCTTTAAACTCTTTGATTATCCCATTCTCGACTATTGCAAAACCTGTTTCTTCTTTTCTTTTTGTTCTGGTGGCAATACATGCGGAACTATTTTTTTCTTTGAATATATTTCTCATTTTTTTTATATCTACTGCACATAGATTATCTACAAACCATAATAGAAATTCTGATTCATCTTTGAGATCTTTCTCGATGTGAAGTAAATCCCCTCCCGTACCACTTTGCGAATCTTGAATAAATTTAATATTTTTTTGATTTCCATAGTAGTTTTTAATTTGACCTCCTAGGCCCTCATAATCTGAAATTATGATTATTTCTTTTATGAAATTAAATGATTTTAGATATCTTACAACATAATCTACAATTGGTTTTCCGTTAATTGGAGTCATTGCTTTTGGAAAATATTCTGTATATGGTTTTCCTCTGGTGCCTTTACCACCTGCTAAAATTATAGCCTTCACAGTCTAACGGTATGATTTCTGCTTTCTTCTTCTTGCACCAGGTCCGCCAAATTTCTTTGGTTCTTTTTGTCTGGCATCTCCACTTACTAGGTATTTATCAAAATCATCGATTCGTTTTCTTAAGTCCTCTCTAGTTGATTTTGGAAATGGATGGTCTTTTGGTTCTTTTTTAGATTTTGTCCAACCTATGAGTGCTCTAGTAATTCCAGTTGCAATTGCACTGGCTTGACCCATAAAGCCCCCGCCTGTTACTCTGACTGAGATATCTATTTTCTCTCTTAGATCCCCTGTAATTTCGAGTGGTGCTAAAATAACTTCACGAGCAGTTTCTTGTGGGATCATTTCAACTGGAACATTGTTAATTCTAACTTTGCCGACACCTTTTGTAATGTACACATGTGCACTAGCTGTTTTTCTAGTTGCAAAATAAATTTCAGTTTTTGGAGTTGTCATTCAGTCCACCCTATTACTCTACATATCTCTGCTAATGGTGTATAATTAGATGCTGCTCTTGTGATTAGTGCTTTTTCAAATTGAATTTTTTCAATTGGTTTTGTGTCGTTTGGTGCTCCGATATATGTTCGAAGTCTTGCAAATGCTAGTTTACCTGATGGTTTTCTATCAAATGGTAACATTTGCCGAATCATTTTTGCCATCATTGTATCTGGTCTTCTATAGTGGACTGGTCCGTGCTTATAGTTGATGATACTGTTAATCTCTAAAAATTCTCTATACTCTCTAATTTGTGTCTCTCTTTTTCCACTCATCATAATTTTTTCACAATTAACAACTGTAACTCTTTGTCCTTGCAATAGTAATTTTGCAACATTTGATGCCAATCTACCTGCAATGTGATTTGTTGCATCGACAACAACTGGTCTATCTACTCTGATAACAATTTCTTGCTTAGAAGTATTTGAATTTCTTCCAGCAGGTTTGTTAATTCTTCCATTAGCCAAGTAGTACGACTCCTTTACCTGTAGGGTTTTGTTTGATTAAATCTAAATATGAAATTATTTTTCCACCATTTTCTAATACTTTAGCTGCTGCGGAGTTTGAAATTGAAAATGAACATAATGTAATTTTATGTGATATGGCTCCTGTTCCTAGAACTTTGCCTGGAAATACAACTGTATCATTCTCTTTAGTTAGTTGACTGATTCTATTTACATTGATGTCTCTTCTTGCTATTGATGGTTTTAATGCATATTCTGCTAATTTACGCCAAATTGGGGCATCGTTTGTAACTGATGCTTTTCTAAGATCGCTTGCCATTCTAATAACAACTTGATTTGTCATGTGAATAATACGCCTTAAAACCCAAATATAATGTCTATGTTCTACTATTCTTCAATTTTGTTGATCATGTCTTTGAATTCAACAATTTTGTTAGATACTTCTTCTACGCCTGCAAGGATAATTTGTTCTGGAGTTAATGCTCCTGTGGACTCTACTGTTAGAATTTTCTCATTTTCTTTATCTGAATCTATGAGTGTTGATATATTTGCTGAGTTCCATTTTGCATGTTCTGTTCCTCTTCCCAATCTTGCATAACATTCAATTTTAATTTCTTGACCTGGAGCTAATTGTATAATTGGAATTTTATCTGCAGATGGTTTTACTGTATCGTCTTCAGATGATAATTCACCAGATAATACAGTTCTAGTTTCTTCTGATACTCCTGAGTCTAAAACTAGTAAAACTTTACAGTTTGAACAACCTGATTCGGTTTTACAGTCACACTTTGATGGTTCATTAAATCTTTTCAAATCTGTTTTTAATGGAATTAACCCTAATCTGTGTGCTAAACCTTCATCTGGTAATACTGATGTGTTTGAAATAATGTCTACTGTATCTACTGCAAAAACTGGAACACCGTTTAAGCATACACGTCTAAGTGCATTTGCATATTGTAATGGAACCCCTTTCAGCTTTATAGATATTTTTTCAGAATCTTTTGTAATTACGTCTAATGATGACAAATCTTGTTAAAAATTAGCAAAGTGCACATAAAAATCTAGCTAGTTTTACGTATAGATAAATAGTAAATTAAAATATATAATTTAGAAATGGCTGATACTACTTTAGTTAGATATTCTTTTGAAGGTGAAAAATTTGAGATTTTAGTAAAACCTGATCCTGCTTTGGAGTATAAGCTAGGTAAGAAAAAAGATCTTTCATCAGTTTTGATATCTGATGAAATTTACACTGATTATGGAAAAGGCACTAAGCCATCTACTGAAAAATTACTTGCAGCTTTTAAAACTGAAGATAAAACTGAAATTGCTCAAATAATGTTTGAGAAAGGCGATCTAAATCTTACAACCGATCAAAGAAGAAAAATGGTTGATCAAAAAAGAAAACAAATTGTTGAATTTATTGCTAAAACATATGTTGATCCTAGAACTCATTTGCCCCATCCTCCATTACGAATTGAATTAGCCCTGAAAGATGGTCGTGTCACAATCGATCCTCAGAAAGGTGTAGAAGAACAAGTATCTGAAATTGTGGATAAACTACGTTCGATTATTGCTTTAAAATCTGAAAATCTACAATTGGAAATTATAATACCTGCACAATATGCTTCACAATCTTATTCTGTTTTGAAATCTGTTGGCTCTCTAAAAAAAGAAGAATGGCAAAATAATGGTTCATTAAAAGCAATACTTGAAATACCGGCAGCAGCCAGACCAAACGTGATTGATAAATTGGGTTCTATTACAAAGGGTTCTGCATCTGTTGAGGTAATGAAATAATGGCAGATAGGAGAAAATATGTTATTCCTGGTGATGTTGTTACTAGTGGACCTTTCAGACCTGAACAAAATGTTATACTTGAAGGAAACGATATAATTTCTACAGTTGTTGGTATTTCTGAAATTTATGATGATTCTGTTAAAGTCATTCCTTTAACTGGAAAATATCTTCCAAAAATTGATGATCTTGTTATTGGTAAAGTAGTTTCTCATACTTCATTGTCTTGGGAATTAGATATCAATTCATGTTATATTGGATTTTTACCTGCAATGGATGTCTTTGGACGTGATTTCTCTACACATTCTGATGAACTTTCAAGTAAACTCAAAACGGGAGATCTTGTAGCTGCTAGAATTGCTAATTTTGACAGAACAAGAGATCCTCTCATAACCATCTCTGATAGGGACTTGGGTAAAATTGATGATGGTGTATTGGTAAAAATTTCAACAAGTAAAGTTCCACGATTAATTGGAAAGAAGGGTAGCATGATCCAGATGATTGAAAATGGTACAAACGCAGCAGTAACAATTGGTCAAAATGGCTGGGTTGTAGTTGCATGTGAATCCGCTGAAGGCTTATCCAAAGCTAAAAAAGCAATTGAGATGGTTAATGAAAAAGCACATATTGCTAACCTTACTGATTTAATTCAAGATATGTTAAATGAAAAGGACGAATCATAATGGGTGGAAGAGATGCAACCATGGTCCTATTGGACGAGAACGGCATTCGCTGTGACGGACGTAAAATAGATGAACCCCGAAAAATTGTGATTAAAGCAGGCGGATTAAAAAACGCTGACGGTTCTGCATATATTGAATTTGGCGATAACAAAATCTTAGTTGGTGTCTTTGGACCAAGAGATGTTCACCCAAAACACATGTCAAATACTGATACTGGAATTTTAAGAGTTAGATATCACATGGAACCATTTTCTGTTGGTGAAAGAAAAAGACCGGCACCTTCAAGAAGAGAAATTGAAATTTCCAAAGTAATCAAAGAAGCACTAGAACCTGCAGTAATGTTGGAGAAATTCCCAAGAACTGCAGTTGATGTATTTATTGAAGTTTTACAAGCTGACGGTGGAACTAGATGTGCTGCCCTTACTGCAGCATCTGTTGCATTAGCTGATGCTGGTATTCCAATGAGGGATATGGTTGCAGCAATTGCTTCAGGTAAAGTCGCAGATACTATTGTTCTTGATGTTAACAATGAAGAAGACCAAGCAGGTCAAGCCGACATGCCTATTGGATATATGCCAAGTCTTAAGAAAATTACATTATTACAATTAGATGGTGTTTTAACTCCTGAAGAATACAAAAAATGTGTAGATGTTGGAGTCAAAGGATGCGAAGTTGTTTACGAACTTCAAAAGAAAGCGCTACATGACAAATATTTTGGAAATAGGAGCAATTAGATATGGCTACTGTTTCTGTTATTGATGAATTAAAGAAAGCACAAATTCTTGAATTATTAGAACAAGGAAAACGAGTTGACGGAAGAGCATTAGATGAGCCAAGAGAAATCAAAATTGAAATTAACGCAATTCCTAAAGCAAACGGTTCTGCAAGAGTTTACCTTGGTGATACCGACGTTTTATGCGGAGTAAAAATCCAACCGGACAGACCTTTCCCAGATGTGGGTGACAAAGGCATGTTTATGTGCACTGCTGAACTATTGCCACTTTCACATCCTACTGTTGAAACTGGACCACCACGAGATGATGTAATTGAATTGGCAAGAGTTGTTGATAGAGGAATTAGGGAAAGTCATATGGTTGATGTTTCTCAGTTAGTAATTGAAAAAGACAAATCTGTAGTTGGTGTATTTGCTGATGTTGTGGCAATTGACTATGATGGAAATTACTTTGATGCATGCTCTTATGCTGCAACTGCTGCTTTGCTTACATCAAAAACTCCAACATGGGAGATGGTTGATGACCAACCTACAGTTGTTGAAGGTGGAGAAAAACAACTACCTACAAGCACAATTCCTGTATCTGTAACAATGGGAAAAATTGGAAATCATATCGTAGTTGATCCTAACGGCGATGAATGGGCTAGTATGGATTGTAGAGTTACAATAACTACTGATTCTGATGGACATATTGTTGCATTACAAAAAGGTGGTAGTGATGGATTTACTCAAGATGAAATTAACCAATGTGGTGATTTATCTATTAAAGTTGGTGCAAAGATTAGAGAACAATTAAAATCAGCCCAACAGGAGAGTCAATAAAATGGCTAAAGCAAAGAAATCTCTAAAGGGTCTAGGTGCTCGTTATGGAATTAAACTTAGAAAACAATACACAAAAGTTCACTTTACATTAAAACAAAAAAGAAATTGTCCTGAATGTGGTTCTCAGACATTTGGCAGAGATGCTGTAGGAATTTGGTCCTGTAAAAAATGTAATTATAAAGTAGCTGGAACTGCATATGACATTAAACTATAGTGCAAAAATCACCGTAGATGCTAAAGACAAAACAACTGCAATTTATGATTCTGTAAATGCTGACAATGAGTTTTATCCAGAAAATCCAGTTAAAACTAAAATAAAACTAAATCAGAAATTAGTGATTTCTGTTGAAACTGATCAAATTACACATCTTAGAGCAAATTTGAATTCTAGTCTTCGACTCATTCAAGCCAGTTATGATTCCATTCAATCGGTAAAGATATAATCTGATTAAATTTGTAAATAGACATGTCTTCTCCACAAATGCCCCCATGGCTTCAAGAACAAATTATGAAATTACAGCAATCTCAACAAAATTTACAATCTATTGTTACTCAAAGACAACACCTTGAAATGGAAAAAGCAGAAACTGAAAAAGCACTTGAAGAACTAAAGAAAGTTGCTGACGATGATTCTGTCTTTAAACAAGCTGGAACTGTTTTAATTAAATCTAATAAAAAAACACTAGTTGATGAATTAGAGGAAAAAGTTGAATTGGCTAAAACTAGATCAACTGTTCTTGAGAAACAAGAAACCCGTGTAAAAGAATCTCTTAAAGAACAAGAAGCAAAAATTACCGAAATGATGAAAAGTGGCGCTACACCTCCTCCACCTGCAACAACAACACCCGATAATCCTAGAAAATAATTTCTCTAGATTATTTCATATAAGATATTAGTAATTAATTACAAATGGTATTTGTGAAATTAGACCATCTTCGAATTATTGTAGATGAACGAGAACGAAAAAGTGGAATTCCTGATTTACTGAAATCTATTGGTATGGGGGTTGAAATGAAAACACTCCCTATCGGTGATTATATTGTTGCACCTGAAACTATTGTCGAAAGAAAAAGTATCAAAGATTTAATGGCCTCTGTTTTTGATGGACGACTTTATGATCAATGTACTAGACTCAAAGAAAATTTTGAACATCCTATTGTTTTGGTTGAAGGTAACGTTGATGAAATTGAAGAAATTACTGATAACCCTCTAGTTTTCTATGGGGCCCTCTCTAGAGTTACACTTGAATTTAAAATTCCTATAATTCCTACACCCAGTGCATCTCATACTGCTAAATTATTGGTTGCACTCTGTTCTAAAAAAGATGGTCCTAAAGGACCTTATTTGAAAAAAATTAAAAAATCATCTAATTTGGAAACTCAGCAATTATCTACACTTTGCAGTTTGCCTGGAATCGGTGAAAAATTTGCAGTTAGGATGCTTGAGAAATTTGGTACTCCATTGAAAGTTTTTAGTGCAACAACTTCTGAATTGGCAAAAGTTGAAGGGTTGGGTGAATCTCGTGCAAAAAAAATTAAAAATATGTTAACTACTAAAAATAAACTTCAGAAAGAAAGTAATCAAAAGACACTAACATAACTATCACTACCATTTCAAGAATTTTTATAGTATCCCTCTTTTAACCAAATTTATGGATAATCGTGTTAATATTGCAGTAATAGTTGGGGTTGTATTTGTTTTAGCCTTTGCTGTAACTTTAACTCAAAGTGATAATCAGGTTGAATCTCAAATTAATGAAGATGATATTCCTGAAGAATTAATTTATGAATGGCTGAAAAAATATGATCCTTCTGAACAAACCATCTCTGTTTCAGGTACTGCTACAGCCTCATCAAGCCCTGATACTTTGATTATTGTACTGGGAGTTGAATCTGTAGCCAAAACTGCTAATGAATCCCTATCTGAAAACTCCAATTCATTAAATTCTGTAATCTCTTCCCTATCTGATTCTGGAATTTCTAAAGACGATATACAAACATCAAATTTTTCGATTTATCCATTATACGATAACATAGAAGATTCCAATGGAAATTGGCAACAAATTGTAAATGGATATCGAGTTTCAAATATTTTGTCAATTCAAACGGAAAAAATTGATTCTGCTGGTGATATTATTGATG
Source organism: Candidatus Nitrosopumilus sp. (assembly GCA_028351415.1). Taxonomy (GTDB): domain Archaea; phylum Thermoproteota; class Nitrososphaeria; order Nitrososphaerales; family Nitrosopumilaceae; genus Nitrosopumilus. The sequence goes on from JAOMJV010000002.1 coordinate 46,830, forward strand.
TAGCTGTTTCTTCTGGAGCTAATCGCGTTAATGATGTTTCTTTTCAATTATCTGATAATAAATTAGAAAAAATTAGTGATGACTTGATTGCTGATGCAATAAATGATGCAACTCAAAAAGCAGAAAAAGCACTTGTTCCATTAAAACAAAAAATTGTTGGAGTAAAATCTGTAGTAATTCATGATAATGTAGTTCCTTACTATGATAGTCCAATGAGAGCATCCTTTGATGGATTTGCAGAATCATCGATGAAATCTGCACCAATTATGTCTGGTGATGAAGAGATCACAACTAATGTTAGTATTGTATTTTATATCTCACCGCAATAATTTTTTTATAATTATTTTTTAATCAGTTTTCTTTTCAATGCAGTTCCACAAATAGAGCATTCTTTTCCACCTTGATAACTTGCTTTACATCCTGGACAGTAGTGGATCCATTTTCCTACGTCCTTAATTCCTTTTGTCATGATTGGTACAATAATCAATCCTATGTTTTTGGCAACATTGGAAATTGCAAAATCATCTGTGATGATTTGACCTTTTGTTTCTATCCCTAATGCAATAATCGAAATATCTTGTTTTGATAATTGTGGAAAATCTCCTGTTTCTTTTGCTGATTTAATTGCATTTTGTGTATGTTGCTCATCTGGTTCTCTAATTTTCAGCCTGTTTGTTTCAAGTAATGTTCCAAGTGCATCATGATTTTTCTTAATGTGTTGTATTTCCTCATAAACCAGAGTTGTTGTGTAGCATTCTTCAGATGATCTAAATGGAACTCCTGCATAAAATGCACTAGCATCTAAAATTCTAAAATCCAAGTTTGCTCATTTGTCTTAATCCTCTTTTTTTCAATCTAATGAAGACTGCTGGACTTTTGTATTTTTTAATAATTATTGATTCTTCATACCCTACAGATTTTACAACTTGTGCATCTATTGCTATGTTACAATCTTGAGAAGAGATGACTTCAATTTTTTCATCTGGAACAACTAATGATGGTAATCTGTAAACTGGTGCAACTGGTGTGATAATTAAAACATCTAAACTTTCGTGTAATATTGGACCTCCTAATGAAAATGAATGACCTGTTGATCCACTTGGTGTTGCAATGATCACTCCATCCATTTTTTGTTTTACTGTATCATTTTGAAATTTAATTTCAATTTCTGCAGTTTTAGTTAAGTTTGCTCTACTGATGTAAATTTCATTTAATGCTGGTGGAAATTCTTTTCCTCCACATAATGCTGTCACTCTAGTTCTTTTATCTAGAAAAAACTTATCCTCTAAAATATCTTTTATTGCTTCATCAATTTCCTCAATTGTAATTTCTGCTAAAATGCCTCTGTTGCCTCCAACATTAATTGTTAAAATTGGTGTTTCATTTTCTAAATTTCGGAAAACTCTAAGTGTTGTTCCATCTCCTCCTAATGTAATTACTAAATCTAATTGCACATTTTTTATCTCTTCAAGTGTTTCCATTTGTTTTGCACCTTCTACACTAACTGGTGAAATTGTGTATACTGTTGCTTTTGTTGCCAGTAATTTTTTAGCAACATCTCTTGCTGCACTTTCTGAATCTTTATTTCCAACTTTACTTACGATGGCAACATTTTCTAGTTTCAAGTATGCTTCTTTGAATTATGTTTACATAAAAATGATATTTTTCGGCTCATTTGTAAACAGAAATAAGTATGAGTAGGCAGTCATTGTATTATGAGCTACGCACATCCTGAAGTTTTAGTCGATACTGAATGGTTATCCCAAAATCCTCCTAATGAAAATAGAAAATTAGTTGAAGTTGATTATGATCCTGTTAATGGATATCAAAAAGGTCACATCAATGGTGCAAGTTTGATTTGGTGGAAACGCGATATCAATGATCCTGTAACTCGAGATATAATTAGTAAAAAAGAATTTGAGGCGCTAATGTCTAAAAATGGAATTACTGCTGATACTGAAGTTATTCTTTATGGTGATTTTAATAACTGGTTTGCAGCTTTTGTTTTCTGGGTTTTTAAAATTTATGGACATGAAAATTTAAAAATTATGGATGGTGGAAGAAAAAAATGGGAATTAGAAAATCGTGATTACACAATTGATGAACCACAAATTTCACCAACACAATACATTGCACAACCACCTGATGAGGGCTTACGTGCATATCTGTCTGATGTAAGTAGAGGAATTGGAAAAGAGGACACTGTTATGGTTGATGTAAGATCTCCTGCAGAATTTTCTGGAAAAATTACAGCTCCTCCTGAATACCCAATGGAACATGCACAAAGAGGTGGACACATTCCTGATGCAAATAATATTCCATGGGCAACTGCAATCAATGATGCTGATGGTACATTCAAAGGAGTTGAAGAGTTAAAACAAAATTATGTGCCAAAAGGTGTAACTCCAGATAAGGACGTAATTTGCTATTGTAGAATTGGTGAGCGTTCATCACACAGTTGGTTTGTTTTGAAATACCTACTTGGATATCCCAAGGTTAGAAACTATGATGGTTCCTGGACTGAGTGGGGTAACATGATTGGAAACCCTGTGGAAAAATAAATTGCTTTTAGACCTTCCAATCCTTGAGAAAGGCTCTTTCTATTTTATCAAGGATGCTGACACTGATCTAATACTTGAGGATAAAACTAAACGTGGACTTGAAATTAAGGAAACATCTGTTGATGAAAAATTACAGGTCAAATCTGATAAAGGCATGATTCATGACATGGATGGAATTGGACATTGGGTTCCGATTCGTTGGTATTTTTCTAAAGATGCCTATGATTTACCTGCCGTTTTAATTCATGCAAATGCTATGGATAAGAAATATACTGAATTACGAGAACTTACTTGTCCTCAAGATGAAGACTAATAACCTTTTTAACTAAATTCTAATTACAAAAAATAGATGTCATTACTTTTAAAAGATCGCGTCTGGACAATGGAGGACTCCCATGCAAAACGTGGTGTCTATCCGTTACACGGTTTTAAACTTGGATTATATCGATTACCTATTACACTTGAAGATCCCGTAGAACTAAAATCAATTCATGATGGTTTGAAAAAAGCATTTGAAATGGACATGTATGCTGATAGAATTTACGCTACATATCGTTGGAAAGAACAAAACATGGATGATCCTGATGCAAAAGGATACGAGGAAGTTAATTTGTCAGTAACTGTAGAAATTGTAACTGGCGAAGTTGTTGATATTATTTATCAAGTATTTCCAATTGAGAAATTTGGTGATCCTAATTGGGTTAAAGACTATAGAAAGAAAGCAGACCATTTTGCAAAAATGGTAATTGATACTATTTTACGTAATACTATTTTGGCAGATAAGATGATTTCACATCTTGCAAAATCTGAAAAGATTCCTGAACTTGCAGCTATTCAAAGACTTGAAGAGTTAACACCTTTGGCTAAAATTGTTCTTGGTGCTAAACCAAAACCTGTTGAAGCTACTGATGATGAGGAAGAAGAAGATGACGGTTCAATTGAAATTCCAGACGGGGCAAAACCTGGACCAATCGACGTTGATTATAAATCAAAAATTAAACCTTCTGCTGTATACGAAGCTCCTGAACATACTATCAAAACTTGGGGTCGTAAAGGTACTAGTAATGGTATCATGGGTGTTTGGGGAGAATTTGTTTCAGTAGATTATGATATTTGTATAGCTGATGGTGGGTGTCTTGAGGCTTGTCCAGTTGGAGTCTATGAGTGGTTTGACACTCCTGGAAACCCTGCTTCTGAACAAAAACCGTTAATGTCAAAAGAACCTGATTGTATTTTCTGTCTTGCATGTGAGAATGTTTGTCCTCCACAGGCAATCAAAATCTACGAAGCAAAATAATTGCATTTCTTGCAACTATAAATATCGACTATTGCTTTTGTGCAGCTAAAGATGGCTGGAAATCCTTTTACTCAATTAGTATTTGATTTATTCATTATTTGTGCAATTTTGATTACTGCGTACACTTGCAATTTCTACTATCTTGTATTTCTTGCTAACAAAAGGAATCGTATTTTGCCAACTGTTGATTTAGGAACTCCTTCAGTTACAATTCAACTTCCGATATACAATGAAAAATATGTTGCAAAACGACTAGTTGATTCTGTTTGCAATTTGGATTATCCTAAAGATCAAATGAATATTATGGTTTTAGATGACTCTGATGATGACACTGTTGATTTACTAGAAAAAACTGTGAAATATTATAAAACTCAGGGATTTCAAATTGAGCATATACGACGTGGAACAAGAAAAGGGTACAAAGCTGGTGCTCTAAAACATGCAATGCAAATAACTGATTCTGAATTTGTAGCAATATTTGACGCTGATTTTATTCCGCCAACCTGGTTCCTTAAACGAGCAATTCCACATTTTTCAAAACCAAATATTGGTTTGATTCAATGTCGTTGGGGTCATGTCAATGAAAATTATTCTACTATTACACAAGTACAGGCACTTAGCATTGATTTTCATATGCTTATTGAACAAAAAGCAAAAAGTGATTCTCACCTGTTTATGAATTTTAATGGTACTGCTGGAATTTGGAAACGTGATTGTATTGAAGATGCTGGGGGTTGGCACACTGCAACTCTCGTTGAGGATCTTGATCTAAGTTATAGGGCACAAATCAAAGGATGGAAATGCGTCTTTTTACCTGACATTGTAGTCGATGCTGAACTTCCTGCTCAAATGAATGCTGCAAAAAGACAACAATTCCGTTGGGCAAAAGGATCTATCCAATGTGCAACAAAATTACTTTTAGATATTAGTGTACAACGCAAAATCTCTGTTGAAACAAAAATTCAAGCTTTCATTCAACTGACCCGTCATATTGTTTATCCGTTAATTTTGATACAATTTTTAGCTATGCCGATTCTTTTGGCAGGTCAGGTCAATCTTTATGTTGTTAGTTTCCTACCTGCGATTACATTTGCAACATATCTTGCAATGGGGCCTGGTGCATATGTTCTGATTATACGAAACATGTATGGTAAAACGTGGAAGTCTAAAGCTAAGCTGTTGCCTGCATTATTAGTTTACAATGCCGGAATGTCTGTAAATAACACTGTTGCCGTATTTGATGCACTATTTGGCAGGAAAAATGAATTTCTTAGAACTCCAAAATATGGTATAATCAATAAAGAAGACGATTGGAAAGGCAAGGCGTATAATTTACCTTTTACACAAACTACGCTTTTAGAACTCTTTTTTGGAGTTTATGGAACGCTTGCAATTTTTATTTCAATTTTTTCTAATAATCCTGTCTTTGTACCTATTATTGCAATTCAAACTATTGGATTTTTCTATATTGCTTACATGGGCCTATCGCATACTCAATTTAAAAGAAATAAATCAAGTAAACAACGTAAAATGACGAAGAAAGAAAAAATGGCAAATACTGTTTACAAATTATCTATGGTCGGAGTTTTAGCTTTAATTATTTTTGGAGGGGTTATGGCTATCAATGGATATAATTCTGATATCTACCCTTTGGATAGGGTACGAGGACATTTTGATGGTGTTATAGGATCATCTGATCCTGACACTATTCGTACACATCTAATTGCAATTCAGCTAGATTTGGAACCTTTGATTGAGAAATTACCTGAAACTATCGATGCTGATAATAACATTATTTCCAAAAATCCAGTTTGGGTTTTTCCAACCGAGTCCACTAATTTCATTAGAATTCATAATGACGTAACTTCCATGCTTCAAAGTATTGAAAATATATCTACTGTGTCCCAAGATAACGCTGCATATCATACAGGAATGTTGGATGTTAACAACAGAGCCGATATTTTACGAACTAACATTATGGATGCGACTCCGTACATGTATGTGAGCATTACAAATGTATTTTCTAGTATAATCTGGATTGCTGTTATTGTTGGAATCTTTGCTGCATTAAAACGAAAGAGAACACAACTTAAAGAATCTGACGTAATTGGTGCTTAGGAAATATTTAGATCATTTCTAATCTCATCTACTGCTCTAATCCCATAGATGTCTCTTACCTGTTGAATTCTAACTGATTCTTTTAACATGTCTCTTCCAATGGCATTTGTTAGAATTGAGTATACGTCACTAAACCTGATCTCCCATTTGTCTGCACAATCTAAAATTTTACTTACTGCCCATTGTCTAACTTCATGCGGCAGAGGTATTTTTTCACCTGATTCAATTGATATTTTATCAAACAGGTTTACAATTTCTGATGTCATAGTTGCCATTTTTTCAAGATCTTTTGTTTCGCCATATTTTGATTCTGTATTCATTCTGATGTTTGATTGATATTCTGATAGTTTTAGTAATGCCATCATTTCTTTTGATGAATCACTAGAAGCTTTGTTTGTAACATTTCTAACTGATTGTATTTCTTGAAATAGTTTTTCAGATTTTTTGTGAAATTCTGCAGTAGACTCATCTTGTCTTTTTAGAGTATCTGATACTGAAACAATTTTTTGCTCAATGTTATCTGTTTTACCGTATACATTGGATTTGAAATTTGAGAAATCCTCTTGAACTAATTTTAGATTTTCTCCTACAAATGCTGTGGAGTCTGCTCTTTGTGATAACGATCCAATTTCTGTCTCGATTTTATCTATTTTACCTCCTAATTCTTTAATTGATTCTAGACTAATGTTGTCACTGGATTTTGTACTTGCTGAGACTGTTTCAAATTCTTGTTTTAGGCCCTCAATTACTCCTCCTAGCGAGTCAATTTTTGATGCTTTTGCTGATACTGTATCTATTGTAATTTTGATTGCTTCTAATTCTGCGTTAAGACTTGATGTTGCAGCAATACCCTCAATTATTTTTTCAAACTCTTGTTTCAAACTCTCAACTACTTGTGTTCCTGTGCTGAGATTTTCTGTTTTACCTGAAATTTCTTCAATACTTTCTTTTAATTTATTCATCTCAGAACTAATTTCTGAAAATGAATTAGCTTTTCCAGACACTTCTCTTAGATCATCTCTTACCTCATCAATTCTTTGAGCAATTTTTATGATCATCTGGGAATTGTTTGTAATGGAATTCATACTCTCTTCCACTTTTTGAGATATTTCTAGAGGTTTTGATGTTTTTTGTATCTCTGCAATTTGTTTTAATTCATTTTCAAGTTTTTCAGTTTGATTGTTGATTTTATCAATTAGATTGGATTGTGTTCTGACTTGGTTTAACCCTGCATACAATTTCTGTGTGTCCTCTTCTATGCTGTTGATTTGTTTTGACTGTTTTTGAATATGTTCTAATGTTGATGTTAGTGTATCTATCATCCCCTTCATTGATACTAGGACTTTTTGATTTTCCCCAAAAATCTTTGACATGACTTTAATTTCTTTTTGTAATGCTTTATTGGAATCTGAAACTGATGCTACTTTCTTTAAAATAACTGATGGATTTGGCTGTTTTTTTATTGGTTTGACACTCTTTTTCTTTATTGATTTAGATACCATCTTACTTGAATTAAGAAACTAATAATAAAAAAAGTTAGGTGTAAAATAAAAAATGTAAAGAGTCACTTGTTTACAACTTCTGGTTCATGAAGTAGTTCATGAAATGTCTTCTCAGCCAGACCTGTTGTTGTTTCTATGAATCCTCTTGGACAATATTCGCATTGAATCATATAGTACTGTACGGTACCGTACTATTAATGATTAGGTTATCATGATGTAACCATAAATGCAGTCAGTTACCCCAGGTCATATCTCTTCATTTGAATCAGCTGACCTACTCATCACTCTGCAATTAGACTGAGATTATTACGCATAAAGAAGTTTCAAACTGATAATCATTTGATCATCTTTTTTTGAATATTTTTACTAATTTTATTTTTAAATTCATGTTGCGTAATCATTTTTAATGAAAATTGTTAATCAATTGTATGCAAAATCTTTCATTACAGATAGATTCCACTGTAATTCAAAACTCTCTGGATAACACTGTCAATACTTTGATTGAACAAATAACTCCTGAACTTACTCATACGAGCTTTGTGACTGATTTAGCTTTTATCATGATTATTGGTTCTATTGTCACTCTTGCATTTTTTAAAATTAAACAACCTTTGATTATTGGATATCTTTTTGCTGGTATGCTTATTGGCCCGTTATCTCCTCTCTGGACTTGGATTTTACCTGAAGGTGGATCCGCTTCTGATTCGTTGAATGCTGTTGGTATTTTATCCGATATTTCTGCACTGAATCTTTTTGCCGAAATTGGTGTTATCTTACTGCTATTTGTAATTGGTATTGAATTCCCATATGCTAAAATCAAATCAGTTGGACGTGTATCTGTTGGCGTAGGTTCTATTGGATTGTTTTCTACGCTGGGTGTTTTGTTTTATACTTCAACTGCACTAGGTCTAGAATTTATGGATGCATTGTTTATTTCTGCAGCTTTATCCATTTCCAGTACTGCTATTATTGTCAAACTTTTAGAAGAAATGGGGAAAATTAAAAAAGGATCTTCTACTCTTGTTTTAGGTATTTTGATTGTAGAGGATATTATAGCTGTAATTTTAATTTCTACATTACAATCTGTTGCGTTAGTAGGATCTGTATCTTTGGAATCCATTGTTGTAATCGTGTTAGTTGCAGCTGGTCTTATCGTAGGAACATTTACTGTTGGAACACGTGTTATCCCTCCTCTAATTGATAGAGTTGCAGCTGCAGAAAATCGTGAAATTTTACTAATGAGTGTCCTTGGACTCTGTTTTGGTTACGCTTTACTTGCAAACATTGTGGGATTGTCTGTAGCCATCGGTGCATTTTTAGCTGGTGTACTAGTTGCAGAATCAAAATCCGCCGAAGTTGCAAAATTACTTTCAAGTCCTATCAAAGACATGTTTGTGGCAATATTCTTCATCTCAGTTGGTGCATTGATGGATGTTTCACAACTTGAAAATTATATGCTCATTGCAGTTGTTTTGATTGCAGTTGCCACTGGTATGAAATTTGGTGGTAACATGCTGGGTAATTTTATTTTCAGACAAAAACGTGGAAAGGCACTTCGTTCTGCATTCACCTTAGCAGCTCCCCGTGGTGAATTCTCCATTGTAATTGTTAAAGTTGGAGTAGACATTGGTGCGGTAAGTGCATTTTTGTTCCCATTGGTTGGCATAATTTCAATTATTACTGCTTTCATTTCTCCATTTTTAATGAAAGCCAGTGACAAAATTGTACCTGCATTAGAGGAAAAAGAAGATGTCTGATGAATTACAAAAAATGTTAGACACTGTTCATGATGGAATTACAACTTTTGATTTTGAAGGTAAGGAAACACCTTGTATAATAATTGAAGAAAAAAAGTACGGACTAATTCGAGCCAAAATTGAAGGGCAACCATTTTCTGTTAACACTGACCTTAACATTCTTCAAGATGGATTGGGAAATGTTTTTGTTGAAATTATTTTGACTTTTTCAGTGGGTAATGTTTCTGAAAAATTCCTTATCAATGCAAAAACTGATCTAGAATTCTTTGAAGTTTTAGCAAATACGTCTATGCTTGTACTTAATTCCCCTGAATCACCATATGGGCAAGATAATGTAATTGCAATTCAATTACCTCGACCTGAAAAAGCACATGATGCACTTGAAATTATCAAAACTGGTTTAGTACCTAAAAATGATTAGATGGTGCAGTTACCGGGATTTGAACCCGGGTCACGTACTTGGCAAGCACGAGTACTAACCAGACTGTACTATAACTGCAACAATACGAAGGGTTGGATTTGCAGATTTAAGCGTTTTTAAGCTTTAATCGAAATGACTATTCATGGATGATCTTCTTTTACAGAAAATTGAGCAAAAAATTCAAGATAGTATTTCAAACCAGGATGACATTAAAGAATTAATTAAATTACTTTCAACCATTGACAGTTCAAAATCTTTTGCGCTGGGGATTGTCGTTGGTAGATTGTACAACACGTTCTTCTATCAAACTAAAAGAATTCTCAAACGAGATCCTACAAAAAAAGAATTTGAAGACTTTTTAAAATTTATTGAAAATAAGAAACCTGATTTAGAACATCTATGGTGATGCTTTATTCCATTCAATGACTTTGATTAATGGTGTTCCTGGCAATTTTACACATGCTCCGTGAAGTGATTTTTTTGCTGCGTTTAGATGTGCCTCTCCGTTAACATACAATTCCATTATACATTGCCCTTGTTTGATTCTTGCACCTAAACTAGTTGCTTTACCCCATGATCTTCTCATTCCTTCTGAAACCCTATCTGCACCTGCAGTGGCAATCTGTTTATTTTCTCTTAAGAGGTTATGTGGATAAATTCTAAGTCTTGAGTAATAGCCTGATTCGCCAGTTGTTTTTTCTAGTGTTTTGTTTGCTGCTAATCTGGTTGATTCAATTGCCATGTGTCTGATCTGAAGTTTTTCTTTTAGTAGTAATTGAACACAATACTCGTAAGTAGCTCTTTTACCTCCTTGAAATTTTGCAATTTTAATTTGTGGTTTACCTTTGATGTATTCCTTTCTTGTGAATACTTGACCTCTTCCATATCTGTAATTTGCACCATGCATGATAATCTCAACCAAGAATGCCCATATTTTAACGGTTAGTAACTATCTTGGCCCAATTTCCAATGCTTATATGGAAATCTTCCATTTTTGTGTTCATTATGGATGAAACCCTTGAAGTTAGTGGTGATCTAATTTTAGATCAGGTCTATATTTCTAATAAGAACATGATCCGTGATCTGGAACAAAAGGGATACGGTGAAATTCAAAAGGAAAAATTACTTCTCAAACAATTTGAAACTCTGTATTTGCTATACACTCATAAATTAATTTTAAAGAAAAATAAAAATCAAATTAATTTTGACACTTACATGAGTATTTGCCAAAAAACCAATTCTGAAATTCTTACAAAGTTCTTGATATTTCGTGATTTGAAAACTAGAGGGTATGTTGTAAAAGACGGTTTTGGATTTGGTTCTGATTTTAGAGTTTATGAGCGTGGTCATTTTGGTGAGAAAGGTGCAAAATTTCTGATTTTTGGTCTCAATGAAGGTCAACAGGAGAAGATGAGTGTACTACAAAAAAAAATTGATGAAATAACCCAAATGGGAAAAGAGCCAATTATTGCGGTAATCGAAAGACGTGGAGAAGTAATTTATTATAAAATTAATAAAATGAATTTTTTTGAAAATAAAGCAAGATTAGATGATTCTTTTGAATTCTAAACATGTGTCACCCATTTTGATGAATATTTTAAAAGATTATTTTCTTCTGCATACATAAAATCCCAAACATCTACATACTTTGTTTTATTATTCCATAACTTCTCAAAATCTTTCATTTTTCTTTCAACCCTTGTTTTATCATTCCACGATGTAAAGACGTCCACTGATTCAAAATCCCTTGTTTGACTTGAAAATGATTCTTTTGATGTTCCTGTAAATGCAACTTGTCCATCCTTGTCATCTTTAAAAATTCCAATTCTTTCTGAGAATGCATCTGTTATTTGTTCTGAATTTGGAATTGCAATTTTTAATTCAATTTGCCCATTATTTACTATGTCCTGCAATTTCTGAATTTTACTATTTTTTATGAATTTACCATCAAATGATTTTGTAAATTTTTCAGAAAATAGTTTTGTCAATAAATTGAGATCCTCTATCTTGAATCTATGTCCTGTTATCATTCGTAATTTTGCTTTACCTGAATTAAAATTATCAAAGGCCATTGATATTGTAGCTAGTGTTTGAATTGATAGATAATTTACACATCTGTCATATTGGATGCAATTGCTCAAGCAAGGGAAGAAGAATTCTGCAATAATATCATCCACATCCGAACGATACTCTTCTTTGAGATTGATGTCCTTTAGACCCATACTGTATGATCTATGATTTTGTTATTTAAGCCAATAACTTGCAAATTATCTAAAAATGCTCCCATCGGGATTCGAACCCGAGTCTTTGGCTTGAGAAGCCAAAATGCTTAACCGGACTACACTATAGGAGCTTGATAAAAAATAATCCAATCTTAATTTAAAGGAAATGTTTTGAGTTTGAATGAAGTTGTAAAAATTTATGACTTAATTGGTTTATAGAAAAACTAGTTAATCTGATAATGTGGATTTAAAAAAATTTATTGAAGTACAAGGATTAACTGATTTCCCTATTGGATTGGGTGGTTGTAGAACTGCCGGGTGCTTCTTTGATTCTTGTGATTACGATCTTATGGTGTTTGATGAAAGTTCTTCAGATAAACAAATTATTGCATTTGATGACAATTTAATTACAGTTCATCATTCTTCCTTATCTGAAACCAATACAAAAAAACTTTTACAATATGACCAATTAGATATTCTTCAAGATGATTCCTGGAATTTAAGAATACTACTTTCTACAATTTCTGAAAAACGTAATTCCTTATTTTCTGATTCTGCAAAAAATTCTTTAATTGAATCTCTTTTTTGTTGTCAAAAAACTAAAGATGCAATTCAAACTAATGATGTGTTTGCAGCATGCTGGCAAAAATGTGCTTCATATTATTTAGCTGATTCTTTATCTTCTTTCAATCAAAGTCCGTCTAGTCCTTCACATACGCTTGATTCTCTTCGAAAATTTAAGAAAAGTTCTATCAATAATCATATTTCCGGTATTTTGGAAACTATTGGAATTGAGCGAGCTACTCCTACATTACTTGAGCGTATGTTAAAATCCACTATTGGGTTTTCTGATTTAGTTGAGAAAAATAATCATTCTCAACTGATTAAACAAAAATATGATTATTTCCTAAAAAACTCGATGCTTTCTGATTGTTATTTTTATTTAGTATATGTGAATAAAGATAATTTTATTAAAATTAAAGATAATTTAAACAAGGAACAGGATCTAATACACATTCTAAAAATTGCTTTTGACATCGAGTCTGATTCAAATCTTCTTCAACAACATGTAGAAACGATTCAAACTTCATGTAATGACATACTTGAGATAATTTCAAAGACTTGATTCAACATTCTGTACTAACCTTTTAAAACAAGTAATATCATTGAGTTATCATGACAGATCAAGCATGTGGTTGCGAAGCTGATAGCGGCGACCCAGATTACTCATGCGACTGTGCAATGCAAGGAGCTTGTATTTGCAGCGCAGATTGCAAATGTTCAACTGACGTTTGTAAAGAAGCCGTTTCACAAATGAACTAAAACAGCTTATTAAAATCTCATTTTTTATTTTTTATTTTAATTATCTTCTTGCTCAAAGCCCCAAGATTTTACTAATTCTTTTTGGAACTTGTCTGCTTGTTTTTCATCTAATGGGAATCCACAATTTTTATGAGTAGGAACAACTGTCATTCCGTCTAATTTGAATTCAATTTCAAACAAGTGAGTTTTTGAACATTCGCACATTATACTTTTTTTAAAATATTCCTCTATATTTGCGTATTTGAGTTAAGTTTTGGTGTATTTTTTTAACATTATTTCATTATTTGAATAACCTTTAACTATCGCTTTCGCCAATTTTTTTTAGATTTGAAAGCAATTTTATCAATTCCCATTATTCTTGTATTATTTTTAGGCATAACTGTCACTTCATCTGCATATGGGCAGATTGAAGCTGGTGGCGTAAGTTCTGATACGCTCCCACAAGGAACTACGTGGTATGCTGGTGAGGGACTACAAAAAGGTGATTTCTTTTCTTATTCAACATGTTTTGTTGATTACAAAGAATGTACAAATTTCCAAATGGATTTTTGGATTAAAGGTGATAAAATAGTTGGCAGTGAAACCAAGTGGTTATCCGAAGTTGTTGTTTATGATGGCAATAAAATAATTGTAGGTGAAATGGAGTTAGGTAAAATTGCTCCAGAACCTACTGGCGGTACTCCCGAATTAGGTATTTACCGTGGTGCGTTCAAGTCATCTATTGCTTGGCTATCTGCTTTTGCAACATCTGATGGAAGTTCTGGAGGAAAAGGTCCTAAAGCATTCAGCGAAGTATCTTGGGGTAAAATTGGAAACATTGGTGGTCAACAAGTTGTTCCATTAGCTATTGAAACTATTACAGTCCCTGCAGGAACTTGGGAGACTGTGATAATGTCTTGGAAAACAGGTGGGGCTGTAAGTAAAGTTTGGATTGCAGATGATTTCCCTTTTCCAATAAAAGCTAAAACTTACACTCATGTTGCTGAAGGTATTCCTCCGCCAGAGTATGATTTTAAATTATTAAAGTATGAAAATAGATCAGACTCTCCATTTGTTGGAATTGTATCTACTGTAGATGAATTAGCTGCTGCTGGATGTAATACTGATATCGAAAGGAATGTAATTCATAAAAGATCTAGCGATGATTTCAAATACCAAATTCATGTTTTCTATGGACCTGAAGATCCAGTTGTTGGTTGTGACATGCAATGGCTTGTTAATTTCTTAAAATTTAGTGACGAAACTGAATTTTTAAATCAAGTACAATATGATATTTTAGTTTTAGATAGTGATGGCAAAGTAAAAAGATCCATCGCAAATGAAAATGGTGAATCACACCTCTATTCTCCTTCTGGTCAAGCTCTAGTTGATTTTGTTGTTAAGGAGGATCCTGGAACTGCCAATTATACAATCATAATTTATGGATTATCTCCTAAGGGCGTTGCTCCTTCTGTAGCTCCTGATCTTCTTACAATAGAAGTTCCAATTTATGCTTCAGATGGAAGTATACCTGTTGCAAAAATTCCGTCCTGGATTAAGAACAACGCAGGCTGGTGGGCAGATGGAACTATTGACGATGAATCATTCGTTCAAGGAGTTCAATTCTTAATCAAAGAAAAAATAATGAAAATTCCAAAAACCACACAAGGTACTGGTGGAAGTTCTGATGACATTCCACCTTGGATTAAGAACAACGCAGGCTGGTGGGCAAATGGAGATATTGATGACGGTTCATTCATCAAAGGACTTCAATTCTTGATTAAAGAAGGTATTATGAAAGTCCCACAACCTTATCAGAGTAACACTTCTTCTGGTGCTGAACCTCCAGCCTGGTATAACTAGAGCCTAAATTCTTGATGTTCTACATTCAAATTGTTGATTTTTGATTAATATTTTGATAACAAATGGTAGGTCTTTTCAAACAACCAAAACGTCGTTTAAAGAAGTTACTTCGAGATGGAGAGTACACTGATGCTATTGTATTTGGAAAAAATTTAGAATCTGAATACTCTGATGATTCTGATTTTATGTTCATTATGGGAAGTATCTATTTTATTGTAGACGATGCAAAAAATGCATTACCTTATTTTGAAAAATCTTTTCAATTAAACTCAGAAGATGTTGAAATGCTTACTCTAAAAACTAATGTTCACTTATCATTACAACAAAAAGATGAGGCTATAGATTGCTGTAAGCGAATTATAAAATTAGAGCCAAAAAATTATGAAGCTCAATCTTTACTTGATCAATTAGAAAATATTTAGAATTACCTT
Source organism: Candidatus Nitrosopumilus sp. (assembly GCA_028351415.1). Taxonomy (GTDB): domain Archaea; phylum Thermoproteota; class Nitrososphaeria; order Nitrososphaerales; family Nitrosopumilaceae; genus Nitrosopumilus. Next base: position 62,304 of record JAOMJV010000002.1, read on the forward strand.
TTCTTCTTCATTTGATATGCGTTTTCCATCAACCAATTACAAAATGTTGTTACCTTCTCATCAAATTCCGTCCATATGTGAACTGAATGAGGTAGGATGTCTATTTTCCAATTGTCTGTAAAAATTCTGACTCCCTCTTTATTTTCATACATGTACGCATCTTCTGTTTTTACATTCCCTAAAATTTCCACTGCTTTTTGTTTGATGATTTCTCTGTCCATTGGAAATCTTTTCCTTTCATAATCTATAATTAAGCTTAAATCCCTTTTTCCATACATTTCAAATTCTTCTATTCTTCCTTCCTTTGGAAAGTTTACAATTAGTTTGATATTGTACATTTTACCTACTTCTTTTCCAATTTCTACTATTCTGTTGTATCCTAGTCCTGGATTTTTTTTAATAAGGAATCTAATTTGGGCAAGTTCTTTTTTCAATTCATTTTGTAAATCTGTAATTAATTCTGTAAATATCACAATCAGTATCTAAAAAATTCCTATTATAATGATTAATTTTATTCAAGATCAGTTTTTTTAGAACTATAATTAATTCAGAATATGGCGATGCCTGAAGGTTATGACGGAATTAGATCTGGAGATGAATCAGAAAGAACAGATGATCCTAATGAGTACAAGCGTACATGCATTGATTTTATTGAAGATATTTCTCATGATTATGAGGCCTGGGTTGATTATTACAAATTACCAGAGGATGAAGACAAACGAAGACGTGCAGGAATTAAGGCTACAATTAGTAGAACAAATGAATGGCTAGCAAAGGTTGCACAATCTATCAAAGCAGTAGATGTAATCATGAATGATGGAATTCAAAAAATGGCAGAATCTACTGCTGGCAAACCTCTTGAAATTGGAGTTTTTGTAAATCAAAAATCAGGATACACTGAAACAAAACCTGGAATTATTGATGTAATTGTTAAAGGACATCCTAGGAACAATAGAAAAATGAAACTTGGATATCATTTCAAAGATGATAGATTTCGAATAGAATCTACATGTGGTGCATACTTGGAAGAAGTTAATTTGCCAACTGGAGAAGTTGATGACTTAGACATTCATCTAAAACTCCATGCAGAAAAGGGTAAACCCAGAGATGTCATTTCATTTACTGTTACTGTTAGTGAATTTGAAAATGAAGTTGAATTTGATAGACGTGGTGTTTCTACGGTAGTTCATTTAGTTTAGTTTCTAATAATTTAATTTAGATATAATCTGAAAACAAGTATAATCCGATTAATGTCATACCTACTGCCGCAAAACTTAATTTGACAATAAACACTTTTGATTTACTTAGTTGAGGAATTATTTTTTCTGCTTTCATTTTAGGTCTATTAGGACTCTCTTTGTTCCTCTATTAATGGTAATGTAAACCTGTTTTGGTTTGGATGTGATCTCTTTAGATTTTTCTAAATATTTTACTTGAGTTCCTCTTACAGATGACAGAATTGTTTTCTCTCTTTTGAATAAGACTTTATTTTTTCTCTCTTCTTGGAAATTTTTAAATTCATTTCCTGCCCAATTGTAGTTTATTTTTTCATCTACTACTCTTTTTCCAGTTCCTCTTTTTGTAATTAATAGTAAACTCATTATATTTTACTCCTATAACATTGTCCAATAAGTCATAATTACTGGAGGAATTGTGATGATCCCTGCTATGATTGGAATTCTTAGATATTCATTTTTAGTTAATTTTGTCGTTCTAATTTTCTCAAATGATATTTTCATTCTAGATTACCTCTTCGCCTTCATTTCCTGATTTAATATCAATTGCACGTAGCATTTGTGAAATGAAAATTTTACCTTCTCTAGAATTTTTCTTAATTATGTCTACTGTTTTTTCTTCTTTTGATTCTGGAATCACTACCATTATTCTAAATTTATCTGCAAAATGAGGAACAAAAATTTCCATTCCTTTTGATGTGTGGATTTCAGCTGCAGTCTTTGCACCTCTTCCTCTAACTTTGATAACTGTTAATCCGCCAATTCCGATTTCTTTTAACCCTTCACTGATGTTCATTACGTCGTTTTCTGCAAGTATGATTTCAAGTTTTAACATGTTTGTTTTATTCTGTTAAAGTAAATAATAATTTAGAAATTGAATATCTTTTGATTATCATTGTTAATCAAATTGGAAAACTGTTAAATGCAAAAACTTGATTTAATTAAAATTATGATAGATACTGGTGATACAGCATGGATGTTAATTGCTGGATGTTTAGTATTGTTAATGATTCCTGCACTTGGTCTGTTTGAATCTGGTTTATTGAGAAAGAAAAACGTAGTTTCAATTTTTATGCAAATATTTTTCGGAATGTCTTTACTTAGTGTAATGTGGTTTGTCTTTGGATTTAGTCTATCATTTGGCCCTTCTACTACTGGTGTGATAGGTAATCTTGATTGGGCATTTTTGAAAGGTATTCCATGGGATGCACCTTTAGAACAATATGCTCCTACTATACCTGGAGTATTGTTTGTTAAATTCCAGTTAATGTTTGCATGTATTACTCCGCTATTACTTACTGGAACAATTGCTGAAAGAATGAAATTTAGTTCCTTTATCATATTCATATCTGCATGGACTATGCTAATCTACTATCCAATCGTACACATGGTCTGGGGTGGCGGCTGGTTAGCACAACTAGGCGTTGTTGACTTTGCTGGTGGTATTGTTATTCACACCACTGTTGGAATGGCTGCACTAGCTGCTGCACTTGTACTTGGAAAAAGACGCGGCTTTGGTCCAGCTATAAACATTCCTCATAGCATCCCTCTTGCTGTATTAGGTTCATCATTATTGTGGCTAGGTTGGTTTGGATTTAATGCCGGTAGTGCACTTGCTTCAGGTGGTGTAGCCGGAAATACTGTTATCGTAACTCACTTAGCATCTTCAGTTTCCGCTCTAATTTGGGCAGGATTATCTTGGATGCGTACTGGTAAACCATCAATTGTTGCTACCATTAATGGTGCAATTGCCGGACTTGCTGGAATTACTCCTGCATCTGGATACATTAGTGTAGAACACTCATTCGTTCTTGCAATCGCAATCGGTATACTATCTTATGGTGGAGTCGTACTCATTAGAGATAAACTAAGAATTGATGATGCCCTTGATGTAAGTTCTGTACACGGTATTGCCGGAATTGTCGGTGCACTTGGAATTGGTATCTTTGCAAGTACTTTGATTAATCCTTCTGGCGTTGATGGATTGTTATATGGTAATTATGATCAAATTTGGATTCAAGGAGTTGGTATTGCTGTAGCCGCTATAATGGGCTTTGGTGGAACTTGGATTCTCTTACAATTAATTAAACATCTTATTGGAATTCGTGTCACTCCTGAAGAGGAGGACATTGGTTTGGATATCAGCGAACATGCTGAGGAGGCTTACTCTGATGAGGAGGAGTTTAAGTTTACTCCAAATGACTACATGCAGCCGTCTAACAAAGACGATTAAATTAATTATTGATGTTGAATGACTGATGACAAAGATAATGAAGAGAGACCTGAGTGGGAATGGCTGAAGAAATAGTAGCAGAACCTAATTACGAAAAACTTTGTTCTAACATTTTAAATTGTAATGAACATGTTCGTTTTGCAGGATTTGTAAATGATAAATCACAAATTTTATTCAGTTCACAAAAAGATAATCTTGATTCTCTTTTAAATGAAAATGAAATTGGAATGTCTATTCAATATACGTTAGATAGATGGAGAAAGGCACAAAATTTTACATTTCGATTAGGTAAGGAAAGACTAACCCTTACTGAATATGATAATGTAACATTATTTACAATTCCATTTAAAGGCAAATTATTACTTGTAAGTACTGAGCCCCGAATACACTATGATCCAGTTATAGAAAAAGTTAATTCTATCTTAACTGATTGGGCAAAATAATAAAATGGAAAATGGTACAATTACCTATACTCAATTATTGAGAGAGGATTTAGGAATTTTTCGTGTTACTCCTGATGATGGAGTTCCTGATTTTAAGGCCGGTCAATTTTTGACTCTTGGATTGCCTCTTGAAAGTAAAATTGTTACCCGTGCATATTCAATTGCATCGTCTCCGGAAAATAAACAGTATATTGAATTTGTAATTAGATGGGTTAGAAAACCACTTCCAGGAAGATTGACTAGTTTATTGTTTAATGCAAAAGAAGGTGACAAAATTAGTTTGACAAAACCTGCAGGCACTCTTACAATTAATGATACACTACCAAACGGTGAAAAAGATACAAGAAGAATTGTTTGTATTGGTGGCGGAACTGGATTGGCACCATTTGTCAGTTTTGCACAGCATCTTCATGATACCCATGATAAAAGAGAAATCATTGTTTTGCATGGTGCAAGTTACGTTGATGAATTAAGTTACAAGCAACTCTTGACTGATTTAGAAAATGAGAGTATTGACAAAGGTACTGATAAATGGAATTTTAAATATCGTGCAGCAATTAGCCGACCACAAGAATGGACTAATCGTGCATGGCATGGTCATAAGGGTAGAATTGAACAATTTTTGAGAACTAGCGATAGTGGTAAATCTCCGCTTGAGGAATTAGTTGGTGAAAAAATTACTAAAGACAATACGATATTCTATGTTTGTGGATGGCAAGGAACTATTGATGGCGTTATGGATTATTTGAAAGCAAAAAACTTTGTAACTGAAAAAAATAAACGTGAGGATGGAAGTTACGAAGTCAAATTTGAATCTTATGGCTAGTCACAAACACGATAATTTTATTTAATTTGATGTAAAAATGATATGTAAATGATATGCATTTGATTACAAATTATATTATTATGAAATTACCATTAACTTTAAAAAGATAATAGTTATGCTCAAAATTATTGAAAAAGATTGAAGCCATAATTAATCGAAAAAATTACCCTGCAATTCGTGAAAAATTAGATGCTTTGGGTATTGATATTATTGATAAACGAAATTTAGAAGATAGTAGATTTACAAGTCAATCAAAAGGATCTAGAGTTGGTGGCTCTGTAGTTCGATCTACTATGCTTGCAAAAATTGAATTGGCAATGTCTGATAAAGTTGCAAGAGAAGTTGTAGATATAATTTCTGAAAACTCAGGCCTTCCAAAATCAATCAAAAGTAAAATTTTTGTCTTTGAAATGCAAGAAACAATTGATCTTAATACTCTAAAAGGAGAATCTGAAGTAGAATCTGAAGATGAAATTCCTGTAACTCCAAAATTTATTACTAAACGTAATAGATTGGTTCCATTACAAAAAAGAACATTATACAATTTAGAACAATATTATGATAAACATCATGAGGTTTTAGCATCTGATTACCGTATTCGCTCATTTAGTGATTTTGTTAATTACTGTATAATGAAATATTTGCCAACCCTTGATAAACAATTAAAGAACCAGACAATTGTTTATGAGGATATTTTCTAATTAAAATTATTTTATAATTAATACACTGCAAATTTTTATTTGTTAACTGAATCTAGTGTAACTTCTATGGCGACTCTTTTTTCATCAGCTCGTTTCTCTCCTGGATACTTTAACTGTGAAATTTTTTGATTTAATTTTTCATCTGTAACTAGTGATGCCTTTCCTGTGAATTCTGTGTTGTTGTATTGAATTTTTACCTGTGAATTTGCCATTACATTTTGAAACCAATCTCCGTCTGGACGATGTCTTGAAAAATAAATTTTTCCATTATATTTTACTGCTCTTAACCATACTGAATGCGCCTTACCTGTTTTTCTTCCCTTTGTAACTAAAATTGGCCTGAATCGTTCTTCTACTATTTCCATGTATCTGATATTTTATCAAGTAATTTAACCTCATTGATGGCAATTTCTGATATTTCAAATAATGATAATACCTACAAAACTATTCTAAGAATAACTAAATGAGAATTTCATTTATCTGAATAGTTCTATTAGTTCCTTTTTTATTATATTCTACTTTTTTGCACACTTCACACAAACAGGCATTCCATCCTCAAGTGTTATCTCTATATTTGATGAGTGACATTTTTGACATAACCCTTTCATGTATTTTGTTCTCAAAATGCTCTTTTTAAATTTTTTATGATTGGATTATGATGTAATACTTAGCAATTTATAATTGCCAAAGGAAATCGAATTATTGTCTTCTATTGAAACAAAATCTCTTACCAAATCCTTTGGAGATTTAGTTGCAGTAAACGACGTTTCTTTTTCAGTAAAAAAAGGTGAAATTTTTGGATTTTTAGGACCAAATGGTGCTGGAAAGAGTACAACAATGATGATATTCACTACTTTACTAAAACCCACATCTGGAAAAGCTTTGATTGCAGGTTTTGACGTAATGAAAGATCCAAAACATGTTAGAGAGAATATTGGATTTGTTCAGCAAGAAACCACCGTTGATGAATATCTTACTGGCCGTGAAAATCTATTACTACAATCAAAATTAAACCATATTCCAAAAAATGAAATTAATACAAGAATTGATGAGGTTTTGGAGTTAATTGAACTTTCAGATAAACAGCATCAAGCTGTCGTTACATATTCTGGTGGCATGAGAAAGAGATTGGATATTGCTGGAGGGCTTTTACATCATCCAAAAGTCTTGTTCCTTGATGAACCTACTGTAGGGTTGGATATTCAAACTAGGCGAAAAATTTGGCAATATATTAAAAAAATTCACACTGAATTTGAAATGACTATTTTTCTTACTACTCACTATATGGAAGAGGCAGATAATCTATGTGATAGAATTGGAATTATAGATGGCGGTAAGATTCAAGTTATTGATTCTCCTGAAAATATGAAAAATGCTTTGGGTAACGAAATTATTTCACTAGTTATAGAAAATAGTAAAAATCATGATTTGTTTTTAGCAGAATTAAACAAGATTGAATTTATCAAAAAAATTAACGATGAAAATTTAAAATTAATTCTTTTTACCTCAAATGGAACAGAAGTCATTCCAAAAATTTTTCAAATTTCATCTGATCTTGGAATTAAAATTGTTACCCTATCTCTAACACAACCCACACTTGATGATGTTTTCATTTCTTACACTGGACATGAAATTAGAGATGACAAATCAAAGTTTAATCGAAAAATCGAACATGCAAAAATGAAGAGGTTGAGGGCATGAACAGTATCATGTATGATACATATACGATTTTTTGGCGTGAGTTAAAGAGATACAAAAAATCTAGAAGTGGAGTTTTAATTAGATTAATTCAACCTGCCATTTGGATAATTGTAGTTGGAAATATTTTTTCAGAAACTCAACCATTAATTCAATCTGTAGGATTTGAAGGCGAATATATTGAATTTATGGCTCCTGGCGTTATTATTTTGACTGCCATTTTTACAAGTATTTTTGGTGGAGTTAACACCCTTTGGGATAGAAGGTATGGTTTTATGAACAAGGCATTGACTTCTCCAATCTCACGTTCTGCAATTGCTTTGGGAAAAATGTCTGCTATTTCTTTAATTGCTGCCTTACAGGCAAGTTTGATTATTGGAATTGCTTTGGCAATAGGTGTCACATTTCCAAACCCTTTGATGATTATTCCAATAATGGGGATTGTTATTTTATTCTCACTGGGGTTTTCTGGAATATCTGTTACTCTTGCAGCAACTGCAAAGTCTCAAGAGACTTTTTGGGGGATGATAAATTTACTTGGAATGCCATTGTTCATGTTGAGCCCTGCATTATTCCCATTAGAATTATTGCCAAACTGGCTTGCAGTAATTGCAAAATTAAACCCTGTTACCTACACTGTTTTACTGGTTAGAGAATTAATGACTGGTGTTTCTGAAGGTGGTGTTCCTATATGGATCAGTATTGCTGTGCTGTTTGGATTTGTACTTGCTATGGTGGCCGTTACAAGTTATGTTTTTACTCGAGAAGTAAACAAACCATTTTAATTTTTTTCCAAAATACCCTCAAAGAAAAATATTTGCGATCAACTGTTTCTATATAGAACAATATACTTTATGAGGATGAACCTTAACATCAAAACACACTTGATCTTATTATGGGACAATGGTTATCATGGGTAAAATCTAATGAAAAAGAACTTTTATCACTTTTAACTAATTTAGCAAAAAAATCCGTTGAAACCTCTGAAGCAGTTGTTGTTTTATTTGATGACCTTAATAATGCTGAACAATCTCAAAAAATTCATAGACTTGAAACAGAAGCCGATGTTTTAACAAGAGATATTTTTTCTGAACTAAATAGAACTTTCATTACTCCATTAGATCGTGAAGACATGCAAAGAATTGCATCAAAAATAGATGATGTGATTGATTTCATGGATGGTATTGCTGCTAGAGTGTATAGTTACAAAATTACTTCTCCTCCACCATACTGTAAAGAAATGGCCATAGAGTTGGTCAAGGCTACCAAAGAAGTTGAATATATGGTTTCAAAATTACAACGAATTAAAGATCCTAAAGATATGATTCAACATTGCCGAAATACTAGTGATATTGAACACACTGTTGATGATTTGTATCGGGAATCAATTAAAGAACTATTTGAAAGTGATGATCCAATTAAAATCATCAAACTAAAAGATATCTACGAAACGATGGAAACTGCCTCAGACAGATGTGTTGATGTTGCAGATGTTGTTGAAGATATCGTACTGAAATATACCTGAGATGATTAGATGTTAGAGATAGCAATAGGCGCAATTATAGTAGCATTAATCTTTGATTTTGTAAATGGGTTTAATGACTCTGCAAATTCAGTTGCCACAGTAATTGGGACTCGTGTTTTAAAACCACTCCATGCTGTAACTTTATCTGCTATAATGAATTTCATTGGTCCACTAATTTTTGGAGTTGCAGTTGCAACAACAATTGCAAAAGGAATTGTTCAACCCGATGACGTTACCGTGTACATAATCATAGGTGGATTGGCAGGTGCAATTGGATGGAGTACACTTTGTACTTATTTTGGATTGCCAATTTCTAACAGTCATTCTTTAGTAGGTGGAATAATGGGTGCGGGAATTGCAGGATTAGGATTTGAAAAATTAGTTTATGGTGGATTATCAAAAGTTTTTGCAGGAATTGTAATTGCTCCAATTGGAGGACTAATTGTTGGTCTTTTGTTAACTGGCTTAATAATAACAATATTTGCAAATCGTAAACCTGCGCCTGTAAACAAAACATTTGGTAGATTGCAAATTATTTCTTCAGCATGGTTTGCTTTAACTCATGGTGCAAATGACGGCCAAAAAACTATGGGTATTATTGCTTTAATTTTATTTTCTACAGGAATGATTCCTGAACTTGACATACCTCTTTGGGTAATTTTTGCTGCAGCAGCTGCCATGGGACTTGGTACTTTCTTTGGTGGATACAAAGTAATCAAAACATTGGGAGTTAAAATTACTAAACTTAAACCATATCAAGGATTTGCAGCAGAAACAGGTGGCGGTATAATGTTGGCAGCTTTTGCAGTATTGGGAATACCTGCCAGTACCACTCATGCTATTACAGGAACAATTATGGGATCTGGTGCTGCTAGACGAAAACGAGCTGTAAGATGGAAAGTAAGCAGACAAATTATTTTCTCATGGATAATTACTATCCCTGGTGCAGCTGGATTGGGAATTGGATTTACTTATCTGATTCATCTCTTTGTATAGTTTACATTGATTTTTATTTCAGCAATTTTTTCCACAAACATTACTAATGGATATTTTACAACTAATCCAATCGAATCTTCTTACTCCGATAGTTCTATTTTTTCTATTTGGAATAATTGCAGCAAGAATAAAATCTGATTTAAAAATTCCACAGGCAATATCTGAATTCTTACCAATCTATCTTCTTGCAGCAATTGGACTTCATGGAGGAATCCAGATGAGAACTACTGGATTTGAAAATATGCTTGTTCCTATGTTGGTTGCAATTGCACTTTCATTGTTGTTTACCTTAAACCATTATCAAATTTTACGTAAATTAGGAAAATTCAATATTTTTGACTCTTATGCATTGGCATCTACTTACGGTGCAGTAGGCGCTGTAACCTTTTCAGTTGGATTATCTTTTCTTAAAAATCAGGGAGTAACATCTGAGGGTTACCTTGCAGCTGTTTTAGCAGTTTTAGAACCTGTTGCGTTTATCTTGGCAATCTTTTTGACAAATATGGCAGTATCTAAACAGATTAATGCTAAAAAACAATCTTTCACTACTGATTCTAAATCTGATATTGATGTCGGATTACACGAAACAAAAGTAAAACTTTCCAAAATACTACGTGAATCCGTTACTGGCAAAGCTATAGTTATCTTACTTGGTAGTATTGTGATTGGATATATTATTGGTAAAGAGGGGTTTGGTCCTATCAAAATTGTTTTTGATGATTTGTTTACCGGGGCAATTGTGATTTTTATGATTGAAATGGGAATCATTGCAGGTCAGAGATTGGATGATCTCAAAAAAGTTGGCATTTTTCTTATTTCATTTTCTATAATCATGCCTACTTTTAATGGAATTATTGGAGTTGTAGTTGCCACTTTGATGGGTCTCAGCATGGGAGGCTCCGTTATGTTTGGACTTCTTTTAGCCAGTGCTTCATTTATCGCAGCTCCAGCTGTTTTGCGTAATGCAATTCCACAAGCTAATCCTAGCCTTTACATTACATCTGCGTTGGGAATTACTTTCCCATACAATATCATTGTCCTATTGCCAATCATGTTTGCAGTATCTTCATTATTGCATGATCCTGAAGGATCGATAGACTTATTCCGTTACTCGTTAAAGGATTTAATATGAAACTTTATCCTGTAAAACTACTTACAATTACTTGTGAAATTCTTGCACAAAAAAATATTATAGAAATTCTAAGCAAGCACAAAATTACTGGTTATACAACTTATGAGGTAAGTGGTAGCGGTGCACGTGGATTACGTAGTGAGGGTTTAACAAATGAAAAAAATGTTAAAATTGAAATAATTTTACGTGAAGAAAAGTTGCAGGATGTTGTTGAGGAAGTTTCTAGAACTTTATTTGCAAATTTTGCTGTAGTGCTTTATGTTAGTGATGTTGGCGTATTGCGTACTGAAAAATTTTAACAACATCCTTCGTCTAAACAAAGATTCGGCATTTCTTTTGATGTTTTTTTAACTTTTGTGATTAATTCTGATAATTGATTACTTGAAATCATGTACATTGCTTTTTTTCCTTCATCTCTTGATTTGACAATGCCGCATTTTTTTAATGTCTTTAGATGATGTGATACTAACGGTTGATCTTTTTTTAATTCATTTACAAAATCATTGACACATAATTCATTATTTTTTTGTAATAATTCTAAAATTTCAAATCTGGTTTCATCACAAATACATTTTAAAAGACTAATTCCATTCATATCAATTTAAATTTATATAAACTGATATTTATGTTATATTGTGAATTTACCTAAAAATATTCTATTTGTGTGCGTAGAAAATGCTGGAAGGAGTCAGATGGCTGAAGCATTTTTTAAAAAATATGCTAAAAATCAATTTAATGTTATTAGTGCTGGAACCTCCCCATCCCCCAATCTTAACCCTGTTGTTGTTTCTGCAATGAATGAAATTGGAATTGATTTGAAAAATCAACAACCGCAATCATTGTCAATATCCATGATTAAAAATTCTAATAAAACTGTCAATATGGGGTGCATGGATAAAGAATCATGCCCATCATTATTTGTAAAAGGTGTGGATGATTGGAATATGGATGATCCAAAAGGAAAATCTCTTGACGATGTAAGAAAAATTCGTGATCAGATTAAACATAATGTTTTGATTTTACTTGATTCTCTTGAATGTGATGATTGATGACTTATTCCAATTTACAAATTTTTACCGTAGAGTTGATTGGAACTTTTATTCTTGTAGTTTTTGCAACCGGTTCTATTGTTTATGACGTTGAGTTCTTTGATGGTGATTTGGGAATTCCTTTTGCAGCGGTTGCACCATTTATTGCATTATTGATTGGAGTTTATTCTTTTGGAAAAATCTCTTTGGCTCATTTTAATCCTGCAGTGACCCTTGGATATTATGTTACAGGACATATCACAAAAATTCAAGTTTTATATTATTTAATTGCAGAAATTATTGGAGCTTTATTGGGTTCTCTTTTTGTTTTAAGTTTTCTTGGTGAGAAAGCAAATCTTGGAGCTAATGCACCTAATTATGATTTTTCAATCTTTATAATATTCCCCGTAGAAGTTTTAGCTTCTACAATGCTAATGGGTGTAATTTTCTATGTTGTATACACAAAAGGTTTACGTGGATTTAGTGGTATTGCAATTGGAGGGATTGTTGCATTAGATATTTTATTTTTAGCTTTCATTTCTGGTGCATCTATGAATCCTGCTAGGGCACTTGCGCCAGCACTATTATCTGGAACTTTTGGTGATTTATGGCTATATTTGACTGCGCCCTTTATTGGCACTTTGATTGCTGCATTTCTATTTCGTGGAAAATTTCAAGCACAAAGGGCACAAATTAGGAATAATAATGACCGTATTGTAGATTGATTATGTCTGCATCTAGAAAATTATTCAATGATTCAAAAAAAGTAATTCCTTCAGGCGTAAATAGCCCTGTTAGGTATTTTGAACCTTATCCGTTTTTTACAAAAAAAGCAAATGGTGCATATATTTGGGATGAAGATAATAGACGTTACATTGATTTCTGTAATGCCTATGGTGCTTTACTTTTAGGACATCGTAGAAAAGAAATTATGAATTCTGTATCTAAACAACTTTCAAAAGGAACTTTGTATTGTACTCCAACTGCATCTGAGATTGAATTATCTAAATTAATTATTGGAAATTTTCCTTCTATGGATAAAGTACGATTAATGAATACCGGTGGTGAAGCTACAATGACTGCAATTAGATTAGCTCGTGGTTTTACAAAAAAGAAAAAAATTATTAAATTTGAGGGGTGTTATCATGGTGCACATGATTCTGTTTTAGTTAAAGCAGGTTCTGGTTCTGCACATAATGGTATTTCTGTTTCTGATGGGGGATTAGATGAGGTCTCAAAGAATACCTTGGTTGTAGAGTATAACAATATTGAAGATCTGCAAAAAACAATTTCTAAAAATAAAGATATTGCGGGTGTTATAGTTGAACCAATTTTAGCTAACATGGGATTAATTTTACCTGAAAAAAACTTTCTTTCAGATATGAGAAAAATTACTAAAGAAAATAATATTCCATTAATTTTTGATGAGGTTGTTACTGGTTTTAGAGTATCACCTGGTGGAGCACAAGAATATTTTGGTATTAAACCTGATATTACAACTTTAGCTAAGGCCTTGAGTAACGGATTTACAATATCTGCAGTTGGTGGTAAAAAAGAAATTATGAATTTACTTTCTCCTGGGGGAAATGTTTACCAAGCAAGTACATTTGCTGGAAATCCTGTATCTGTTAGTGCTGCAATTAGTTCTATAAAGACAATAAATAAAATTAAAAATAGGCTCTACTCAAAACTTGAACGATTCAATTTACTATTTTGTAAAGAATTGGATGATATGGCTACTGATATGAAAATTCCTCATCAAATCAATTTTACGGCATCAATGTTTCAAATTTTCTTTACAAATACGCCTGTAACTGACTACAAAACATCAAAAAAAGCAAATGGGAAAAAATTCCAAAAATTATTTAAAACTTTATTGAAACAAGGTGTCTTTATTCCGCCTTCCCAATTTGAAGTTGTTTTTTTATCTGATGCTCACACTCAAAATGATTTAAACAAAACATTAGATGCATATCATGCTGCATTAAAGTCGGTGAAAAATTGAAATATGTAGTTGGTGCGAGGGGCAGTAAATTATCTATGGCTCAAACTAATTGGATTATTTCAGAATTAAAAAAAGTAAACCCTGATTGTGAATATGAAATTAAACCAATTACTACTAAGGGTGATACTGATACGAGACCCTTATTTGCTATTGATCAAAAAGGAATTTTTGAAAAAGAAATTGATAAAGCCGTTGCAGAAAAAGAAATTGATTTTGCAGTACATAGTCTAAAAGATGTTCCTTCCCAATTGGATGATGATCTTATAATTGCATCCGTTCCAAAACGTGAAATAGTAAATGACGTGTTTATTTCATCTGATGGTTCGTCCTTAGATGAGATTAAACCTAACTCTGTAATTGGAACTAGTTCTTTAAGACGTGCTGTTCAGGTTAGGCGAAAAAGATCTGATGTCACTGTTAAATCTATTCGAGGTAATATTGAAACTAGAATTAAAAAAATATCTGGAGATAATTATGATGCTATAGTGCTTGCACATGCAGGAATTTCTAGATTGGGAGTTGATGTGACCTTTACTTCTTTATCTACTGAAGATTTCTCTCCTTCACCTGGTCAAGGTGCTATTGCAATTGTTGCACGGATTGATGACTCTCAAACAATTAGAATGTTAAAAAAAATTGAAGACCCTGATACTAGATTGGAAATTGAGGCTGAACGTGCTTTATCTGATTTTATTGATTCTGGTTGTAGATTTCCTTTGGGTGCATATGCTACGTCCGATGGCTCTAAAATGACATTAACTGTATATGCATTTTCTGTTGATGGTGAACAATCTCTACAAGTAACTCGCTCTGGAGATAAAAATAATCCAAAATTATTGGGTAAATTAGTTGGTGAGGAATTGCGTAGTAAAGGAATTAATGATCTTGCATTAAATTGGAGGGAGAAAGTAGATGAATGGAATACGACATGACTGGTAAAGTATATCTTGTTGGAGCAGGGCCTGGAGATGCCAAATTAATTACTCTAAGAGCTGTTGAATTGATCGAAAAAGCTGATGTTGTTTTGTATGATAGGCTAGTCAGCAAAAAAATTATTTCTATGATTCCTAAAACTGCAAAAAAAGTCTATGTTGGGCGTGCGGTAGGTGATGACACCACTCATCAAAAAGGCACTAATGATTTAATGGTAGAATACGCAAAATCTAAAAAAAATGTTGTTAGGCTAAAAGGTGGAGATCCAATTATTTTTGGACGTGGTGGTGAAGAAGCTGAATTTCTCAAAGATCATAAAATAAAATATGAAATTGTTCCTGGAATTACTTCTGGGATTGGTTCTGCAACCTATGCTGGAATTCCTTTAACTCATAGAAAATATGCCTCATCCGTTGTTTTTGTTACGGGTCATGAAGATCCTGAAAAGAAAGAAGAAATTGTTAAATGGAAAAATCTTGCAAAATCCGTGGATACTATTGTTATAATGATGGGCTTGTCTAGAATTGATATTATTTGTAAACAACTAATTTTGGGAGGTATGGATAAAAAAATGCCAGTAGCTGTAATTCAAAATGGAACAACTCCACAACAAAAAATGATAAAAGGAAATGTTACAAATATTGCAAAAAAAATTAAAGAAAACAAAATTACTCCTCCTACAAATATAATTGTTGGTAGGGTGGTTGATCTATCTGATGTTATTGGGTGGAAATAATGCTTAGTGGAAAAACTATTGCCATAACTCGTTCAGAAGATGACGCTTCAGAATTTATCTCACTTGCAAAAGAAAATAATGCCACTCCTGTTCCCTTACCTACAATAGAATTGGTAAGTAAAGGTGAAAAAATAGTTGATGAATTTTTAGAATCTGTTTCTAAATACAATCCTGATTATTCTGTTTTTATGAGTTCAAAAGCTGTAAAATTATTATTTAATACTGCCAAGCAATTAGGAAAACTTGAAAAACTACAATTGGCAGTTGCCAATACTATTGTAATGTCTGTTGGACCTAAAACATCTCTTACACTTGAGGCTGAAGGAATTAAAGTAAATCATCAACCTACAACTTTTTCATCAGTCGGTGTGGGTGAAGAATTTACAAAACTTAATGCTGTTGGAAAAAAAGTTATTGTTCCACGTAGCGGTGCGTCAACTCCTTTTCTAAAAGAATTACTTTCCAAAATTGGAATTGATGTGTTGGAAATTCATCTGTATGATGTTTGTGCTTTTAGAGACACTACTCAATGGAACGGATTTAGAGAACTATTTTCTCAAAATAAAGTTGATGGCATTGTATTTACCAGCGCATCAACTGTTAGGGGTTTTTTTGAAATAATGTCTAAAGACTATGCTATGAATCTATTACTTGATAATCTTACAAAATCATCGGTAGTTTCAATCGGTCCCTTCACTTCGGACGAATTAAAAAAATTCAAAGTTAAGAATACTGTTGCCGAGGTTCATACTGTTGCAGGTGCTTTTGATGCTATGAAGACTACTCTGGACCCGATCTAATCAAAATTTAGCTTAAGCTATTTAGCTCTCCCTATTTTTCCTCATGTATTTATAATATAACGGAGTTATCTTTGACATGACAACAGAAAACCTAGATATCGATTATACAAAATATGATTTTAAAGACTCTACAGAAATGTATGTCCACCTCAGTAAGAAAGGAATTTCCAAAAACACCGTAATTGAAATTAGTAAAATGAAAAACGAGCCACAGTGGATGCTGGATTTCAGATTACGTTCTTATGAAATTTTTATGCAAAAACCAATGCCAACTTGGGGTGGTGATCTTAGTACTATTGATTTCCAAAATATCTATTATTATGCCAAAGCATCTGATGGTGTAGCAAAAGATTGGGATGACGTTCCAGATAATGTCAAAAAAACTTTTGATAAACTTGGAATTCCAGAAGCTGAAAAGAAATTTTTAGCAGGTGTCGGTGCACAATACGAATCTGAAGTTGTCTATCACAGTTTAAGAGAAGATTTAGCAAAACAAGGTGTTTTGTTTTTAGACACTGACCAAGCCTTAATTGATCATCCTGAATTATTCAAAAAATACTTTGGTAAAATTATTCCTCCAGAGGATAACAAATTTGCAGCACTAAACAGTGCTGTATGGAGTGGTGGCTCATTTATCTATGTTCCAAAAGGTGTTCATATCGACATGCCTTTACAAGCATACTTTAGAATTAACGCAGAAAACATTGGTCAATTTGAAAGAACACTAATCATTGTTGACGAAGGTGCAGAAGTACATTACATCGAAGGTTGTACTGCTCCTGTATATTCTTCTGAATCACTTCACTCTGCTGTTGTTGAACTTGTTGCACACAAAGATGCAAAATTAAGATACACCACTATTCAAAATTGGAGCTCTGATGTTTACAACCTTGTAACAAAACGTGCTTATGCATACGAAGGTGCAACCGTTGAATGGATTGATGGAAACATTGGAAGTAAATTAACAATGAAATACCCTGGTGTGTATCTTATGGGCGAAAGAGCTTATGGTGAAACACTATCTATTGCATTTGCAGGTAAAGGTCAACACCAAGATACTGGAGCTAAAATGGTACATCTTGCACCAAACACAACTTCTAAAGTTACATCCAAATCTGTAAGCAGATTAGATGGACGTTCAACTTATAGAGGAATGTTGAATGTTGCAAAAGGTGCAACTGGTGTAAAATCCACTGTTAGATGTGATGCATTGTTAATGGATGATACTTCAAAAACTGATACTTACCCGTATATGGTAATTGATCAAGAGGATGCAACAATCACTCACGAGGCTACTGTTGGAAAAATTGGAGATGAACAAATTTTCTATCTTATGTCTAGAGGATTTAGTGAAGAAGATGCATTATCATTAATCGTTAACGGGTTTATGGAGCCATTTACAAAAGAATTGCCAATGGAATATGCAGTTGAATTAAACAGACTCATTAAATTAGAAATGGATGACTCTGTGGGATAAACTCCCAATCTTTATCTGATTAATCATGTCTCAAGAAATACTTTCAAAACTAAATACTTCTCATGTTGAAGAAATTTCTTCATCCATGAATGAGCCTGAGTGGTTAAAAAATTATAGAAAAAATTCTTTATCCATTTATGATAGTCTTCCAATTGAGACATCTCCGTTATACAACAAGTATACTGATGCAAAAAAAATGGATCCAGAAAAAGTATCCCTTTCAAACACTACTACTGAAACAGTACCTGCTTTTCTTAAGAAAAGATTAGGTGAATTAGAAAATGAAATTTGTATTATTCAAATTGGAACTAATATTCATAGAATTAATCTACCTGATGAATTAAAATCAAAAGGACTTGTAATTTCTTCAATCTCTGACGCTATTCAAAATAATTTTGAATTAGTAAAAAAGGCATTAGAGGCATCAGATTCTGGTGATGATAAATTTACGGCTTTGAATAATGCTGCTTTTAATTCTGGAATATTTATCCACATACCACGTAATTTTATTTTAGATAAACCAATTTACTTTTTGACGTGTCTTTCTGAAGATGGACATTCAACAATTTCTAGAAATATTATTTTTGCAGATGAAAGCAGTAAATCTACACTTGTTCAAGAATTATATTCTGCAAATATTCAAACGCAGCAAGCATATCTTGAATTAATGAACACCAATGTCGCTGCAAATGCTCAATTGGATGTTACTACTTTACAAATGATGGACCAACATGCTGTAACTTTTTCAACAAAACGTACTGACCTGGGACAAGATGCTAAGGTAAACTGGTATTCTGGATTATTTGGTTCAATGCTATCTCGATATAAAATTGAATATTTTCTTAATGGTTCTGGTGCATCTTCAAATGACTCTGAAGTTATTTTTGGAAATAATGAACAATCATTTGACATTCAAACTAATGTAAATCACGAAAGTCCATCTACTGAAGGGCGTGTAGTTGAAAAATCTATTCTTCGAAATAAGTCTAAATCTCTTTTCAAAGGAATGATTAGAATTAAGGAGAATGCATCCAAATCAAATTCTTTCTTATCTGGCCGTTCAATTTTATTAGATCCTGATGCAAAATCTGACGCAATTCCTGGATTGGAGATATTTACCAATGATGTAAAAGCAACTCACTCTGCATCTGTTGCACAAATTGACGAGGAGCAACTCTTCTATCTAAAAACTAGATGTCTTAGTCATGCAGAAGCTGAAAGAACTATTGTCGAGGGTTTCTTAGAACCTCTTTCAAGAAAAATGTCTTTTCAAGTTAGAGCATGGATTGCATATCTTATTGAATCTAAATGGGACAATCGTGAACTTACTATTAACACAGATGAGGAATTAGCAAAGTTTGTTGAAATTGAAGAAACTCGTTATGATGAAAATTCTGAAGTTGAGCAACACTACAAGTATCGGTGATTCTTATGTCTGAATGGATTAAAGCCTGCAACTTAGATCAAGTGAAAAAAGGCGAATTATTTGGTTTTGTTAAAAATGATATGAAACTTCTCATAGCAAATCTTGATGGCACAATTCATGCTACTGATTTAATTTGTACTCATGCTGATGCAGATCTTTCTACTGGATTTCTGAGCAAAGAAGGTGTTAGATGTCCATTACATCTTTCAGTTTTTAATTTAGTTAATGGTAAGCCAAATAACCTTCCAGCTGAAACTGCTCTTAAAGTATATCCAGTTAAAATTGATAACAACGAAATTTTTGTGGAGGTTTAAAAATTGCAAAGTACTGAAGACTCTTTTGAAAATCTTAGAAACGACTTTCCAATTCTAAAAAGAACTGTTAGGGATAACAAACGTCTTGTTTATCTGGATAATGCATCTACAACTCAAAAGCCTAATCAGGTAATTGACGCTATTACTGATTACTATAGAAACCATAATGCAAATATTCATCGTGCAGTATATGCTCTTGCTGAAGAATCAACTGAAGCTTATGAGGGAGCTAGAGATAAAATTGCAAAATTTGTTAATATTAAAAATCGCCAAGAACTTATTTTTGTTAGAGGCACTACTGAAGCAATTAATTTAGTTGCATATGCATGGGGACGACCTCATATCAACGAAGGTGATATTATTGTCACCACCGAATACGAACATCATAGTAATATCGTCCCATGGCAATTGCTTACCCAAGAAAAACGTGCAAAATTAGAATATATTGGAATGAATGACGATGGACAATTAAATTTAGATGATCTTGATAAATATCTTGCAACTGGTAAAGTAAAACTTGTAACTTTTAGTTTGATGTCTAACGTTCTTGGAACTATTACCGATGCTGCAAAAATTATTGCAAAATGTAAGGCTGCAGGTGTTCTTACTTTGATTGATGGTGCACAAGCCGTACCTCACATGAAAGTTGATCTTGATACTTTGGGCTGTGATTTCTTTGCATTCTCTGGACACAAAATGTTGGCTCCTACTGGAATTGGTGTTTTATGGGTTAGAAAATCTGTATTGCAAACAATGAATCCATTTCATGGTGGCGGTGATATGATTAGAGAAGTTCACAAGTATGAAACTACTTGGAATGATTTACCTTACAAATTTGAAGCAGGAACTCCAAGTATTGCAGAAGTTATAGGATTTGGAGCTGCAATTGACTATCTTACAAAAATTGGAATGGATAATGTGAGACAACATGAAATGGAATTAACTCAATACGCTATAGATGAACTTTCAAAAATTCCTGGACTTGAAATCTATGGAACTAAAGATATTACAAAACGTGGCGGTGTCATATCATTTAATTTCGCAGATGTACATCCTCATGATGTTGCTGACATTATTGATAAAGAAGGAATTTCATTACGTTCTGGTCATCATTGTGCTCAAGTATTGATGGAGAGACTAAACGTTGCTGCAACTTCTAGAGCTAGTTTCTATATTTACAATACAAAGGCTGATGTTGATGCCCTAATCAATTCATTAAATATAGTGGCCAAGGTGTTTAAGTTATGAGCGGCACTGACATCTACCATGAAATGATTGTTGATTATTCAAGAAACCCTATCAACTATGGGGAAATTGAAAATCACGATGTTACGTTTCATGATTCCAACCCTCTATGCGGTGATAGTATTGACATTGATATGAAAATTGATGATAACAAAGTCACTGATATTAAATTTCATGGAAAAGGCTGTGCAATTTGCATGGCTTGCACTTCTGTTCTAACCGAGATTACTAAAGGAAAATCTCTTGATGATGTAAGAAAAATTGAGAAACATGATGTCTTAAGTGAATTGGGTCTTGAACATTTACAGGCTGTTAGAATAAAATGTGCTTTGTTATCTCTTAAGGTGCTAAAATCTGCATTGTATACCTACCTTGGTTCTAATTTGAAAGATACAGCAGATGTAGATACGCTAAAAACAGAGGCCGAGAATCTGTATTAGTATGAGTGATTTTACACCTTTAATTCCAATTCAATTACAAATAAGAAAAATTATTTTTGAAGAATTTAATGACATTGATACAAAATTTACCAATGATCAAATTTTTGAAATTCTCAAATCCAATGGTGATATTGATTCTTCTTGGATAATTGATGATACTGAATTTTTGTTCAATGATCTTTGTGATTCTGGTCTTATACGAAACATAGCTCAGAATTTTACTACTATTTTTCTAAAATTATTTGATACTGTTGAAAAACTTCACTGTAATTCTTGTAGTAACGATATCTATGTTGGAACTTCTGAAGAAAGAACTTGTCCCAACCCTTCTTGTAAATCTTCTATTTAGATCTGTATTTTTCTGCAGCATCTTCCAATGCCTTCATCATTGGAAGCTTTTCTCCAGTTAGGTATAGTACCAATGCCCCACCTGCAGTACTGATGTGATTGATTTTATCTGCTAACCCTTGTTGCTTTAATGCCGTTGTTAAATGTCCGCCACTGACAATTGTCGTTGCCATTGAATTTGATACTGAAGTAAGCATTTGTGTTGTTCCATATTTGAAATTCTCTCTTTCAAAAAATCCTGCAGGACCGCTGATGAAAACAGTTCCAGCACCTGCAATTAATTTTGAATAATATTCAATTGTTTTAGGACCTAAGTCAAAAATTTTATCTTCTTTTTCTATCTCTCTGACATCCATTTCTACTCTTTGACCATCTTTATCAATTGCAACATCTACTGGAGTTGCAAATACGTCAGGGTAATCCCCAATTAATGAATGAGCTTTTGCTACTACTTCGTCTTCATTTTTAATTCCTAGTGGCGACTTAATTCTGGCCTGAGCACGCATGAACACATTTGCAATTAACCCTGTAAGTAAAACATGGTCTGCTCTTCCGTTTTGAATTAGTAATTTTATTGCCTCTAATCTATCTGGCACTTTGGATCCTCCTAGAATAATTACGTGCGGTGCCTTTGCAACTGTCATTATTTCATCCAAATTCCTCACTTCCCTTTCTACAATTCGCCCTGCGCATGCTGGTAGTACTTGTGTAAATCCTACAATTGACGGATGTGATCTGTGTGCACTTGGAAATGAATCCAATACACAAAGATCAAATAGTTTTGATAATCTTGATACCATTATTGTTTTTGCGGCATTTTCTGGTCTAAATTCATAATTCTCTTCAGCACATAATCTTAAGTTGTCTAAAAGTAATATTTCTCCGTCTTCTAAGTTTTTAATTGCATTTTGTGCGGCTTCTCCGATAGTATCTTCAACATATTTTATTTTTCTATTCATTAATTTTTCGAGAACTTCTGCATGCTTATTCATCCCTGTATATTCATTATTTCCTACTCTTCCTTGATGGGATGCTATCACTACTTTGGAATCTTTTAATGCCTCTAGAGTTTCGATTGACTCTTCAATTCTTTTTGTACCTAAAATTTCATTAGTTTCTGGATCTATGGGACAATTCATATCCATTCGAACAAACACCGTTTTCCCCTTTAGATCAAAGTCATCTAATGTGAGTATTTTCACAACTTTTCTAGTATATCCTTGGTTAAAATCTTTGAGCCGATCATAATTATTTTTATAAATTTTGTTTGTATCATACGGATTATTTTTTAAAAGTTATCTATTAATGTAAATTGAAATGTGTCTAGTTGAGGTTTAATTAGTTGAAAAATTGGCTTTTTGATATTCGGTCGCGTTCTTTTGTATTGTTGACTGTACTTTTCCTTTTTTTGACATCTCTAGTATTTTTTGAATTAACTGATGATTTTGATCAAAGTGTAGTTCTTTTCATTTCCGAGAATATTGGAAATCCTACTTTTGACTTATTTATGCAATATCTTACTGAGACTGGAGATGTTTTTAACCTGATGATGTTCGCAATTATATTATTAATAATTCCAAAAACTCGTAGAGTTGGAATTACTCTTTTAATTTTAATTGTAATTTCTACTCTCCTTACAGGATACATCAAATGTGGTGTTGACAGGGATAGACCTGATTATGATTATCTTGGAGTTGAATTCCCTGTACAAATTAGCCGTGATACATTTTCATTATTTTGTGAAGGTGGATTTGATGCTTCATACCCATCTGGACATGCAGCTAACTCTATGATATTTGCAATCATCTTGGGATATGCTTTGTCTGAGCGATTCCCTCGAGGTGTATACTTGATATTTATTTATCCTGCGATGATTTCCTTTAGTAGATTATACGTTTTACAACATTTCCCTATGGATGTGATTGGTGGAACCATTATTGGAATAATGCTTGCTGGTGTAATGGCTAACAGAACAAAATTATATCAAATTTTTGATAAATCAAAAACCTAGTTCTGTTAGAGTTGAATTATCAATTAAAACAATTGCAAAATGATCTTCGTTATGATGATACGTCCAATACTTGACATCTCTTGTTTCCTCTTTTTCTCCAAGTCCTTTTGTCACACCCGTGGTAACCGTATATCCTATTCTTTTTGCAATTTTAGTTTCTTTTGGCATTAAAACTTTGTAACCTGCTTTTTTATCTTTAAATCCTAAATTTACCATGTCTTCTACTGCTTGCATTGCCTCATTTTCATTTTTTACATCATAAGTTTTTGATATTGGCAGATCTTTTGGATGAAAATCCATGGTTTTACTAAACTATTGTCACTAATATTTTTTAAAAAAATCCTTTTTTCCATTAATGTTAGTTAATTTTCTTAACCCAAAAGTCAAATCCTGATCATGTTAACAACTTAATCTCCTCCTTTATTTGAGATAGACATTGGAATCATTAGAACAAACAGTAATTCAATTACGTCAAAAAAAGAAAGCAGCAATACAAGCAAAACAAAATGCTGAGAACGAACTGCGTCTACTTCAATCTATTGAAAAACGTTCTTCCACTGGATTACATAATGTTGATAAAAAAATTGAATCTGAGAAAGAGAATGTTTCAGATGTTTCAGATAATCTTGCTAGAAAAAATGCTCAAGTTGAAAGTATTCAAAGATTGGTATCTTTTGCTGAAGACCGTATTAATGCTGAAAAAGAGATAATTGAACAAACTGAGCAAGAAATTGAATTTGCTGAAACTCCTGAAGAAAAACAAAATGCTGAGGCTAGATTACGATCATTAAACAATCATCTTCAGGAACTTATTTCTGAAATTAAAATTAGACAAAAAACACTAAAAAAAATAACCAGTGAAGTTTCCACATTTGATGAACTTAAATCCAAAATTACAACACAAATTAAAAAACAAACTCAATCAAAGCCATCTCTACGTACTAAGTTAACTACCAGTCATAAGACTGCTGTAAAGGTTATACAAGATATTGAAAGAATCACTAAATCTGAAGAAAATATTACAAAGACACTAGATAGAGCAACATCAAAATTAAAAGAATATCTTGCAAAGAAAACTGCAGCTAAAAGAAAACCAGCAAAGAAAACTGCAGCTAAAAGAAAACCAGCAAAGAAAACTAGACGTTAAATTTTTTAGTATTGCCTAATGTATTTTATAATAATTAAGACCATCAATAATTTTTAACATGAAAAAATACGGGCCTATTATTGCATTTGTTGGTTTTAGTTTGATTTTGATGTCACTTTTAATTGCAGTTTCTAGTGTACCTTCTGATATTTCAGAAGATGAAACTTTTTTGGTATCTTCTCTTTTTGAAGGAATGTTTGATGATGTTTCTGAAACTTTTCAAATCATGCCTGGGGATGTAATCTATACCTCATACACTACCTCTTTATCTGATGTTCCTTTATTGTGGGGAATTCAAATAATTGATTACCAATATGGTGATATGTTATACATACAAATTTCAAATATTTTTGGAGATTCCTATGGGGAATTCATTCAAAACGATTCTGTTTTATTTACAACAACTCTAATTGATCAATCTGACACACTAAATTTTCAAATTGAAAATACTGGTACTAGAATAATTGACACTGTTGTTATGTTTTCTGAGGATCCTGAAAATTCTGATGTATTTTCAAATCCTAATTCCCCCATGGTGGACATGCTTTTAGCTTTAATAGTTTCAGGATTTTTAATTATCCTTGGAATTCTAATTCTGCTAATTGGCATAATCATAACGATATTAGATTTAAAAAATAAATTAGATAATAAGCGAAATTATTAAGGATTGATATTCATCTTACCAAATTTTCCTTTGGTTAGGGATACTTCACCTTTAAACTCATTTGTGTAACCATTTTCTATTTGGACTTTATCTCCGACATTAACTGCTTTGATATCGTCACCCCACAATGTGAGTTTCATTTGGTTTTCTTCAGTTCCATCAGCATTAGATATTACTGCATCACAAACATCTACTGTTCCGCCAGTTTTGAGATTTACCGTTCTTGGTTCTCCTTTAGAAATAACTTCAGCTTCAACATTGACACCACTTTTGGTTTTCTTTGCTTCTGAAATTGGTATTGATTCTGACATGTGTTTTTGAATAACCCTTTCGATTATAAGCTTTGTTAAAAAATTTCTTAAAAAATGATTCTGTAATTACAATAGTAATTAAAAAATATCGGAATAATCTAGTATTGTTGCAGAGGTATCGAAGCCTGGTCAACCGAGAGGGACTCAAGATCTCTAATATAGGAAATCCCTTCTCTTAGGAGTTCGTGGGTTCGAATCCCACCCTCTGCACTATTATTTTATTTTTTAATGCTTCGTTGAAAAAATTAGTTCTAAAAATTATACAACTATTGTTTTTACTTTAGTTACTGAGTGATTTGAAATTTTTTTGTGTATTTCAGCTAAATTATCATCTTTAAATGATAAATTGCATCTAAAACACTTCCAAATTAGCTCTGTCATACGTAAATTATGCATAATTTACTTATAAAGATATTGCATGATTGATCCAATTTCTTACAAAAGATGATCATTGTTTTCAGAAACATGTAATTTTTTGGTTTTTTTAGTTCATTATCATATTATTTGCCGACTAAACATGAATCAAAGGGTTTAGAAACAAAATAGTTGTATAATTTTTCAATGGTATTGGATATTTTTGAGCTTTTTGGTGAATTTTCCTATTTTGGAATTTTTCTTATATTGATTGGTGTAAATGCATCACCGATCTTAATGCCTCCTAGTTGGATTGTTTTGACATCTTTTTACCTTCTTGACCCTACTTTGAATATCGTACTTCTTGCTGTAGTTGGCGCCACCGGTGCCACTATTGGTAGATTTTTTCTAAAAAGAATTAGTGGATTATTTAGAAAATTTGTTGGAGAAGAACAGAAATCTAATCTTGATATGATTGGATCTTACTTGAATAAGAAAAAACATGGCTATCTAATTGCGTCTTTATTGTTTGGTGCAACCCCTCTCCCAAGTAATATTTTATTTATCACATACGGTCTAATGCGTGCAAAAAGTGTTGGTATCTATGTTGGATTTTGGATTGGTAGAACTATTTCTTATATTGTAATGATATATTTTGGAAATACTGTTTTAACTCCCTTTTTAGAAATGTTTGAGGATCGTCTTACTGGAATTCTCCTAATTGATGGTATTGGAATTATATTGATTATTTTATTTGCATGTGTTAATTGGACCGTATTACTTACTCAAAGAAAAATTAAATTTGTTAAACCCAAAATATGGAGATTCTAAATGAAAGTCCTTGATTCTATAAAAAGTGAAGTAATTAAAATAATGGATAATGATCCTGCCCATGATTTTGAACATGTTATGCGAGTTTACAATAATGCTCAAAAAATAAGTAAAAAAGAAAAAGCAAATCAAAAATTAATTCTTAGTGCTGCATTACTGCATGATATTGTTTCATACCCTAAATCTAGTAAACGTTCTAAACTTTCTTCTATAGAAAGCTCAAAAAAATCAAAATTAATTTTAAAAAAATATGAATTCACTGATGAAGAAATTATTGTTGTTTCTAATGCTATTGCCGATCATAGTTTTTCTCAAAATAAAATTCCTCAGACTCTTGAAGGCAAAATATTGCAAGATGCTGATAGGTTGGATGCTTTGGGTGCTATAGGGATTGCAAGGGTTTTTGCTACTAGTGGTTCTCTTAATCGACCTTTTTACAACATAGATGATCCTTTTTGTGCTAAAAGAAATCCCGATGATAATCTTTGGGCTGTTGATCATTTTTTCAATAAATTACTCAAACTAGAATTTATGATGAATACAAAATCTGGTAAAATTGAAGCTAAAAAAAGAACTAAAGTACTCAGGACATTTTTAAAAGAATTAAAAAATGAAGTTTAACCATAATCTACATATCTATCGTATCTAGTTTCTATTTCATTATTTTCACCTGAAATTATTTTTTCATATTCCAGTTTTTTTCTAGATTCTATGTATTTGGAAATTTCTTCAAAATCCTCATTTTTTGGGTATGCATCAAAAACCGGTTCAATCATTTTTAGATATTCTAACGTTTTCTCTCTGAATTCTTCTCTTAGTGGTTTTCTAATCCCCTGCATTCTGAACCATACGGCTGTCCAACTTGCTCCTACAACATGTGGCAATAAGTCAAATGCCCTTTGTATTTCAAATCGTTCGTCGTTTCTCATGATTCCTGAAGAAATCTTGATGCTGATTTTGCAAAATATGTGACTATCATATCTGCACCTGCTCTTTTAATTGAATGAAGAATCTCTAATGTGATGTCTTTTTCATTTACATATCCTAATTTGGATGCAGCTTTTACCAGTGCATATTCTCCAGAAACACTATAAGCTGCTACTGGAATATTGTATTTTCTTCTGGTCTCTGCAATTAAATCCAAATATGCTAATGCTGGTTTAATCATTACAATGTCTACGCCTTCATTGATGTCCGTTTCTACTTCCATCATTGCCTCTCTTGCATTTGTAAATGGAACTTGGTATGTTTTTCTATCTCCAAATTTTGGTGCACATTCTGCAGCATCTCTAAATGGTGCATAAAAATTTGAACGATGTTTTGCTGAATGTGACATTATAGAAACATCTGTAAATCCTTTATCGTCTAGAGCTTTTCTTATTGCGGCAACTTGACCATCCATCATTGCAGATGGTGAAACTGTATCTACTCCTGCTTTAGCTTGACTAATAGCAATCTTTGCAAGTATGTCCAAACTTGTATCGTTATCAATTTTATCACCTTGAATAATTCCACAATGGCCTGTAGATGTAAATTGACATAAACAAACATCGGCCATGATTACTATTTTGTCACCAAATTCTTTTCTGATTTGACTAATTGCTTTTTGAACAATACCGTTATCATCAAAAGCTGAACTTCCCACTTCATCTTTTTGTGTTGGGATTCCAAATAACATGATTGCAGGAATTCCTAAATCTATAATTGTTTTAACTTCATCATTTACCTCTTCCAATGGCAATCTTTCAATTTCTGACATTGATTCAACTTTGATTCTTGTTTTAAGATCCTCTTGAACAAATACTGGACAAATGAAATCTTTGGGTGTTAATGTGGTTTCTTGAACTAATTCTCTCATTTTCTCTGAGATTCGTAATCTTCTAAGACGTTTAGTGGGAAATGACATGTTTAAAATTAATTCTGGCTAAAATATAATCCTAGTCAGCCTGATTCTGTTTTTTATAGTCAAATAACTTACTGGCTAATTCTAATACACCTGGTTGACCTTGTTCTGATGCTTTTCTGATATTATTCATTGGGGTTGACACAATACTCTCTACCACTGCTTTTGTTAATTCTTCAATAATTTTAATTTTTTTCTCATCTTTCTCACCTAACATTTGTAGCGCTTTTTGTAGTTCTTTTTCTCTGAGATCCTCTATACTTTTGAATACGTCCGTTACAAGTGGTTCTGCATCTAATCTTTTCATTGAGGCTTCTAATACTGATACTTCTTCTCTAATTATATTTTCAACGTTTTTCACCTTGTTTAATCTAGCATTCATGTTTTTTTCAACCATTTCTGCAATTTGATCTAAATTCATTAGTTTAACTCCTCCAATGGTTGCTACTTTTTCATCTACCGTTCTTGGATTTGATAAATCTAGTATCATCATTCCATTATTTTTATTTTTCATTGCGTCTGTGATTCTTTCTTGTGTTACCAGAAAGTATGGTGCAGTTGTTGCAACAAATATTATATCATATCTATTAAATCCTGAGAGAACTTCTTCAAACTTAATTGGCTTTCCTCCCATTGTTTCACAAAA
Organism: Candidatus Nitrosopumilus sp.; assembly: GCA_028351415.1. GTDB lineage: Archaea > Thermoproteota > Nitrososphaeria > Nitrososphaerales > Nitrosopumilaceae > Nitrosopumilus. The sequence goes on from JAOMJV010000002.1 coordinate 91,712, forward strand.
TGTCTCTGATCTTCCAATAGTTCTACTTGTAACATTAAATTCATACCCTCTTCTTTGTAATGATTTTGCAACTAGGGTTGATACTTCTCCAGTTCCAATCAAAAGAATTTTCTTTGTTTTTAATTCATCAATATTTTCTTCTGCAAGTTTTACTGCCATTGATCCTACTGATATTCCACCTTTTCCAATCCCACTAGAATTTCTAATCCTAGTTCCCATTCTGATTGCCTTATCAAACAATGTGTTGAGATGCTGACCTGATGCTTTTACTTCTCTAGCTGATGTTATAGAATTTTTTATTTGGCCTAAAATTTGTTCTTCACCTAATACCATTGAATCTAAGCCTGACGTTAACTTTAACAGGTGATGAATTGCTTCCTGATTTTCTACAAATTCTATATTTTCATTAAATGTTTCTTCATCAAGTCCTGTTATGCTTGCCCATGTTTTTTTAATTTTATCCATGTTGTCTGATTTTGATTTTGCAAATAATTCAATTCTATTGCAAGTTTGAATTATTACACATTCATCTAATTCTGAATGTTTTTTAAATTGTTGATATGCGTTTTCAATATCTTTGATAGTAAATTTCTCTAAAATATGAATTGGTGAGTTACGAAAAGTTACACGTGCATTTATGATTTTTTGATTCATTTCCATTTTTTTAGTATCTCTATTGCTCGCTTTTCAGCTTTTTTTATCTGCCCGTCTTTTATTAACTGATCAATATGACTATCAGTCATGATGCTGCGTAGACATTCTTTTCGCTCAAATTGAGTGGGAATAATTTCTTTAGATAGTTCTCGTGATATTTTTTGTATTTTAATTTGAGAAATATCCTCTTTTGAAATAACTTTTTTTAGTGCAATTTCAGCTTTTGATTTAATTTTTTTTGCCATTATTGGACTCCTACCTCCAGTGAAAATTGCAACTTGAATCATTTTTTGAAAATCAATAATGGCTGCATTTGCAAAATCACTATCTTCAGGATTATCTGAACTATATGCTATTATTTTATTTTTCTTTGCATAGTTGATTATTTTTTGATTAATTTTTTTATCATTTGTTGTTGTAATTATTAAATCTGGTTTTGATTCTAAAATAAATTTTATATTTTTAATTTTTTGTTTTTTTAATGTAATTTTTTTTGTTTTTACTAATTTTGAAATCTGGGCATTTACAGAATCGCTAATAACCATAATTTCACATTTTTCATTTACTATTGATTTTATTCTTTTTTCAGCCTCATTTCCTCCCCCTACAATAATGATTTTTTTACCTTCAAGATTTAGATTTATTATCATCGATCCAAAACACTGTGGTTTCTATTTATGTATTAAAAATCACTGTGTGAAATACTAGCTACATTTTTAATTGAATCTCCGATTAATTCACTTATTGTCTTCTTTAGGTGAATCTGATAAGGAACTTCTAAATGAAATTCAATGGACGTTCCCATTAGTTACTAGACCCTTTGATGCCATTGCAAAAAAATTTGATACTACTCCAGAAATTATTAAAGAAAATTTGAAAAATCTTAAAGAAATTGGCGTGTTAAGACAATTGAGTGCAATTTTTGATACTCGAAAACTTGGTTACACTAGTTCATTGGTTGCAATGGAAATTGAACATGATGAATTGGATCATGTAGCTAGTCAAATCAATCGTCATCCTGGAGTGAGTCATAATTATGAACGTGATCATCAGTTTAATCTCTGGTTTACATTAGCTGTACCTCCCGGTGCTGATCTAAATGATGAGCTTGAAAAATTTAATGTTCTAAAAGGAATTAAAAAAGTTAGAATGCTTCCAACTTTACAATTATTCAAAATAGGTGTAAAGCTTGACTTGGTAGATGATAAGAAACATGACATTGCACCATCTGAAGAAAAGAAAGAAATTAAAAATACTGAATTCAAACCTACAGAAGAAGACAAAGATTTTATCCGTGAATTACAAAAAGATATGGAAATTATTGATGAGCCATTTGTAAAGGCTGCAAAAAATCTTGGTATTACCGAAGATGAAGTGTTTGCAAAAATGAAACACTATGAAGATGTAGGTGTCATGCGAAGATTTGCAGCCATTTTGAGACACAGACAAGTCGGATTCACTGCAAATGGTATGATTGTCTGGAAAGTTCCTGAAGATAGGATTACTTCTGTTGGCGAAACACTAGGATCATTTCCTCAAGTTAGCCATTGTTATGAGCGCCCTACTTACGATGATTGGCCATACAATGTATTTTCAATGATTCATTGTAAAACACACGATGAGGCTTATGAGGTAGCTAAAACAATTCAAGACCAAATTAACGTTGATGAATACAAAATCCTTTTCAGTTCTCGTGAATTTAAAAAAACTCGAGTTGAATATTTTGTTGAAAATTCATTTAGTTTAGAAGATACTGCTGCTTAAATTTCATTTTTATCGTGCCCAACCACATGAATGTTACAAAAATACTGATCATTCATGTTGCAATAGTATAGTGAATTTTTCCCACATTCTTTACATGGTGGTTTTTCATCCTCTAGTGATAATTTGGTGTGATAGATTTTACTTCTAGTTGTGACGCTTGAATTTTTATAAATTCTAGTTAAATTTGAATAATATTTTAATTCTTCTGGATTTAAGATTTGTTCATTTTTAATTTTTTTAATTATCAATTGCCATTTTTTATATTTACCAATTTTGGCAAGTTTCATCCTCTCTATGATCTCTATAGTTTTTTCTGAATTTATTGGAGCATCCATTTAGAAGTTAGTTTGTTTGTGGTGTTGCTTTTAATTCATAAGATGGCCATGTACTGTAAATTTCTTCAATTTCTTTCATATCTGATGCTGAAATATATCCCCCTTTAGTCATTTCAACATAATTCACAATTTCTTCTTCACTAATTACTGTAGGAAACACTGATGCAAATCCTTTCTTTGACATGATAAATTTCATTGATAATTCTGTGATGGTTAAACCTGTTCTTTCTGCAATTGGTTTGAGCACTTCTACCTTTGCTAATGATGCTTTAACCCATTCTCCTTTTCTTACTGATCTGTGATCTTTTTCATCAATTTTTGTCTTAGCGTTAACTTTTCCTGTTAGTATTCCTGATGCTTCTGGAACTCTAACTAGAATTCCTACATCTTTTTCTTCAGCTTTTTTCATTAATTCATTGCCTGGTGATTGTTCTAAAATGTTGTATACTGTTTGAACTGCACTTACATTTGGCCTTTCCATTGCTTCCATACCTTCTTGTGTCCATCCAATTGCGGGACCTAAAGCTACTTGATATGTGCTAATTGATTTATCTGCAACAAAACTATCCAGTACATCAAAAATTGAATTATCTCTGATGTGATTTAATTTTGGATTATGTAATCCATACATGTCTAAATGATCTGTTTGCAATCTTTTCAAACTATCTCTCAATGCTTTTCGAGTAAAATCTTCATCAAACTTTTGAGGTAATTCCTTGTGTCCTATTTGCTCTACTTCTGAAAAATCATATCCGTATTTTGTAGATATTACAACTTCGTCTCTCATATCTTTGAAAACTTCGCCAATGAGTCTTTCACTTAACCCTTTTCCATACATGTCACCAGTTTCAAAAAAGTTAATACCTAAATCATATGCCTTTTTGAGCATTCTTTTTGCTTCATCCTCTTCAATTTTTTTGCCCCACCAATCTAATGCAATGGACCATGCGCCAAATCCTATTTCTGATACTTTGATGTCTGTTTTTCCTAGCTTATTGTAATTCAATTCTCATTTACTTATTTGGAATTTCATCATTTATGTTTATGCAAGATTCTAATTACTGATATTTTGTTTTAGTATTTCTTATCCTAAACTTGTGATTAGCGGAATGATATCTTTTTTTACACATACGATCATTGGAATGTCATTTTTTACGTATGTTGAAACTTGAGTTTCTCTTAAATCCATGATTAAATCTTGAAAATCTCTGATATCATCTACCTCAAATGCTAGCATGAAATCTTCATCGTGAATTCCAAATGAATACGTGGTATTGAGTACTATTTGTGGGTATTTCCTGCTAACTGCTATGTGTTCATCCATTATTTCTTGACGTTTTTCCTTTGGCAGTAGATACCATTCTCTTGTTTTTGTAAATGGATAAACTATGACATGTTTTTTCTGATTATCTCCTTTAATGAAACCTAATGTTTTCTGGTCTTGTACATAAAATGATGGTCTTGTACATGATAAATATGTCATTGATGGAATGATATATTTTCCAAATACCGTTTTGTATAATTTTTCAATTACTGTTTGAATTTCTTCAACTGTGGGTGCTGCAAACCAAAACAAAAAATCTGTATCATCACGTAATCCTAAATTAGAATAGGTTCTAAACATTATTCCTGAATTTTTGATAATGTTTTCTACTTCTTTTGCAGATTCCTCTTTTGCCAAATCTGCCATCCATCTCCATTTTGGATCAACTTTGAAAAATGAGAAATTAAAAAAATACTGTTCACTCTTTTCTGACATAATTTTTAATTTCTAAAACCCTATTTAAATAAAAAACATGTTATTTACTATGACATTTCTATGATTTTTTCTTTAGATTTATGACCTGATTTGATTTCTATTGCTGTTGTAGATATTGCAAAATATTTTGCAATTTTTTTAATGATTTCTTTATTTGCCTCGCATTTGATTGGTTTTGATTTAATTCCCATAGATATTTGATCTTTTTCAATTTTTAAGAAATCTTTAGAAAATTGTACTTGAACTTTGTAAATCAATATTTTTTTAAAATTTGGTTTAGATTTAATTATGCTGTTTTTTCTAAAGCCCATTCGTAACCTTCGGCTTCTAGTTTTTGTGCAAGAGATGCATCCCCTGTTTGTAGAACTTTACCTTCTGCAAATACATGTACAAAGTCTAACTTATCTAAGAAATTTAGAATTCTGGCATAGTGAGTAATTATAATTACTGTTGCGTCTTTTGTTGATACTTTACTTATTGCTTGAGCTACTGATTGAACTGCATCAATATCTAATCCTGAATCTGGTTCATCTAAAATTGAAATTTTGGGTTTTAAAACTGCCATTTGTAATACTTCTGCACGTTTTTTCTCTCCTCCTGAAAAACCTTCATTTAGATATCTTGATAGAAACTCTTCTCTTAATCCTACTTTAGCTATGTTTTCCTTAAGATATTTTTGAAATTCTCTTACGGTGATGAACACTTCTCTGTCATCTCCATCCATTGCTTTACTTAGAGAATTATATGCTGTTCTTAGAAAGTGAGAAAATCCTACTCCTGAAACTTCAGTTGGATATTGAAATGCTAAAAACAATCCTTTTTTTGCCCTTTGATCTGCTGTTAATTCTAAAATACTTTCACCATCTAATAGAATATCACCTTTAGTGACTTGATATTTTGGATGTGCTAGTAATGTGTAAGCTAGTGTACTTTTTCCTGAACCGTTTGGGCCCATAATGGCATGTACCTCTCCAGGACCTGTTTTTAGATTGACCCCTTTGAGAATTTCTTTATCCCCTATTGACACGTGTAGGTCTCTAATTTCTAATACTACCATAACTAAAATATTTTTGATTCTCTATATAATACCGACGAAATTTAGCTAATCCTAATTGGTATTTTAATAATGAAATGAAAAGGGGTGGGGGGTGTGTGTTAACATTTGGCCAGAGATGGTCTCAATGTAATTTTGAGTTTATGACTTGTTAGAATCTCTTTACATCTGTTTCTGATAGTAACTTCTGTAACTCCTGCAACACTTGAAACGTCTCTTTGTAGGATATTTTGTCCAAGTAGTACTGATGAAACATACAGATACGCTGCAGCAATCCCATTTGGTGATTTTCCATCTGTAATGCTGCTATCTTTTGTTTTTTCAGCAATTTCTAAGGCTAATCTTTCTACTCTAACCTCAGTCTGCGTAGTATTTGCTATCTTTGAGATGTATTTGTCCATAGTTAGTACTGGAGCTTTTAATGAGCCCATTTCCATTACCATGGTTCTGTAATATCTTGCTGCAAGTTTTGTTTTTGATTTAACATCTTTTCCTGGAACAATTCCTCGGCAAATTTCTTCTAATGATCTTACTACGTCACATTGTTTGCATGCCATGTAAATTGTAGCTGCTGTGATGCAAACTACTGATTTTCCTTTAACATCTATGTGTCCGTCTAAATTTCTGTATATCATTGAAGTAGTTTCTAACACATTCTTTGAAAGATTAAGTGATTCGCATGTTTCGCCCATTTTTGCTAAAACATTTGCAAGTCGTCTTTCTTTTGGTGTTGACACTCTTACTCTTTGTTGCCATTTTCTGAGATGATTCATTTGGTTTTTAACTTCATGGTTGATGGTTTTACCACTAAAGTCTTTTGAACTAATTGAAATCTCAGTTGTTATTCCCAAATCATGTTGAGAATAGGTTGTTTGTCCTGTTGCTCTTGCAAGCTTCATTTTATCTTCGAGATTCGAACTTATTGTTTCTGGACCACAATCTGCAATCTGATCGTCGACAACTATTCCACAACCAGAACAGATTAGTTCGCCATTCTGCATGTCATCAACTAATGATGATGATCTGCATTCCGGACAGTTTTGGGTTTGTAATATGTTCATCTTCTATTTCTCCTAAATCTTTTTGGTGTAGTTGCAGCAGATTGCTCAAACATGAAAACCTTTTTTCCAAC
>JAOMJV010000020.1 GCA_028351415.1 Candidatus Nitrosopumilus sp.
TCCCAATTCGGTTTGTAGCAATTGGTTGTCACGAAGTTCTCTGAGCTGTTGGACCTCGGTTGCCATTTCAGAACCGTATGCTGCTGTTGCAATGAGGCAACCTCCACCTTCTTCAGCGGATTTTTCATTTGAAACGGATTTTTCAGTTTGAATTGCTTCATCAGCAGGCAAGATAACAGGTTCATCAATTGTAAATGAATCTTGTACACACACATCATATTCAGGTGCACAAACTTCCAGAGTCCAAATTCCATAAACCAAATTATTAGCAGAATCAATTTTATTGTCCACAATGTATGCAGGCTTACCTGTATCTACACCCCCAGGATAATTTCCAGGGGAACCGTCAGGTTTTGTAGTTTTAAATGTAATATTAGTAGATACAGGCGCATCTCCGATTACACGATATCTAGTGTAATCTCCATCTTCATAAATTTCTAAACTGTTAATTGTTAATTGAGTTACCTCGTCTATAACGTCTTCAGCTGCTGCTTCTTGTACTATGATAGTTCCAATCATGGCAACTGCCATTATTGCAATAATGAATATAGACTTCAATATCATATTCAAACATTTCAGCTATTTAGAGAATTGTTTTATTTCTACAAATAACATTTCCCATAACATGACTACTTTCTATTATAACATACCAAAAATAGTAAATTATTCTTTAATATTTTTTGTAGTAAAAATCATTCTTTGAATTAATGTAATTCCTGCAATTATGATCACTATAATTACAGCATAATCCATGAAGCCAATAATTCCAATTATTGCAATTACCAAAAGTCTTTCAGCCCTTTCACCAATTCCAATGCCCTGAAGTTTTATGTTAATTAAATCAGATTTTGCTCGAGCATAACTAACTAACAAAGACAAAGTGATTGCAAGCAATACAAGATATGGTTCTGCATATCCACCAACTAAAATTCCTAAAAAGATTGCAACTTCAGAAATTTTATCAAACATCGAATCAAGATATTCACCTTTTTTGGAAGTCTTACCAGTAACTCTTGCAACTTGACCATCAACCATATCAAAAAAGCCAGAAACAAGTAACAAAATGCCACCAATAATTAATCCAAATTCAACACCCATCCCATAAACAACAGCGGAAGATAATGCAATGATGAGGCCTACAACAGTCCAAAAGTTAGGAGATAATCCAGTTGCAGCAAATCCTTTTCCTACCTTTTCAAGTGCAGGACGAAGAGTTTCACGTAAATTATTTAACACAAAATATACCCAAAATACCATCTAATAAAGTAAATCGGATTTGAAAATACCATCTACCAAGGTAGAAACCTCAATACATGTTTAATTATAATTAAGAAAATTTCATTTATGGCTAATTCCATTCGTGATGAATTTGAAAGGTTTTTTCATTCCAACTCAATGGTTGCGACATACAAGCCCATGTTTCTCAAAGCATTGCTTGATCTAGGCGATTTTAGAGATGACGAAGGAAGTCAATGGGTCAAAGATGACGGAGACAATCTAGTTGTTGATTTGGAATTTGTTGCTGCAAGATTCATCTATTATTGTCATCCACTTTACTACAAATTCAAATTAAAACAACAGTTTGGAATAATGACCGTGCTTAGTTACAAAATCTTTGAAGAATTTGACGTGTTTAAACCAAAGAATAAAGTGTCAAAAAAAGAGTTTTGTAAGGAAGAATACAAAGATGCACGAATCAGATTAGTAAAAGATGGAATTTCAAAAACCGTTTTCCAATTACTGCTTAAGGATTGTAACATATACAGACCAATAAAAAAATCAAAAACTTTTACATTTTCAAAAGATAATGCACTATATGTCAAACAACACAAAAATCAACTAACTAAAGCATTGAATCACGAATTATCGTTGTTTCTAGGAAAGTTCAACAATTCTCCAAGCATTCCATCAAAACTAGAAGAAAAACAAAAGAGACCTAATTTGAACAAAAAGGATTCAATAGAAAATATTAAAATTCAAAACAGTAAATGTTTCTACTGCGAAAAATCATCAAAAGAATTTGCACAAGATCATTTCATTCCTTGGAATTATGTCTACCTTACAGAAAAACATAACATGGTTCCAGCATGTGTTACATGTAATAGCAGTAAACATGACGGTCTTTCTTCTGAGAATTTTCTAGAGAAAATAATTGTGAGAAATAGAAAATTAGAGTTATCGGCAGGTTATTCTGAATCTTCAATGAGAAGTGAGTGGGAAAATTGTAGGTTAGGGTATCACGGAGAAAATAAAAAATTATGGACACCAAAAAATACAACAAAGTAATCAGGGACAAAATACCTGAAATTATTGCTGATTCAGGCAAGAAATACGACCTAAAACTGCTTGATGATGAATCATTTCTTGCAGAGATTGAGAAGAAATTGATTGAGGAAGTTAACGAGTATTCCGAAAGCAAGGATATTGAAGAATTAGCAGATCTTTTGGAAGTGATTTATCGTATTTCTGAGTTAAGGGGAGTCAATTCTGATGAATTAGACAAGATAAGGCGAGATAAGGGACAAAAACGCGGCAAATTTGACAGTAATCTGTTTTTGATTGATGTTGAAAAATAGGCTTAATTTTTCAAAAACTTATTTCCTTAAAAAATTAGAATTTGTATTGACCGAGGATTCAGTAACAGTATTTGAAAAAGAAAATGATGAGATCATCCCATTAACTAAAAAATCATTTTCGGATAAATCCCAAGCAGATGGTTCTAAAGGTAAGCATTCAGATGTTAATGAATTAAAGTTAGAAAATTTGATAATAGATAATCCCAAATTAATTCCTGTTGAACGATTTAATGCATCTAAATGGATTCCAGTTGCAAAACAAATTACGCTGGAAGATCACTTTCCAGATACGATTGGAGTTGATGATATTGGACAATTATACATAATTGAGAATAAACTTGATAAAAATTCAGATAAAAAAACAGTTAGAAGTCAAATTAAAGAATATGCATTTGGCTTAAGAAAATTAGCAAAAAAGCTAACAGACGATAAAGGATGGCAAGAGTTTTTAGATTTAATAAAAGATGCAAATGATTCTGATAGCGATGATGTAAAAAGGCGAAAGAATCTTCACGGTAAAAGTTTAGACGAAATTTTACTGAATAATTTTAATGGAGACACTCAAAGATCTCAAGAGTGTTTACAAAACATAAAAAGAAATTTTGAAGATGGAACAATAATACTAATTATAGCAATTGACAAAATTCGTAGAAATTTAAGAACTTCTATTGATGGAGAAAATGAATTGGATGGCAAAATACTTCCAATTTTTGCATTGGAAGTTAATGAATATACAACAAAAAAAGATGGAACAATAATCATTTCCAGTACATATCCATTTGATCTAGATGATCTGGTAGATAAAAAAGATGCAACCGTAATAAAAAATGATCAGAATAGATTTGATAATGCATATTCTAAAACAACACTCTCTGAAGAACAAAAAATTAATTTTGAGAATTTTAAAACAGAATTAAATAAAATTTGTATTAAATTTAATTATAATACGGGTGTAGATCCAGCACTCAAACCACATTTTGAAGAAATAGGGAATAGAGAGTTGATTAAGTTATTTGCTACATCGGGAAATTTAGAAATAGTCTTTGAGACACTTCATAAATGGCCAGATAAGCAAAAAAAATACAGAGAGGAATTAGAAAAAAATGAAGATTTTAAGAAATTGATGGATAATAGACTTGGAACTGGATATTATCTAAAATTTAAGCCTGAAGAATGGATGCCTTTCAGTCATCATATTTTGTCTGTATTGAAAAAAGTTTTTGTTGATGAATAATTCATAATACAAATTCATTAAATGCTTAAGATCTAGGTGTGTTTACTGTTATCAATAACATGATTGACGCAAAGAAAAGTAAAGGTAGATTGCATTTTCAAAGCCCATTTAATAAAGTAAATTGGATTCGAAAATACCATCTACCCACCAAATTCAGCATTCAGATGTGCGTTAATTTCTGCCCTAATTGTAACTAATTCTGATGCATGTGATTGTGCGATATCTTGTTTATCGTCTCGTTGTGCAAATACTATCTTTTTAAAAATTTGATTATGTTTTACTCGTAATTTTTCCAATGCCTGAATATGTTGATCAACATGATCCCATTCTCCCGTATTGTTTCTCCATGTAATGTCATCCATGTGATCAGACCTTGCAAAATTTCTATTTAACATTCTACCGTTCACCCACAAATGGATTTGGAACGTATGGAGCACTATATTCTGGCTGCCAATTTTGACCATATCCATTTCTAGCAGCCTCTTTAGCAGGATTGAATTGTGGCGGCGGATTGAATTGTGGTATGAATTTTGGAATATCTAAATTACGATCGATAACAATAGAACCATGTTTTTCTATTAAATCATATTCATCCGGAATTACGGGTTTATTAGAATCTAAGATTGATGGTGGAACAAATTCGGGTGCAAGACTGAACTTAGAATAATCAAAATCTCTTGGTATAGGTGAGTTGTATCCACTTGAACCATAACTACTTGGTGGTGGTTGGGAGATTGTCAAATCCCCTAAAGGTCTATCTCCAAAAGCAGTTACATTTGGAGAACCTGAATGACCTCTGCTTGCCCAATCTTGTAAACGATCTTGTGCTTTATTTCGTTCATACTGTTGCTGCATTTTTATCCGATCTGCTTTGTCTGCTTCTACCGGAGTTGCTGCTTCTGATGCTGCTTTTTTGTCTGCAGCCAATTTTGCTGCTTTATCTGCAGATGCTTTAGTTTCAGATTTAGTTGCCGTTAGTGAATCCGAAGACGTGTCAGTAACTTTTAGATTACTTTTAGAGTTATTTTCTGGAAACCATGAATCAAAGAATCGAGAAATGTTTGAAAAGAAGGATAAGGGTTCAGGAGAATCATCAACGTCTGTAGATTTTTTATCTGATTGAGAAGATTTGATCACATGTGTTGTTTCTTGAATAGATGTTTCTTGAGTTTCTTGAATAGATGTTTCTTGAGTTTCTTGAATAGATGTTTCTGTAGGATAGTTTTTTAGATTTGAATCATGAGCATCATACTTCAGATGAGGAAGATCAGTGTCAGATACAATGATCTTCTTTTCAACTATGCATCCTTGCGCCATAGAATCTTGAATAAACATTTTTTTAAATTCAGCAGGGCCCAACATTTTGTAAATAGGATATAAATCAGCACAGTGTTCATTTTGTTTTTTATCATAAGACGTATAAGCGGAAATATTAGGAATAATCATTCCGATCATAACAACTGCTACCATTGCAATAATCAATACAGGTTTCAATAATTATCGTCATAGTTCTAGAACTTAAGAATGTCGAAATACAATGCAACACAATTCAAAAATGCTTAAGATCTAGTCATGTTTACTGTTAGCAATAACATGATTGACGCAAAGAAAAGTAAAGGTAGATTGCATTTTCAAAGCCCATCTAATAAAGTAGATACCGACAACCTATCCTGTCTAACATCCAAATTCAGCACACGATTAGAAGTATTGGCTAAACCACGTTAGAAATTATTAATTTATTAATACTTTAATTTTATCCTGATTAATTGAATTTATTCAAAAAAAAACCTAAAGATATTGTCGATACAGAATGCAAGATATGTCATATGAAATTTTCTGATCCTGAAAGAACAATGAGGCACATGAATAAAGCACATGCAAAACCACCAAAAACACCAAAAGGAATAGGCAGTCCCAAATACAATTAACTCAAAAGAAAACTAGAGTTAGACAGTATAGCTAAATCCCATATCATAAAGAAAACGGTGTAGCCGCATACAATCCAGCGACCAAATTAAGCAGGAAGTCTTAGAAATTATTTCTCTGATTAGTCTTCATTACTCGTCAATTATTGTTTATTCTTTCCTAGTTTATCAAAACCATCTTTGTTGAATCCAGCAGTGTTAAACAAAGTACGAGTTACGAAGTGAGTACCATCTTTGTCAAAACTATTTTTATCATATCCATATTTGTTGAATCCATCTTTGTCATATCCTAGTTTATCAAAACCATCTTTGTCATATCCTTCTTCGTCGAATGTTGTTCCAGTCGCTTCATAATTTCCCTCTTTGTTTAATCCGGCAGTGTTAACCAAAGTGCCAGTTGCTATGTGAATACCCTTTTTGTCATATCCATTTTTGTCATATCCATTTTTGTTGAAACCATCTGAATAATACCCATTTTTGTTGAATCCATCTTTGTCATATCCTTCTTCGTCGAATGTTGTTCCAGTCGCTTTGTGATATCCTTCTTCGTCGAATGTTGTTCCAGTCGCTTCATAATTTCCCTCTTTGTTTAATCCGGCAGTGTTAACCAAAGTGCCAGTTGCTATGTGAATACCCTTTTTGTCATATCCATTTTTGTCATACCCATTTCTACTGAAACCATCTTTGTCATATCCTAGTTTATCAAAACCATCTTTGTTGAATCCATCTTTGCTCATAACAGAATTTCATGAATTGCATTTAGTTAATGTACCTAATTACAAAATAATGTGAGGATGTTTAAGATCTAGGTATGTTTACTCTAGCAACAACATACCAAACAGCTTTGAAGTCCAATATCAGGCAGGTAGATTTTGGATTCTTTGGTTGTATGACATTACTTAGCAGCATACCAACTGTAAAGAGAATTAAAAATAGAATTACTGGAAATGTGATTAATCTTTTTAGATTCGTTATTTTTGAGATAAATTCATGGCAATCATAGTAGAGATAATTTTTGCAGCCAATGATGCAGTAGCACCGTTATCATGGTATGGGTTTAATTCTACAATATCTATTCCAGTTACTTTTGTTTCTTCAAAAGAATGAATCATATCAAATAACTCTCTAGAAGTTATCCCTACTGCTTCAGGATTACCAACGCCAGGGGCATATGCAGGATCCAATACATCAAGATCAAAACTAGAGTAGATGGTATCAAAAGTAGAAACATAATCTTTGAGCAATTGAGGTCCTTTGTTATCCCTAATTTCCCTATCAGAAATTGTTTTAATCTTATTTTCTGTAAGAAACTCTAATTCTTCTTTAACAAATGCTCGCGCACCAACATGTAAAATATTTTCTGCACCTCGTTCTTCAACAATTCGTCTCAAGTAAGATGCATGACTTAGTTTAATGTCTGCAAACTCATCGCGTAAATCATAATGTGCATCAAAAACAACATACCCGGTTTCTTTTGGAAAACTAGTGTACGTTCCATAAGTAATGGAATGCTCACCACCTAAAATGAAAAGTTGTCGTTGTTTAGCAACGAGTTCAGGAGTAATTTTTTTCAACATGTCAATCATTTCAGATGCAACAACGGTATGTCGAGTATTTCCCAAATCTTCAATATTTACAGATTCTAAATCAATTCCAAGTTCAGGGTGAAAAATTTCAATATTGTTAAAAGAGTCTCGGATTGCATCTGCACCAAATCTACAACCAGGTTTGTATGAATGAGTAGAATCAAAAGGTACGCCAAAAATAGTAGCAGCAGGCTCACCGCCTTCCTCAGATCCAGTAATTAGCGGATTGTTGTTCATGTATAAATCAAGAAAACTCATAATAGAATTACACCATTAGATTTGGACGTTTTGAGATATATTTTGGAAAATTCAAACCAGTGAACGGTTTATCTTTTGTTTGTTCTTTAATTTCATTTAAGAAATCATCAAAAGATAATTCTCTAACATCACCTGTTTGTCTGTCACGAATACTAAGATTTTCAGAATTTGCTTCCTTTTCACCAATAACAAGAATATATCGAATCCATTCTTTTTCTGCTTCGCGTATTCGTTTTCCAATACTTTCATTTCTATCATCAATGTCAACACGAATAGAGTTAGTGGAAATTTTATCAGATAATTGTTCGCAGAAATTATCGAATTCGTCTTTTAGTGGAATAATTCTAACTTGTGTAGGAGATAGCCATAGTGGAAGTTGAGGTTTTCGGCCTTCATGTGAATCAGTTGCAGCTTTTTCTAATAATGCATAAATGATCCTCTCAATAGCACCACTAGGAGAATTGTGTAAAATTATTGGATGTTTTTTCTCATTATTTTCATCGATAAACTCAATTCCATATCTATCCCCATTTTCAACATCAATTTGATCAGTTGAAAGTGCAGATGCCTTTCCAAGATTATCAATGAAATTAAATTCCCACTTTAAAACAAAATAAAAGAATTTTTCAGTCCACATTTCAACTAAGACAGGTTTTCCATTCTTTTTTACTAATTCTTCAATTGAAGATTTATTTTCATTATAGAAATCTTCAGTAAATCTAATTGCCATTTCATAATCGGATTTTTTAATTCCAAGGTTACTTAGAACACTTTGAGACAAATCAAATCTTATTTTTATTTCATCAATAGCCTGGGTCATGTTAGCACAAAATGCATGACAATCAGGCATAGTGAATGCTCTAAGTCTTCTCAACCCCACAAGTTCGCCAGATTGTTCGCGTCTAAAGCTGTATCTAGTAAGTTCATAGAGTTTGTAAGGTAAATTCTTGAAAGACATTTGAAAGTGGTTGGCCATCAGGAATTGTCCAAAACATGCAGCAAATCTTAAAAATAATTTTTTGCCGTCAGAGTCAATATTGTATTGTCTTGCAGGGAAACGATTGAAATAACTAACCATGCTTGGGTGTTCAGAATCATACATGATTGGAGTTTCAACTTCATAGCCACCATATTCTTTGACTCTGTCAGTGACGTATCTCTCAATTAAAGATTTGATCAAACGGCCGTTTGGGAAAAATCTCATGTTGCCGGAATCAGAGGCAGGCTCATAATCAGCAATGCCCATTTTTTTCATTAGTGCAACATGTGGCGGAGGTTGATCAACCTGACGTTGTTTTGCAGCTTCATACTTTGCTAAAATTTCCAATTTTGGATATTTTGAAAAATTGAAATCGGCAATATTAGAAAGGGTTCCATCAGGAGACATGATTTTCCAAATTGAACGAATTTTAGATTCACCTTCTAATGCATCAGATGTTAATTCAGAATCAGGGGTAGTTTTTTTAGTATCTTTTGTTACAACTTTTGAACTTTCAGCTAATGGATGTCCTTTAACTTGTAATTTGTAAGATTTTGTCCAACCAAATGGGGAATGTGAGACGTCTAATTCAGATGCACTGGATTCCATTTCTTTTAACAACGCAATAGCAACAGAAGGTTTTGCTAAATTGGAACTAAGATGAGCGTAAGGATATAACAATAATTTTTTACAACCGATTTTTTCCATAGAGTTTTTTATTTGAGATATAGCATCCTGAGCTACACTGGAATCATCACCATCCTCCATAGCTACAAAAACAACCACTAATTCTTCTAATTTTTGGGTTTGAGGGTTGTCAATATCTTCTGCACTTTTAATCTCTTTTTTTGTAGGAGTGTATTCTATGCTATCACAGTGAAGTTGTAGAATTCTCATGACTAAAACCCAACAGCGTTAGTTTAAAATCCTTAGTATTGACTCAGGATTCAACATCACATATGCCTAAATTAAACAAATTGAAAATTCTTTACTCCTCGCCAAATATACCAGGTTCCCATTGTCCTATAAGGAATCCAATTATTTGTGATTTTAAGTATTTCATCAGTAGAAGGGTTTTCTAAATCATATAATTTTTTTATACCGTTTATCAAACCCAAATCACCTAAAGGAAATACATCCATTCTACCCAATGCAAATATCAAATACATTTCTGCAGTCCACCTGCCTATTCCACGAACTTTTGTTAACTCAGAAATAACATTTTCATTAGACATTTTTTTAAAAATTTTGAAATCTAGTTTTTTATCTACAATCATTTTAGATAGATCGAAAATATATTCTGCTTTCATTCTAGATAGCCCTATAGATTTTATTTCATCTTTAGATAATTTGATAACATCAGAAGGTGAGGGGTATTTTTTTCCAAATAAATTTTTAAATTTTAAAGATATTGACTTTCCAGCAGCATCAGATATTTGTTGAGTAATAATTGCTTCAACTAAGGCTTCAAAAGGATTAGAAATAATTCGAATATCATATTCACCAACAGATGAAATAATTTTTTTTAATTTTTTGTCTTTGTTTAATACAAGTAATGCTGCATTATCCACAAATCAAGTAAGCGCTGATCATATTTGAGGCATTATCAAAACTAAATTAATTACAAGTTTTTTCACGAAGAGATATTACAGATCTAAGAATTAATGCAGATATTCCCAAATTACCAATTAGAAAAGACGAAGCTCTTGAAAGAGAATCTATGCCACGAAATCCTTCATCATAAATCATTTCAACTGAACCTTTGTCAGTTTCAACAAAGGAAGTGATTAATGAATAAACGCCAAGTTTTTGATCTGTTTGTTCAGTGTAAAGACGTAATTCTACTTTAGATATAGTAAATTCATCTTGAATGAAGGCACCACCAGATAATAAAATATTTACGGAATCAGGATATCTATTGATTCGGTCAGGATTATGCATATCAATAATATCCATATTATGACACAGAGTTTTTCCTAGATAAGTAATATTTGATTAAAACTAATTGAATGTGTCAAAAATAATAATTACACAAGTATTATTTACAGTGAAAAAAACAAAGTAAAAATGGATCCACATCAATTTCATGGCAAAGATATACCGCACATAAAATTAGATCCAAAAATGACCATAGAAGATTTGGTAGATGTTTTTGCAAGTTCGGGATTTAATGGGAGACAGCTTGGAGAGGCTGCAAAGTTATATGCTAAAATGATTGAAGAGGATGCAACAATTTGTCTTACGGTGTCAGGTGCATTGACACCGGTTGGATTTGGAGGAATTATCAAAACATTGATTGAAAGAGGGTTTGTAGATTGGATTGTCACAACAGGTGCAAATGTTTACCATGAAGATCATTTTGCATCAGGATTGCCAGTAAAGCAAGGTAGTTTTGATGTGGATGATATGAAATTATTTGAAAAGGAAATTGTAAGAATTAGAGATATCTACATAAAATTTAATGAGACATTAGAAGCAGAGGATCAAATAATTCAAAAAATGTTTGTCGATGATTTTCAAGATAAATCATTTACAACAGCGGAATTTTGTAATTTGCTAGGTAAAAGAAGCAAAGCAATTGCCAAACATCCAGAAAAAAGTTTTGTGACATCAGCATACGAATACGATGTTCCAGTATACATTTCTACAATAAAGGATTCATCATTAGCATTGAATTTAGCAGTTCACAGATTAGAGAATAAAAAATACGATTTAGATTTTGTTAGGGAAATAATAGAGCAAGCTGCAATTGTGTATGATTCAAAAAAATCAGCAATTTTGGAATTAGGCGGAGGAGTTCCAAAAAATACAGCTCAGCAAACAGGCCCGCTATTGGATCAAATTTTAAGAAGGAATGACGGAGGTCAAGATTACATCATACAGATTACAGATGCACGTCCAGATACAGGAGGCTTATCAGGTGCAACATTACAAGAGGGAAAGAGTTGGGGGAAAATTCAAGATTCACATGAAGGAATAGTTACAGTGTATGCAGATGCAACAATAGCATTTCCAATTTTAGCACTCTATGTTCTAAGTAATCAAAAATCAAGAGAACCAAAAAGACTCTACAAAAGAATAGGAGAAATGTACGATAAACTAAGGGAAGATTATTTTAAAAATCCCACTGAAATTAAGTAATGATTAAAACTTAGAAAATCTAGCACGTTCTAGATCTCTATCATCTTTGGATTCTTTTTTCCATTCTTTATAGTGCTCTTTACAAAGAATTGTTTTTTTACCCTTAGAATTAACTCGTAAGCCAGCTGTTTCTACTTTAGTAGTGTTAAGTGAACGGGCTCCGTCCTGATCACATCCATCAACATTACATGGTGCACCCTTTGAAACAATACCCATATCATACAATAATCAAGATGTTATTTATACTTGAAATGTATTAAATTATTTTTAGGTCATTCTAAAAAAAGTAGTGATAATTTATCGTAAAATTGGTGATTGAAATGATAAAAAAAGTAGTTAAAGATAACCCAAAGTAGATAGATTAATCGTTTATAATAGGAATATTTTTTTCTAGTTTTATGGCTGGAGCAAATAAATCAACTAGTACAAATAAACAAAATCCAGCTAGAGATGCAAAAAAAGGTAAAAAAGATAAAGGTGAAAGCACAGGTGTAAGAAAAGCAGAGATTACAGTTATACTTAATGAACAGCAAGCAATGAAAGTAATTCAAAATTCTAAAGTTGTTACAGTTCAAGATCTTGCAAGACAAACAGGAGTCAAAATATCTGCTGCAAACGCATTCCTAAAACAAGCAACGATTAAAGGTACAGTAAAGAAAGTTGGCGGTTATTCAGGACATTATTTGTATCAAGTTATTTCTTCATAAAGAGACAAAACATCTCCAGATTTAACATTCTTTAATTCAGTAACATCACCATGAAATTTTCCAATAAGAGCCATAGTTTTTGCAGATTGTACATTGCCAACAAAAAAACAAATGCTTCCAGTAGAAGGTAAAAATGCAATATCGCCAGTTTTAAATTCAGATCTTGCTTTTTCAATTCCAGCATCAACATCAGTTTCAAAATAAACAATACTTTTTCCCAACAAGTGAGAATTACCTTCCAAAGGTAAAGATCTCATAATAACGCCAACAGTCCTTGGAGATAAGTGTCGTTTTAGATCACAATTTAATTTTACTTTTCCACCAATGTCTAAGATTAGTTGTTTTCGTGAAACTGAATTTATACTCAAGTTTAGTTTAAAAATGATTAGATTATATAACGTTTTAAGCGAATTTCGGTACTTGTCTAATCCTGAAGAATCAAAAACTACACCAGAAGTAGCAAATACACCAGCAGAACCAGAATTAGCCACACCAGTAGCTGAAGTAATAGAAACAGATGTAGATCCAAATTTGGGATTAAACAAAGCATTAGATACCTATCGTAAATTAATTGAAAAAAATATGGATAATGCATTAGAACCATTAACAGAAAAAGAACAAGCAAAACTTGAAAGTAGAATTACAGAAATACAAGAAAGAAAAATTATTGAAAAAATAGAAGAACATGAAATTGTTGAAATTCCATGTGAAAAAAATAAAATTACAATTGGTCCACCTACATTAACAAGATTTGAAAAAGCAAGAATTATGGGAGCAAGAGCATTACAATTATCACTAGGAGCACCACCTTTTATTGAAATTCCAAAAAGTGCAAGAATATCTTTAGATATTTCAATGGAAGAATTAGAAAAAAGAGTAATTCCAATTACAATTAGAAGAGTATTACCAAATGGCGATTATCAAAATATTCCAATAGATTATTTTGAATAAAGAACCAATCGTCGATAAAACTTAAAAGAACAGAAAATTGTTTAATGTTATACAATGCTCATGGAAGAGATTAATGAACACTCAAATCAAATGCAAAATACCGTAAACATCGGCAATGATCCAGTAATGCTCACTGCAACGGAAGTGTTAGCAAAACTTATGATTAAAAATGAAATAATTTTAAAAGCACGAGGTCAATCAATTCCTAACGCAGTAGCAGTTGCAAATATAATTACAGGTACAATGGCTACAGGAGTTTACAAAATTGAAAAAATCAAATCAGATACTGTTGCAGAAGCAGGTATTGGAAATATGACATCAACAGTTGAAATAATTATAAATAAAAATTAGTAAACGCTACCAGGTCCTTTTAGAAGCATATTTTCACATTCTTTGCAGACTTGTTCATCAATGTCAGATTCCAGATTATGGTGTATTTCACAAATTAATAAACTAGATTTAATGTAATTGCATAATCCAATAAATTTAGAAAGGCTAGACGGAGTATAAGCTAAATCAGAAGATAAATGATCACATAGTTCGTTAATTAATTGTGAAACTTGTTTTTCTTGTAACAATTTTGCAATTAAAGATGGATCACCACGAGTTCCACGGATATAGTTACTAATTGCAGCCTGCGTCACCCCAAGCATCTTTGAAATTTCATCTTCACGAATATCATGTTCTTGGGCCAATTTTTTAGCCAAAATTGCCCTCAATGCAGGAATTAATGTTTTAGATTCAATTTCAGCAGGAAGTAGCATGTTTTCTCAAGGGTGCAGATATGAATTTAAAGTTTGCAATAAGTAAATAAAAAATTAAATTCATCATTAGGCATAGCTATTTTAATTTCAAAATCAATAGATTACATTGGAAGATATTTCTAAAAAAATATATCAAGTTTTAGAAGAATCATGTAATTCCTGTGAATCTAATTTAATTTCACTATCCGGAGGGTTAGATAGTTCAATCATCGCGTATTTTCTTAAGGAAAAAAATCCAAAGAGCGTTGCAATTATTTCTGAAGACTTTGTTTCAACAGATCTAACATATTGCCAAATGATTTCAAAAGAAATGAAAATCCCATTATCGATATACAATGTACCTACATCAATTATACTAGACGCAATTGAGAATACAATTAAAATATTAAAAAATTTTAACGATATTGAAATTCGCAATAATGTTGTGATGTATTTATCAATGAAATGGGCAAAAGAAAATAATGAAACATCAATAATTACAGGTGATGGAGCAGATGAACTATTTGCAGGTTATAACTTTCTAGTAAATAAACCAGAAAAAGAACTGGAAAAAGAAGTTAAAAGACTATGCTCAATAATGCATTTTCCAACTCAAAAAATTGGAAAAGCATTAGGAATTAAAATAGAGTCACCGTTTCTAAATCAAAACACAATAGAATTGGCTAATCAAATTCCAACTAATGTAAA